>JANQKW010000245.1 GCA_028280905.1 Porticoccaceae bacterium
GCAGGCCGAAGTACTGGAACTGACAGCGCCGGTGGACGGGCCGGGCCAGGGGATTATCGTCGAGTCGCGCCTCGAAAAAGGCCGGGGCGCGGTTGCCACCGCGCTGGTGCAAGCGGGCACGCTGAATCGCGGCGATTTCGTGTTGGCCGGCGAGAGCGTCGGTAAAGTCCGCGCGATGAACGACGAAGCGGGTCGAGCCGTAGAACAAGCCGGACCTTCAATTCCGGTCGAAATACTCGGTCTGGACGTGCCTCCAGCCGCGGGTGAAGAGTTTATGGTGGTTGCCGATGAGCGCAAGGCGCGGGAGCTTGCCGAACATCGCCAGGACAAGGCGCGCGACGAAAAAGTGGCGCGTCAGCAAGCAACCAAGATGGAAAATATGTTTGCTTCATTCGGCGAGGACGAGAAGAAGGTACTGCCGGTGCTGGTAAAAGCCGACGTGCGTGGCTCATTGGAGGCAATCCTTTCGTCGTTTGCCGATCTAGAAAGTGACGAAGTGGGCATTTCGGTGGTCGGTTCGGGCGTCGGTGGGTTGAACGAATCCGACATCAACCTGGCGATGACTTCCGGCGCCGTGCTGATGGGCTTTAATGTCAGGGCCGATGCGGCGGCGCGCCGGTTGGCGGAAGCCGAGCAGGTGGATTTGCGTTACTACAGTGTTATCTACAACTTGCTGGATGAGGTGAAGCAGGCGTTGAGCGGTATGCTTGAACCCGAGCGCCGGGAAGAGATTGTCGGCATCGCCGAAGTGCGCGAAGTATTCCGCTCGCCGAAACTGGGGCAGATTGCCGGCTGCATGGTTGTGGAAGGCACGGTTTACCGGAACAAGCCGATCCGCGTATTGCGCGATAATGTGGTTATTTACGAGGGCGAACTGGAGTCTCTGCGCCGCTTTAAGGATGACGTTGGCGAGGTCCGCAACGGCACCGAATGCGGTATCGGTGTAAAAGACTACAATGATGTGAAGGTTGGCGACCAGATCGAGGTATTCGATATCAAGGAAGTTGCCAGGCAGCTTTAGCGCGTGAGAGCATCCGCTATGCAACGTGAATTTGGCCGCAATGAACGGGTAGCCGACGCCCTGCAACGGGAATTGGCCAAACTGATCCGCGATGAAATACGCGACCCGCGGGTAGGTATGGCGAACATTAACGCGGTGGAAGTCAGTTCGGACCTATCCAGCGCCAAGGTGTACCTGACGTTTGTCGGTTGCAACGAGGCGGACAGTAAAGTCGCGATCGAGACCCTCAACGGCGCGGCGGGCTTTTTGCGCAGCCAGTTGGCCAAGCAGCTGCGGATGCGCATTACCCCGAGGCTGAGGTTTTACTACGACAGCAGCGGCCAGCGGGGGCAACACCTGTCAGCGCTGATTGATTACGCCGTCAGCGAGGACCGACAGAGATCCGGGAAAAGCGGTGAGGAATCCGAAGGCGGGGACGCTTAAGGTTGGCAAAAAGGCGCAAGGGCAGGCAGGTAAACGGAATCCTGCTGCTAAACAAGCCGTTGGGTATCACGTCGAATGCGGCGTTGCAGCGGGTTAAATCGCTGTTTGATGCCGCGAAAGCCGGGCATACCGGCAGTCTCGACCCCCTGGCCACAGGCGTTTTGCCGGTTTGTTTGGGAGAGGCGACAAAATTTACCCAGTATTTGCTGGAAGCGGATAAGCGCTACAGCGCCACCTTTCGTTTTGGTATGGCAACCGCCACCGGCGATGCCGACGGCGAGATTATTAGCGAGTATGGGGCTGAACAGCTAACCCTGCGCCAGGTAGAGCAGGCGTTTCAGCCGTTCCGCGGCGCTATTGAGCAGGTGCCTTCAATGTACTCCGCGTTAAAAAGCGGGGGTACGCCGCTCTACAAGCTGGCGCGGCAGGGCAAGCAGGTAGCCAGGCAACCGCGGCCGGTGACAGTGTTCGAGTTCGAACTGCAGGATTTTCGGCCCGGACAACTGGCCGAAGCCGATGTGTCAATACATTGCAGCAAGGGGACCTATATCCGCACGCTGGCGGAAAATCTCGGTGAAGCCTTGGGTTGCGGCGCCTATGTAAATCGCTTGCACCGCACAGCCGCCGGTCCGTTCAGCGACGCCGAAACGGTTGAGATAGGGCGGCTGGAGGCCCTGAGGGAAGCGGGGCAAGCCGAGGATTTGGACCAACTGCTGCTGCCGGTAGATGCCGGTATCAAGCACTTGGCCAGGGTTGAATTGCTGGAATCCGTGGCCTGGTATTTGCGGCATGGACAACCGGTAATGTTGCCCAGGGACTATCGCCAGGTGGAAGAAGGCGATATAGTGCGCATCTTCCAGGAAGACGGCGCCTTTTTAGGTGTTGGAGAAATTACCGACGACGGCCTGATTGCGCCGCGGCGGATGGTAAATGACTAATCCGGCACAGGGATGTGTCGGTAAAATCAACAACAATGGAGACTAACCAATAGGCATCCTGTAAATATGCGCGGGTTTGCCTGAATACCAACGGCATATTGGAGAAAAAACTATGTTAACCGCAGCTGAAAAAGAAGCGATCGTCAAACAACACGCACGAGGAGAGGGGGATACCGGCTCTCCGGAAGTGCAGGTGGCGCTGCTCACGGCTAATATCAACAAGCTACAAAACCATTTTGGCGCCCACAAAAAGGATCACCACTCACGTCGTGGCCTGATTCGTATGGTCAATCAGCGCCGCAAACTACTGGACTATCTTAAAGCGAAAGATCCGGCGCGTTACACGCAGTTGATTGCGTCGCTTGGCTTGCGTCGCTAATCGAGATCTTACGGCTCCCGCGGGAGCCGTTGTCGTAAAACAGCCGCTTGATTATGGTTGACTGAGTGGCTGACTGAAAGCTAGTCAACAAGAATATAGGTGAAAAAGAGTGAATCCCGTAACTAAAACATTTCAATACGGTAATCAGACCGTAAGCCTGGAAACCGGACGCGTTGCCCGGCAGGCCAGCGGTGCCGTTTTGTGCACCATCGAGAATACCTCGGTACTCTGTACCGTAGTTGGCGCGAAAGACGCCAAAGAGGGCCAGGATTTCTTTCCGTTGTCGGTCCACTACCAGGAGAAAGCCTACGCGGCCGGTAAGATTCCCGGCGGTTTTTTCAAACGCGAAGGTCGTCCCAGTGAGAAGGAAACCCTGACATCCAGGTTGATCGACCGCCCGATTCGCCCGCTGTTCCCGGAGGGTTTTAAAAACGAAGTGCAGGTGGTTTGCACCGTGATGTCCGCCGACAAGCATATCGACCCGGATATACCCGCGATGATCGGCACCTCCGCGGCGCTGGCGATCTCCGGTATTCCGTTTAACGGCCCCATTGGCGGCACCCGTGTCGGATACAACCGCGAGCAGGGTTACCTGTTGAATCCCACCTACGACGGTTTGGCGGATTCGGCACTGAACATGGTAGTCGCGGGTACTCGGGACGCCGTGCTGATGGTGGAATCCGAAGCTTCCGAATTGCCCGAAGACATTATGTTGGGGGCGGTGCTCTATGCGCACCAGGAAATGCAAGCGGTTATCAAGGTGATTGACGAACTCGCGGCCGAAGTCGGCAAGCCGACTTGGGACTGGCAGCCAGAGCCGGAAAACCAGGCGCTGTCGGCGACGATACAGGAACAGATTGGCGCCGGTGTGGAGGCCGCCTACCAGATCACCGTTAAGCAGGACCGGGTTGCCCGACTCGATGAACTGCGCAACCAGGCCATTGAATCCATGGGAGCGGAGGATTCCGAGTTCAGTGAAGAAGATGTGCGCGAAAGCTTTAAAAAGCTGGAGAAGAAGATTGTTCGCGGCCGCATTATCCGCGGCGAACCCCGCATCGACGGCCGCGACGGCAAAACCGTTCGCGCCATTGATGTGGAGGTGGGCGTACTGAAAAAAACCCACGGCAGCGCCCTGTTCACCCGCGGCGAGACTCAGGCCATAGTGGTTGCTACTCTGGGTTCGGTGCGCGATGCGCAGATGATTGACGCGCTAGAGGGCAAAACCGATGATCCGTTTATGCTGCATTACAATTTCCCTCCCTATTCGGTGGGTGAATGTGGCCGTATCGGATTTACCGGCCGCCGTGAAGTTGGCCACGGCCGGCTTGCTCGCCGCGGCGTGGCGGCGGTACTGCCAAGCCAGGAAGAATTCCCCTACGCCATGCGTGTGGTGTCCGAGATCACCGAATCCAACGGTTCCAGCTCCATGGCCAGTGTGTGCGGTTCCAGCCTGGCGTTGATGGACGCCGGGGTTCCCTTGAAAGCACCGGTTGCCGGTATTGCCATGGGGCTGGTCAAGGAAAGCGATGATTTCGCCGTTCTCACCGATATCCTCGGCGATGAAGACCACCTGGGCGACATGGACTTTAAAGTTGCCGGCACTGCCCAGGGTGTCACCGCGCTGCAAATGGACATCAAGATCGAGGGTATCAACGAGCAGATTATGGAGATCGCCCTGGAGCAGGCGCTGCAGGCACGATTGCATATTCTCGGT
>JANQKW010000246.1 GCA_028280905.1 Porticoccaceae bacterium
GTGGAGCACATTGAAGTCCTGAAGGAGTTTAATCGCGTTCAGCTGGGCGGGCTTTACCCACATATCGCGCTGGTAGAGGGTAATGATCAAAGGCTGATCGATGTCGGCGTGATGTCCAAGCTGCCCATCGGGGCTATCACCTCATTTCAGACGGCCACACATCCCGATGAGCAGGGACGACGTGTGTTTAGCCGCGACCTGTTAAAAGTGGAAATCCTCAAGGCCAACGGCGACCGGCTATTTAATCTTTATAACACCCACCTGAAAAGCCACTTTGTTCCGTTCGGAGAAGACCCTGTGCTCGGCGCGGCGGAAGCGAATAACCGGCGACGGCGGCAGGCGGAGACTATCTCGCGCATCATAACCGCACAGGAGCGATCCGACGCTAAGTTCGTGTTAACCGGCGATATGAATGACCCGCCAGACTCGCCATTCTTGGCGCCTATGCTGACCGCAGATGGCCGAAATCTGGTCAACGCACTGGAAAATCCGGGGCAGACGCGGCCGTCAAAGGCCGAAACGGCCGGGCAAGGGCCGGGGCCGGCGAACACTATGTGGACGCACCGCTTCAACCCACCTGGCCCCGAGTTTCCCCGCTATGAACTGTTAGATCACATCTGGGTGAGCCAGGCGCTTGCCGACAGGGCGGCAAACCCGATGATTGACCGCAGAACCAAGCATGGTGGAGACGGCAGCGATCACGATCCCGCGTGGATCGAGCTTGATGTGTAGCGCGGGCTAAATTCGCTCGAACAAGGCTGCAATGCCCTGCCCGCCACCGATACACATGGTAACCACGGCGTAGCGACCGGAAATGCGCTGTAGCTCGTACAGGGCCTTAACGGTAATTAGCGCACCTGTCGCGCCGATAGGATGCCCCAGTGATATACCGCTGCCGTTGGGGTTGAGTTTATCCGCCGGAATGTCGAGATCCCTCGCCACCGCGATAGCCTGCGCAGCAAAGGCCTCATTGGCTTCCCAAACGTCGATATCCGCCACGGCAAGACCGTGCTTTTCCAGCAGTTTACGGGTTGCGGGAACCGGACCTATACCCATGATCCGGGGTTCGACACCCGCATAGGCATACCCAACCAAGCGCGCCAGCGGCTGCAAGCCGGCGCTGCTTGCGGCTTGCTGTTCCATAAGCACGACCGCGGCAGCCGCGTCATTCAAGCCGGAGGCATTACCGGCCGTGACCGTGCCATCCTGTTTAAAGACGGCTTTGAGTTTCTGAAAATCCTCCAATCCGGCATCAAAACGAACATGTTCGTCCTGCTCGAACAGCTTCGCACCTTTGCGGGATTTCAGCTCGATTGGAAGAATCTGTTCCTTAAAACGGCCTTCTTCTGTGGCTATCTGCGCGCGTCGGTGGCTTTCACACGCCAGCTCATCCTGCGCTTCTCGGCTGATATCCCACTTCTCCGCAATATTTTCCGCGGTAATACCCATATGGACTTTTTCAAAGGGACAGTGCAGCGCTGCCATCATCATATCAATGAGCTTGCCATCCCCCATCCTGTTACCAAACCGCGCGCCCGACGCCAGGTAACCGGCCCGCGACATGGATTCCGCGCCACCCGCAACCGCCGCGCTGCAGTGGCCCAACTCGATTTGTTGCGCGGCCGTTACAATGGCCTGCATACCACTTCCGCATAGGCGGTTTACGGTAACCGCAGGCGTCGCCTGGTCCAGCCCGCCGCGCAGCGCCGCCACGCGGCTAAGGTACATATCTTCAGGCTCGGTATGGACCACATTGCCAAATACGCAATGACCAACTTCACCGATGCCGACGCCCGCCCTTGCTACGGATTCAGCCACCACGGCCGCTGCAAGGTCCGAGGGCGAATGATCCTTCAGGCTGCCGCCGAAATCTCCGATCGCGGTGCGCACCGCGCTAAGCACTACAATATTTCCGGATGCCACTGTTATTTCCTCCGAGTTAATGTCTTGACGCATTGATACTATCCGGTTATTTCGCATTCAGCCAAGCAATATTTTCACTTATCCCACTGAGCAAAGACTGTCAAAAAACCTGATCTTTAACGGCTGGTAGGCAAAAAAGTGTTGCGTTTTATCACTGCGTCAAATAGAATCAAAAAGTGTTATTATTGAATGGTATTAATTACTCAAAAATAATATTTTATTCATAAATATCAAGGAGATAAATCTTATGGGCATTGGAAATAGAGTTCGCGGCCTGTTGTCGGTTAAAGGGGTGGATAAGACCTTGCATAACGAGACGGATATTACCTACGACACCTGGCGCAATGTGAAGTATGACCGGCAGAAGGTTAACGAGAAGCATATAGACGCGGTATGCGAGGTATTCCCCAAGTATCGGCTTTGGGTGCAAACGGGTGGTACGGATGAGCAAGTGGGACAAATGGCCCCTGCGGTAAAGAAAGCGCCTGGGGATGGTCATTGAGCGTATTTCCGCATTGACTAGTCGGCGTTGGTGTTCAACACACGCCAAATTCCGGCCGACCTTGGGCCCCGGTCCCAGGACGCAAGGGCAAACTTGCAGGCTCGGGCGTTGTCGATTGAAACGAAGGGCTTGTCGTGACAGCGGAAGCAAGCCCGATTGAGGTTCCAGGTGTCATCGGATGCGATGACGAATAACTGGTGATCGTCCGGCAGCGTAACCCGGTAGCGTGTTAGCGACGGATGGTAGGCGGCGCTGAAAACCGTTGCTTGTCGGCTTTCGTCACGCGCCAATCGCTTGATTGTGGTGACGCTATGCCTGTGCACCTCGGCGAAGCAGTGCGTCAGCTGCTGATATTGAAACAGGTAAAGATTGTCGGATTGCATGGCATGGCTGGCATTGACTTGTGCGGTTAAACCGCAAGTCAGCTCCAGTACGTAGGTCTGTATTTCACTATTTGAGAATGCTACAAGTCTCGGCTGTTGTCGCTTCACTAATGCCATATCCTTCCCCATTTGTGGTTGCGTGTTCCCCGTGGTGAGATCGCCTTGCCGCGTCGGCAGACGGTTTTTGCCCGGCTATTCGGACGTTCCGCAGCGGGTCTGTCACACTGTCCGAAAATGTATTTTTCCGCCAGGTAAATAACTGTCCCGTAAAATGCGGCGGCTAGAATGATCAATAACGCAATATCCATATCGAGATACCCTCTGCCCGGTTTATTTTGCTTGATGGGAAACGCTATTCCGGTTTGTCTGAATTTTCATAATCGCCCGCAATAAACGACCGCTTGCCGTTGACCAGGTCTTGGCGCAATTTCTCTATATTGATCATCCGGGAGCCGCCGACTTTTACCGTGGGTATCGCCCGGGTAATAACCCATGAACGGACCGTTTTAGACTCCTTGCCAACCAGTTCGGCGAAGCGGGCTTGTGAAAGCAGCGGCGGAATAGTGACAAGGTTAATTTTTCTATCAAGTTCCATTTGTGATTTATCACTGCGTCAAATAGAATCAAAAATTGTTAATTTGTCTAATGTAACTATTACACAGTATCACAATTTTTGCGTTAATAATACACAGTAGATATATTTTATGACTATCGGCGATAGAGTCCGCGCACTCTTAGGAATAAGGGGAATGCCGAACAGGATGGAGAGCTTGACCGGCATTGACCGCGACACTTGGCGCAATATCCGGTATGGCAAGCAAAAGGTAAACGAAGACCATATCGAAGCTGCGTGCAACGCCTTTCCCCAATTCCGGTTGTGGCTTGAGACGGGCCGCACCGATCCCGAATCCGGGCAGATAGCACCGGATATCAATATCAAACAAGAAAAAACCGGCTGACGCTGCTGCAACGACTTCTTTTTGGGGTTGATGCCCTTTAGAATTGGCGGCGGGAATCATCTGCCGTTCTTGGCCAATTGCTTCATACTATTGACAGACGCCTTCCACCAAGTGACATTGCCGGTGAGTTGCGACTTGAAGACGCCTAAAGAGGACCTAAACGTGTATATCGACCAGGCAAGCACAGAACAGTTGGAGTCATGGCAGGCTGAGCTGGCGGATCGGCACGCCGAATTCGTGTCCGGTGACATAGCGTTGGATCTCACCCGCGGCAAGCCTTCAGCCGACCAACTGACATTAGCCAACGCGCTGGACGGCGCCTTAAACGGCAATTACATAGCACCGGACGGCACGGACGCGCGCAACTACGGCGGTCTCGACGGTCTGCCGGACATGAAAAAGCTGGCGGCGGAACTGCTCGAGGTACAACCTGAAGAAATACTGGTGGGCGGCAATAGCAGCCTCACGCTGATGTATCAAAGCGTGCTTTTCGGGTGGCTGTTCGGTTTCAGCGCGCAGCCGCCCTGGCACCGCCAGTCGGAAGTGAAGTTCCTTTGCCCGGTGCCCGGATACGACCGCCACTTTAGTATCTGCGAAGAGCTGGGTATCAAAATGGTGACCGTGCCC
>JANQKW010000253.1 GCA_028280905.1 Porticoccaceae bacterium
ACATATTACCCGCGTCCATGGCGCCCTCCGCCTTGCCCGCGCCGACCATGGTGTGCAGCTCGTCGATAAACAGGATGATTTGCCCCTCCTGTTTTGCCAACTCGTTAAGCACGGCTTTCAGGCGCTCCTCAAACTCACCGCGGAATTTGGCCCCGGCAAGCAGCGCACCCAAATCCAGCGTCAATACCCGCTTGTTTTTCAACCCCTCGGGCACTTCCGCGTTGATCACCCGCTGCGCCAGCCCCTCTACTATCGCGGTTTTACCCACACCGGGCTCGCCGATCAATACCGGGTTGTTTTTGGTGCGACGCTGCAGCACCTGAATGGTTCGCCGTATCTCTTCATCGCGCCCGATCACCGGGTCCAGCTTGCCCTGTTCGGCCCGGGCCGTCAGGTCGATGGTGTATTTGTCCAACGCCTGACGGCTCCCCTCTGCCTCCGGATCCGTCACTGCTTCGCCACCTCTCACCTGTTGAATAACCTCTTTCAATCGATTGCCATCGCCGTGCTTGCGCAACAGGGACGCAACCTCGCTTTTGTCGTCATACAACGCCAACAATACGGTTTCGCTGGCGATGAACTGATCGCTCTGCTGCTGGGACAGCTTGTCCGCCAGATTGAACAGGCGCGCGAGATCCGGGGACACGTTTACCTCCCCGGTGGGGTTTTGCACCTGGGGCAATCGCTGCATCAGTTGTTCCAGCGCTGCGCTTAAGCCGCCCATATCAAAACCGGCCTGGGAAAGTATCGGGCGCACCGAACCGCCTTGCTGGTTCAGCATCGCGGACAGCAAGTGTACCTGTTCTATGCTGGTGTTATCGCGACCTACTGCCAGCGATTGCGCATCGGCCAGCGCCGATTGCAATGCGTTGGTAAAACGATCAAGACGCATAAACCTGTCCTCTGTGAATAATATCCAGTGTTATTCAAGAGATAGGGCTTGCGAGGGGGATTTCAAGGCCGCGGCGCAAGCAGTGCGCCAACATCGAAGACTTGTTGACTTGTGTCAACTGCCCGTAGTCAGGAGGCTTCCTGTAACTGCATTTCCCGGAAATCCAGCATGCGCTGCAACGGGATCATGGCTTTTTTGACCAACTCGGGCGCCACATGAATCTGGTTACTGCCCTGTTCCAGAGACTGCATCAGATTTTCCAGATGGTTCATCGCCATCCACGGACAGTGGGCGCAACTTCTGCAGGTTGCGCCCTTACCGGCGGTCGGCGCCTCAATCAACTCTTTGCCGGGCGCCATCTGTTGCATCTTGTAAAAAATGCCGTTGTCTGTCGCCACAATAAATTGCTTATTGGGCATTGTCTGCGCAGCCTGAATAAGTTGGGTAGTAGAGCCCACCACATCGGCCATTTCGACCATCGCTTCCGGCGATTCGGGGTGTACCAGAATTGCGGCATCCGGATAAATCGCTTTCAAATCGTTAACGCCACGCGCCTTAAACTCCTCGTGAACAATGCAGCTGCCATCCCACAACAGCATATCGGCGCCGGTTTGACGCTGCACGTAGCTGCCCAGGTACTTGTCCGGCGCCCAGAGTATTTTTTCACCGCAACTGTCCAGATAATCGACCACATCCAGCGCGATGCTTGAGGTGACCACCCAGTCGGCCCTGGCTTTCACCGCCGCGGAGGTGTTGGCGTAAACCACCACCGTCCGGTCGGGGTGTTGATCGCAAAAAGCGGCGAAATCGTCCGCGGGACAGCCGATATCCAACGAGCAAGTGGCTTCCAGTGTTGGCATTAGCACGGTCTTTTCCGGAGTTAGAATCTTAGCGGTCTCACCCATAAACTTGACGCCGGCCACCACCAAGGTTGTGGCCGAGTGCCGCTTGCCGAATCGCGCCATCTCCAAGGAGTCGGAAACAAACCCGCCGGTCTCTTCCGCCAGCGATTGGATGATTGGATCAGTATAATAGTGCGCCACAATTACCGCGTCCTTTTCCGCCAGCAAGGCCTTGATTCGGTCGCGGTAATAGGCTTCCTGCTCCGGTGTATAGCGGGGTTCTTCGTGCAATTCATCGAGGTAATTCTCGACAATCGCCCTGTGGCTAGATTCTTCCGCCAGATGAAGCTTGCTGGTAGAGTTCATAGTGAGAATGGCTGCTAAAACCATTAATTTTAGCATAGCTTAATACTGAGCCAATAACCTAATTTGTGTTGAACCAGGCTTCATCCAGGGCAATGGGCGTGAAAGGGTTTTACACTAACTGACCGATCCTTGCCAATAAGAGACGTTCGCTGTCTTGGGTTGGTGCTAGTATTCCGCGGCCATCTGGGAACAGGTTTTGAGGCTCGCTGTGAATACATCCCTGTAAGCTCCGCGTCGACATCCCTGTCGACGAGGGTCTCAAAACCTGTTCCCAGACGCCCGCTTACGTCGGTGCTACTTGTGACGCCCTGAGTCCCGACAGGGGAGGTTTGTCCGGGACCAATCAGGCCGTGCTTTAAGTTTGCCAAATTGTCGGGGGTGTCGCGAGGACTGTTTGAGCGA
>JANQKW010000291.1 GCA_028280905.1 Porticoccaceae bacterium
GCTTACACGGACGTATTTACAGCGAGTCTCAAACACTGTCCCCAGATGGCCGCGGGTTCGTGGCACCAAACCAAGACGAAAACCGCCCGCTACTGGCACCATTCTGTGAGTTAGCTTAAGCCAACCCCCGCAACACCTCCAGCGGCGGTTGCACCACCGACTTGCGGCTGTAACCCACTCCCAGCACACCAACCAACGCCACACCCGCAACAGGGCCGACAAACCACAGCCAGGGGTGGAAACTAAAGCTCTGCTCAAATACAAAGCGCTGCAACATTGCGATAGACAACTCCGCCGCGATGGCCGCCAGCAATCCCGCGATGCCGCCGAGCGCGCCGAACTCCACCGACTGCACGCCCAGGATCAGCCGCTGCGAACCGCCCACCGTCCTGAGAATCGCGCTTTCCCGCAGCCGCTCATCCATCGACAGGCGGACCGCGGCAAACATCACCAACACACCGCAGCCCAGAATCAGTACCGTCATCAACTCCAGCCCACGGGTAACCTGGGCGATAATGGTACGGATACGATCGATGATCTTGTCCAGCTCTATGACCAGGATGGTCGGGTAGCGGCGCAGCAGGTCGTTGACCAACAATTTCTCCTCTGGCGGTATATACAGACTGGTGATATTGGTGCGTGGATAGTTTTCCAGCATGCCCTCCGGGAACAGGAAGTAAAAATTGGGGGTCATATTGTCCCACTTCAAGCTGCGGATACTGGTTACCACGGCTTCAAAGTTGAGGCCGCCGACGCTGAATTCCAGCCGGTCACCCAGCGACAAGCCTATCTGTCCGGCGATATCCTGTTCAACGGAAACCGCCGTTAAGTCATCGCCCGACCATTGATCAAGCAACGCTTGGCTGTCCCACCACTGTCCCTCCACCAAGGTATTGTCTTCCGGCAATTTGTCCGTCCAACTTAAATTCAGCTCTCGGTTCAGGGCATCGTTACGGTCCTTCATCCGCTCGCTGGGTGTCTGGCCGTTAATACGGGTGATCCTGCCGCGCACCATGCTGTACCAATCGGAGGTTTCCAACTGCCGCTCGCCGATCAGAGCCTTGACTCCCTCCACTTCATAGGGCGCCACATTGACCAAAAAGTGGTTAGGTGCATCGTCAGCCAGCTGCCAGCGCCACTCGTCCACCAGTGAAGTGCGGACAACTACCATAATCATCAACAGCGCGATGGCCCAGGAAAAGCCGGTAATCTGGATCAGGCTCTGGGATTTCCTGCGCCACAAATTGGCCAACGCCAGACGCCAGACACTGCCGACCCAGTGACCGCAATTCCTGCCCAGCCTCAGCAACAGCAAACCGACCACCGAAGAGGTCAAGGCCACCAGCGCGAAACCCGCCAACATCGCCAGCAGCAGCATCAGGCTGCCGCTGTACCACAACAACAGCAGGGCCACGGCCGCTATACCGATCAGACTGCGCGACAAAGCGCTGATCGGTTTAACATGAACGTCGTTGCGCAACACCGCCAGCGGCGATTGCGCGGGCAGGTGCCATAAGGCCGGCAAGGTAAACCCCAACAGGCACAACAGCCCGGTTGCCAGCCCGA
>JANQKW010000324.1 GCA_028280905.1 Porticoccaceae bacterium
GATAAATTGGTCCTACTTTTCCAGGTCGGTGACGGCTGTGGTCGGGTAAGGATTTCGGAACACGCTGTGAATACGTCCCTGTAAGCTCGTCGCCGGCAGGGAAGCCGGCGTCGAGCTTACAGGGACGTATTCACAGCGTGTTCCGAAATCCTTACCCGACCACAGCCGTCACCGACCTGGAAAAGTAGGACCAATTTATCCCGGACAGTAGTGTGGAGGTCGTAAGCTCCGTAGCGCCATCTGACTTCTAAACGCTAAACTACACACACCCGTCATACGCCTTTCCTTGTAACCAAACCCCTACAGCAGTAGAATTCCCGCCCCATTTCTAATTGATTGAGATAATTCGGAGACAACTCGATGGCGATTGAACGCACGCTTTCCATCATCAAGCCAGATGCCGTTGCAAAAAATATTATCGGCAAAATCTACAGCCGCTTTGAAAAAGCCGGTTTGAAAATAGTCGCGTCTAAAATGCTGCGCCTCGATGAAGCCAAGGCCGGTGGTTTTTACGCGGAGCATGAAGGGCGTCCGTTTTACAATGACCTGATCGCCTTTATGACATCCGGCCCGGTAGTCGTGCAGGTGTTGGAAGGTGAAAATGCCGTTGCGCTGAATCGCGAGTTGATGGGCGCCACCAATCCCCAGGAAGCGGCCGAGGGAACCATCCGTGCCGACTTTGCCGAGTCAATCGACGCCAACGCGGTGCACGGCTCAGATTCCCTGGAATCCGGCGCCCGTGAAGTGGCCTATTTCTTTAACGACGACGACATCTGCGCGCGTTAACAAAGCGTTGCAATCAACCGCCGCTGGAAAATCCCATGCCAGTTGAACAGGCCGAAATATCAAGCCGGGTAGCAGAAGAAAAGGTTAATCTGCTCGGCTTGTCTGCGGAAAAACTGGTGGCATTTTTTGCCGGCATTGGTGAAAAACCATTTCGCGCTACCCAGGTTCTAAAGTGGATTCATCAATTCGGGGTGGATGATTTTGCGCAGATGACCAACCTGTCCAAGGGGCTGCGCAACAAGCTTCGGGAACTTGCCGAAATTCGCGCGCCAGAGGTTGTTAACCAATTCGACTCCACCGACGGCACGCGCAAGTGGCTGATTCGCGTCGACGGCGGCAGTTGTATCGAAACAGTTTTTATTCCCGAACGGGATCGCGGTACGCTGTGTGTGTCTTCGCAGGTGGGTTGTTCGCTGGATTGCAGTTTTTGCGCCACCGGCAAACAGGGTTTTAACCGGGATTTAACGGCCGCCGAAATCATCGGCCAGGTGTGGATTGCCGCCAAATCCTTTGACTCGCTCTCGCCGAAGGCCGACCGGGTGATCAGCAATGTGGTGATGATGGGCATGGGTGAGCCGCTGCTCAACTTCAACAATGTTGTCGATGCCATGAATCTGATGCTGCACGACTGCGCCTATGGTCTCTCCAAGCGCCGGGTTACCCTCAGCACCTCTGGCGTAGTCCCACAGCTCGACCGGCTGGGCGATGTGACCGATGTCTCCCTGGCCATCTCTTTGCACGCGCCCAACGATGCGCTGCGCGATCAACTGGTGCCGATCAATAAAAAATACCCGATCGCCACGCTGCTGGATTCAGCGCGCCGCTACCTGGAAAGAATGCCGGATACCCACCGCAAGGTCACCGTGGAATACACGCTGATCAGCAACATCAACGACCGGCCTGAGCACGCCAGGGAGCTGGCGGCGCTGATGCGCGATTTGCCCTGCAAGATTAATTTGATACCCTTTAATCCGTTTTCGGGCGTCGCTTACCAACGGGTTTCCAATAATGCCCTCAATGCGTTTCGAGATATTTTGTACAAAGCAGGGTACACTGTCACCGTCAGGACGACTCGCGGTGACGATATTGCGGCGGCGTGCGGGCAGTTGTCCGGCGAAGTGAACGACCGAACAAAACGCAGCCAGAGGTATCGCGAACAACAGCAGACAATAAAGTTAATCGGCTGAGTGGCAATGAAAAAAATCACAACCGGGTTTGTGTTGGCGGCGCTGGCAATTTTGCTGACGGGTTGCAGTACAACCGGTCCAGTATCGAAGGTCGATAAAGAACAAGCCCTGCGGGGGCGCTTGCAACTGGCAACGGAATACTTGCGCGCCGATAATCACAAGGGCGCGCGTGACCATTTGCAGCGCGCCCTGGAAATCGACAACCGTTCCGCCGAAGCACACGATTTACTGGCGCTGTTGTACACCAAGGAACTGGAATTTGACGTTGCCGACCAGCACTATCGCAACGCGATCAAGTACGACCCGAAATTTACCCGCGCCAGAAACAACTACGGAAGCTTTCTCTACAACCGCGGTCGCTACCGCGAAGCCTATCAGGTGTTCACCAAAGGCGCCGAAGATCTTGATTACATCCTGCGCTATGAAATTTTCGGCAAGATGGGGCTTTGCTCGTTAAAGTTGGAACAACGTGACCAGGCCCGCAAAAATTTCGAGAAAGCAATCGCACTTAACCAACGTTGGCCCATTTCTTACCTTGAAATGGCGACAATAGAGTACGATGATAATAATTACGCAATGGCACAGCGTTACTTTGATGCTTACAGCAAACTCACCAAGCGACCGACGGCAAGAAGTCTGTGGCTTGGTATTAGGTTGGATGACGCATTCGAACGGAAAGATGCAAGGGAGAGTAAAGCGCTGGCATTAAGAAATTTGTTCCCGGATTCTGAAGAGAATCTAGAGTATAAAAACTGGCAAAAAAATGAGCGCCAAAACCGCAACCAAAAATGATTCGACAGGACGTTGCATAACAAAAGAGAATCAACAGATTATACCCCAGGAGCAATGGTTAACTCCCGGGGCTATGTTGCGTGCGGCCAGAGTTAAAAAAGAGCTGTCTCCCGAACAGATATGCCAGGAGTTGGGGTTGACCCAGAGTAACCTGAAAGCCCTGGAAGATGACGATCACGAGGTGTTTCGCGCCGAGGCCTATATAAAAGGCTATATCCGCCGCTATTGCAGTGTGTTGGACATTGCCGAAGAAGACGTACTGGCCAGCTACGAATTGAGCCGACGCAAAGCCGAGCAAAGCGACGCCGAGCCCGGCGAACCCTCCTCCCAACAAGTGACCATCGCCTTTCTGGGCAAGCCCTTGTTCAATAAATCGCTGCTCGACAAGCTGAAGATGTCGAACTGGACCTTTCCGCTGGGTTTATGTGCGTTTGCGATTAGTGCCTCAGTGCTGCTGGCGTCTGTCACCAGCAGCGGCCACTTGGTGGCCGAAGAGATTCGCCCGGCGGCGCCGAAATTGGGCGCCGACCTGGAAATTACCCTGTCCCAGCAGTCCTGGGTTGAAGTCACTGACGCCAGGGGCGATATCCTGGCGGCCAATCTATCGCCGGCGGGCGCCAGGTTGCAGCTTTCCGGCACTCCGCCGTTTCAGCTATCCCTGGATAACGGTAAGGGCGCCAACGTAAGTTATCGGCAGCAGCCTATTCATCTCGTCGTCAATTCGAGCGATAATACCGTCCAAATGACGGTAGGTGGCTGAGAAAGCAGCCATTGCCTCGCTGAGGCAAGCCTGAAGTATCCCCCCGTTTTGTTAAACGCCCGGTTGCGGTAGTGCGCGGCCTATTATGTATGGAAAGCTAGCATGCACTTCGAATCGCCCATAATACGGCGAAAATCGCGTCAAATCATGGTCGGTAAGGTGCCGGTGGGCGGTGATGCGCCTATTTCCGTGCAGAGCATGACCAATACCGAAACCACCGATGTGGCGGCGACTGTGGCCCAGGTCCAGCGGATCCAGGACGCGGGTGCCGATATCGTCAGGGTTTCGGTGCCGTCAATGGAAGCCGCCGACGCCTTCGGCGAAATCCGCCAACAGGTCAGCGTGCCGCTGGTGGCCGATATCCACTTCGACTATCGGATAGCCCTGAAAGTGGCGGACCTGGGCGTCGACTGCCTGCGCATCAACCCCGGCAATATCGGCAGGGAGGAGCGGGTGCGGGCGGTTATCGACAAGGCGCGGGATCTGAACATTCCGCTGCGCATCGGCGTTAACGCCGGCTCCCTGGAAAAAGAGCTGCAGCGCAAATACGGCGAACCCACGCCGGATGCGCTGGTGGAATCGGCGATGCGCCATGTGGATATTCTCGACCGCTTAAACTTCCAAGACTTCAAACTCAGCCTCAAGGCCTCCGATATCTTTATGGCGGTGGCCGCCTACCGGAAAATCGCCTCCCAGATCGACAACCCGCTGCACCTGGGTATCACCGAGGCGGGCGGTTTGCGCGGCGGCACCGTCAAATCGGCCGCCGGCTTGGGCATGCTGCTGATGGAGGGCATCGGCGACACCCTGCGCATCTCCCTGGCGGCGGATCCGGTCGAAGAAGTCAAAGTGGGCTGGGACCTGCTGAAAAGCCTGAAACTGCGAAGCAAAGGCATTAACTTTGTCGCCTGCCCAAGCTGCTCGCGGCAGAATTTCGACGTGATCAAAACCATGAATGAGTTGGAAAACCGGCTCGAAGACATCAAGGTGCCGATGGATGTCGCCATTATCGGCTGCATCGTCAACGGGCCGGGCGAAGCCAAGGAGTCCGATCTGGGCCTGACGGGCGCCTCTCCGAAAAACCTGGTGTACGTGGACGGCAAGCCCAGCCACAAACTGCCCCAGGAAAACCTGGTGGACGAACTGGAAAAACTGATTCGCGAGAAGGCCGACGCCAAGCGTGAACAACAAAAAAACCTGATTGCCAAATCGGCCTAGCGCCGCTTAACACTGACTGATTAAACGACATTGAAAAAAATACAATCCATTCGGGGCATGAACGACCTGCTCCCCGGTGAATCGCCGCTCTGGCAATACCTGGAACAAACCGTCGCAGCGCTGCTGGCCGGCTACGGCTATCGCGAAATCCGCTTTCCCATCCTGGAACAGACCGAGTTGTTCAAGCGCTCCATCGGCGAGGTTACCGATATCGTCGAGAAGGAGATGTACACTTTTGACGACCGCAACGGTGATAGCCTGACGCTGCGGCCCGAGGGCACCGCCGGTTGCGTGCGCGCCGCCGAGCAGAACGGCCTGTTGTTCAACCAGATCCAACGCCTGTGGTACGCCGGCCCCATGTTTCGCCACGAACGGCCGCAAAAGGGCAGATTGCGGCAGTTCCACCAGATAGGCGCGGAGGTATTCGGCCTGCCGGGCCCGGATATCGACGCTGAAATGCTGGCGATGACCTGGCAGCTTTGGAAAATCCTCGGCTTGCAGGAGCAAGTAACCCTGCAAATTAACTCGCTGGGCAGCGCTGAGGCCAGGGCTGCTTACCGCAGTGCGCTGGTGGACTACCTCAACGACCATATCGAGGCGTTGGACGAGGACAGCCGGCGGCGGCTAACCAGCAACCCGCTGCGCATTCTGGACAGCAAAAGCGAGTCCACCCAGGCACTGCTCGACCGCGCGCCGGTATTTGACGACTTTATCGACGCCGAATCCCGGGAACACTTCGCGCAGCTGCGCGACCAGCTGGAAGCGGCGGATATTCCCTACCAGGTTAACAGTCGCCTGGTAAGGGGGCTGGATTACTATGGCAAAACCGTTTTCGAATGGATAACCTCGGCGCTGGGGGCCCAGGGCACCGTGTGCGCCGGTGGCCGCTACGACGGCCTGGTGGAGCAACTGGGCGGCAAACCCACGCCGGCCATCGGTTTTGCGATGGGCACCGAGCGGCTGGCATTATTGCTTGACGCCGCCGGCACAGTTCCGGATAGTATCGCCCGGCAACTGGACGTGTACGTGGTGGTCGCGGTGGACGATCAACCCCGGGCCCTGGCGCTGGTCGAAGGCATCCGCCGAGAGTGCCCGAACGTCAGGCTGCAGATGCACTGCGGCGGCGGCGGTATTAAAAGCCAGATGAAAAAGGCCGACAAGAGCGGCGCCTGCATCGCGCTTATTCTCGGTGAAGACGAATTGGCCCAGGGCGCCATAGGCGTTAAATACCTGCGCGAGGAACAGCCGCAACAGGTTGTTCCCATCGAACAAATTGCTGAAAAGCTGACAACCCATTTGGAATGATAGAGGCACAAAGTGGCAGAACATCTTAGCGATGAAGAAGAACTGGAAAAACTGAAGCAGTGGTGGCGCGAGAGTGGCAAGCAGACACTGGCCACGGTGGTGCTGGTGATCGCCGGCTATTTCGGCTGGCAGGGCTGGCAAAACCACCAGCAACAACAGGCGTACCAGGCCTCCGATATCTATCAGCAAATGGTGGAAGCGGCCGGGGCCAATCTGGAATTGAGCGACGATCAGCGGGCCGAGGTCATCCACTTTGCCGTCACCCTGATCGACCAGCACGGCGGCAGCCAGTACGGCCACTATGCCCGCCTGCTGATGGCGCGGCTTGCCGTGGAAGACGACGACCTGGAAAGCGCACAAGCCTATTTGAAGGACGTGATGGATGACGCCGACCAGAGTATATCCCTGATAGCACGGCTGCGGCTGGCCAGGGTGGAGGCCGCCATGGACAACCTGGACAATGCTTTGGCGCTGCTGAACGCCGCCGAACCGGGGGCGCTGGAATCCTCCTATGCCGAGGTGCGCGGCGATATCCATGTGCTCAAAGGCGACAGCCAATCCGCCTATGATGCCTATAACCAAGCACTGGCGGCGCTGCCGGAGGACCAAAGCCGTTTTAGGCCCCTGCTGGAGATGAAGCGCAGCCAGGCTAAGTCTATCGGCGCCTTCGACCAAGGCACCGCGGCCAATGGTGGAGACAGCTAATGAAACGCCTACTATTGCTCTGCTGCATTATCGCCTTGTCCGGCTGCAGCTGGATGAAATTCTGGGAAAGTGACGAAAGCGACGAAGTCTCTCTGGAACCCGTTAAGCTGGAGAGCTTCGATCGGGAAGTCAGAATTCGCAAAAAGTGGTCCAATGGCGGGCTCAGTGAATCCAACCAAGTGGGTAGCGCGCTAAAGCCGGCAAAAAGTAATGCGGCGATATTTGCCGCCGATAACGACGGCGACGTAATGGCCGTCGCGCTGGAGAACGGCAAAAGACTGTGGAAAACCGAGCTCGATGTCAGCTTGAGTGGTGGCGTCGGCTATGGCGCTGGCAAAGTGATGGTGGGCAGCATCAAGGGCGAGCTGTTCGTATTGTCGGCCGACTCAGGCGCATTGCTTTGGCAGACTAACCTGGGCACCGAGGTCCTCGCTGCGCCCGCGGGCAACGGCGACATAGTGGTAGCCCAAACCCAGGACGGTCATTTGCGGGCGTTCGATGCCGACAGCGGCGAACAGCTATGGCAATTCCAAATAGATGTGCCGGTGCTTACCGTGCGCGGAACCAGCTCGCCCCTGGTCACCGACAACCTGGTGGCGGCGGGCTTTTCCAACGGCAAGGTATATGGACTAAGTCCGGTCGGCGGCGCCGTACTCTGGGAAAGCCGCGTGGCGATACCCAGCGGCAGAACCGATCTGGAGCGGGTAGTGGATGTGGACGGCGAACTGTTGCTGATTAACGATTTGCTCTATGCGGCTAGCTACCAGGGCCGCATAACCGCCATCAGCCGCGGCACCGGCCGCAACCTCTGGTACCAGGATAGCTCCAGCCACAATGGCCCCGGCTACGGCCTGTCACAAATCTACATCGCCGAAAACGACGGCACGGTAAGGGCGTTCAGAGCCACCAGCGGCCAGCCGCTGTGGAGTAACGAACAACTGGGCTACCGGGGCCTGAACCAACCCACCGTGGTGGACGGCTACCTGGCGGTTGCCGATCAGGACGGTTACCTGCATCTGCTTTCCCAAACCGACGGCCACTTCGTCGGCCGTACCCGCGTTGACGGCAGCGGCGTGTCCGCGCCCATGCTCAGCGATGGCGATACCCTGTATGTGCAGGACAACGATGGCAGCTTGACGGCCAA
>JANQKW010000010.1 GCA_028280905.1 Porticoccaceae bacterium
TTTACGCGATGCACCCTATCGCAATCGACCGCGACAACCCCAGGGACGCCATGCGGCAGGTGCTGACCGGCGGCAAACAACGCTTGGCTGAAGGCAACAGCGTGATTATCTACCCCCAGGGCACCCGCGTACCCCACGGCGAATCCAAACCCTACGCCCGCAGCGGCGCGGCGCTGGCGCTGGACAGCGGCGTCCCGATAGTGCCCATCGCCCACAACGCCGGCGCCCACTGGCCAAACGGCGAGCTGATTAAGTACCCGGGAACTATTCGCGTGGCCATCGGCGAGCCTATCACCGACGGGACCAACAGCAAGCAGCTCACTAACCAAGTGCAGCAGTGGATTGAAGCGAAACAAGAGAGTTTTCAGTGACGTTCGTATCCTGTTTAACGGCTGCGCTGCCTTAACATTGTCGATTGCGATAATTGCCGTTAAACGTTAAGATGCCGCCGCGTTTTGCAGGTCCAGCGCAGCGATCCTGCGCAGTAACTGCTCAATTTAGTTTGTCCGCTGCTTTTCGATCTACAGAAGGAAAGGAGAAATAGGGATTTTTCAGTCAATCACAAATCTCTTCTATTTCAATTGCGTCATCTTCGTGTAGCAGTGCCTCTGACCAGCCAGGCTGCGCTCTGAGTTGTTGCCCGCACATCCAACAATGGCCCTTTCTTAAAACAGCATCTTCGCTGTCGACAACAGCAGGCACAACCTGGACTTAATCATAACAAGAGGCCACAGATGAAAAATCACCTTAAATTTATGGGTTTACTAATCGCTAGCGTGCTGCTAACCGCTTGTATCGAAGTTGAAGACGACAGCAACGACGACGTTGTCGATGCGTTGCAGGAGCAAAACGAAATCCTGCAGGACCAGAGCGAACAAACAGCTAATCCTGTAACCCTATACGGTTCCATTATCGACCTTGCCACAGACGAAGCAGTTAGTGAGGCAACCCTTAGAATTAAAGTGGGGCCCACCTGGCGAGAGCCCGTAACGTTTCAAGGCGTTGAGTTCGAAATCCCCGACCTACCAAACAATTCGGAATTTGAACTGGTTATTTCCAGCCCCTCCGGCGAGTTTATCGACAGGACCTTATTCGGTGGGACTCGCTTTGGCGCGTCCGGGAGTGAGGTGTATCAGGACATGGGCCGATTGGGCGTCTCTTCAGGCATAGAAAGGTCGTTTGCCGTTTTGAATGCCGAAACCAACCAACCTGTCGAAGGCCTGGTTTTCAAGGGGTATTCACATATTGGCGACGGCACCAACTACCGGCAGTACGCCCACACTTCCAGTTACGATGCCGGCACAGGCCTGTATAGCATTACGCTTCCTGAGTACATAGGCGTAAGCCTGCGTGCAACTTTGGACTTCAATGACGATGGCATCCTGGAGTACTTCCCGGAATCACCTCAGTTTCGTTCAGGCAACGACCTCTATCTCACCGCAAACACGTTGAACGACTTACAAACCCTGTATTTGGTGGACAGCATTGTCTACCAAGACATAGAACTGAGAGTGTCGGTTATTGACAGCAGTGCAGAATCTATCAGCGACCTGGAACTGACAATTGACGATCACATCAATAATCTTGTGATCGGAACTTTTGATACCGAAACACAACAGTACATCTTTAACGTTAAATTCGATTCCTCCATCAGGATAATGGCGCCGGCATTTTCTATCGGCGATATCAATTACAGCAGTTCTTCGATTAACATCTCCCGTCGAACCGACAATTCCTACAGCATCTACCACTCCAATGCACAAAATTATGTCAGTTATATCGTTTTCGGCGAGCCCAGCGTTTTGGATTTAGCTTTACAACCCATTGAAACATCTCCAACATTTGCTTTGGAAATGGTCGCTAAATCAGACACCGTTAACCCGGTTGATGAAAGCTTTAAAATATTTTACTCATCGCCAATTGGGCTATTGCCCGATTCCGCAAAAATAATTCAGGAAGATGTGATCACCATTGTCAAAGGCAATGACGACCCGAACGACTTGGTTCTACCCGGCACAACATTGATTACCGAAGAAGATGTAAGTGTAAATGTCAACACGCTATTAAGCTTAAACGATACCCTGCTTACCATTGCACCCGCGACGCCCTTGGCGCCTGGGTTCAATTACAGGTATGAAGTGGGAAATATTGTTGAGCAGAGTTCTGGTGTAGAGGCCGACATCCACAACGATTACATCAGTTATAGTGTTAAAACGGATGCGGCGTTTAATATCAACGAACTAGTACTTGATAACAACAACTACACAACCAACGGCACGACAATTGTTACGCAGAATACCGCTGGCGATGCAGCCTCTCCCACGAATAATGATCGCTGGGTCTATTTGTTTTTACCACCTTCCGTAGTCAATCTGCAATCTTTTGTCCTTGGGAAACAGGTTGTTGTGAAAGATGGGACAGCCGAAAACTCAATTAGGACATTCGAAATTGTCGTTGACGGACAACTCAGATATCAAAACGAATCGCTGGTGGTAAGCTTGGCCGAAAACGAGACTGTTAACGAGTCAATTTACCGGTCCATTCGTCCTGGCACTGCTGTTGCAGAGGGTTTATGGTATTTTGTCACTGTAGGCGAATACATGTCGGACAACCTCAATACAAGCGCCAACGAAATCACCTTCGAGTATGTCTACGAAACACTCGAAGGCGATGTGCACAACGGCACAATCACCTTGCCGGTGCTGTAGCCTGGTTCTCTACGCTTTAGCTTGCCGGCTCCCGGGAGCCGGCAGATTTGTTATATGCATATAACAAAACAATCTAAATAAATGCTGCGTCGCAGCAAATTGTTGCTTGAATTCTTTAGGCTGCCCTGATTATAATTTCCACCAATTGCTGCGGCGCAGCATTAGCCCCTGAAAATATCATAGATGAATTGAGAGGATAAAATTATGTTGGAGAATATTACTGAACGCCTTAACTTGGACAATATCGTTGAAGACCTTGGTTTGGATAAGATCGTTGAGGACCTCGGCTTGGACAAGCTCGGACAGCGTGTGCAAGATGCCCAAAAACCTGTAAGGGACTTGGTATCTGTAGGCTCTTCGGCGTTCCTGAAACAAGTCGATCAACAAGCCGCGTTGGTTTCCGGGCTGGCGAAGGAAGGAGTCGAGCTTACCGATAATCTGATCAACGAAACCGACGCTCGCAAAGCTTTCGAATATCAAAGAGATTTTCTGTTCATGGTAACCGGTACACTGGTTGCAAGCGCCAGCAACTCTTTCGATATTTTGGTGAGCTCAGTCAGCGATGCCGCTGAAATCGTTGGTGATTCTTTTTCTTTTGCCAAGTAACACAAGGCGAGTAGTTTACAAAGCTTCACCGCACGTCATTCGGCCAAATCCGTTTGACCTGAAAGGCCCTCATAAATGAGGGCCTTTTTATTTAAAAAAATTATAACCGGAACCTAGTCCGTTTTCGGATATAAAACATACGCTTACACAAGCCTACAATCAGTGGCTCCCAAACCGCGGCCATCGGACATTTAAGCCCACCAAAAATAACGCTACTATGCGCGCCTGACCGTTTATTGAATGCCGGCTCAACACCCCCGGTTGAGCATATTTCCCAACAACGTCATTCGCGGTACGGCAGTGAACTAAAGGACTCGTTATACCAATAAAATATTCAAAAGGACCAAATCTTATGTCACAGACTAACAGACAATGGCTGCTTAAAGAGCGGCCCGTAGGCATGATTGAAGCACACCATTTTGAACAAGTATCCAGCGCCATGCCGCAACCGGACCTGGATGCGGGCGAAGTGTTGATCAAGAACCTTATGCTAAGCATGGATCCGGCCATGCGTACCTGGGTGATTGATATGAAAAGCTACCTGCCGCCAGTTGGCATCGGCGAACCCATGCGGTCTACCGGCGTGGGTCAAGTCATTGAATCGCGTAACGACGGCCTGCCCGCCGGCACACTGGTGACCGGGTTTCTCGACTGGCAGGAATATTGTGTTGGTGGGCTGGAAGGACGGCGACCGGTGATCCCCGTTCCCTCTGATGTACCCATAGCATGGCCGTTAAGCATTTTGGGCAATACGTCAATTACCGCCTACTTTGGCTTGCTTGAAGTTGGAAAACCCGAGCCGAGCGAAACCGTTCTGGTTTCCGGCGCCGCCGGGGCAACCGGATCCGTCGTCGCCCAGATTGCGCGAATCAAGGGTTGCGATGTTGTCGCGATAGCCGGCGGTGAAGAAAAGTGCGACTGGCTGCGAAACGAATGCCGTATCGAAAAAGTGATTGACTATAAGGCTGATGATATGAACCAGCGCCTTGGTGAATTCTGCCCCAACGGCATCAACCTGTTTTACGACAACGTCGGCGGCGAAACCCTGCAAACAGCGATCAACCATATGGCCGAACGCGGGCGCATTGTATTATGCGGCGCGATTTCCAGTTACAACGACGAAGCGCCCTCGCCCGGCCCCAACAACCTGGGGCTTTTTATTCCGCGCCGACTGACCATGCAGGGCTTTGTGATTACCGATTTTTTTCATCGCAGCGACGAAGCCCTGACCGCGCTCAAAGGCTGGCTTGAAGCCGGC
>JANQKW010000059.1 GCA_028280905.1 Porticoccaceae bacterium
AGGTCAGATGTCGACGCGGAGCTTACGACCTCCAGGGATGGAGGAAGTGTCGCAAATTGTCGGGAGCAATTGCGGCCATGGATGTATTCACAGCGAGTCTCAAACACTGTTCCCAGATGGCCGCGGGAAAGTAGCACCAACCCAAAAGACACCACTTACCAGAAACAACCCAAATTAACCAGTCCTGACGAAGCGCTTCCGGGTTGGTAGAATCGCGCTTTCCTTTTTTGAGTCCCCGCGATCCATGAGTCAGCTGAACCCGCAACAGCAAGCCGCCGTACGTTACATTGACGGTCCCTTGTTGGTTTTAGCCGGCGCGGGTAGCGGCAAAACCAGCGTTATTAGCAACAAAATTTCCTACCTGATCGAAACCTGTAATATCGCGCCCCGACATATCGCTGCCGTAACCTTTACTAACAAGGCGGCCCGCGAGATGAAACAGCGTGTCACCGGACTACTGGAAAGCAAGAGTGCCAAGGGCCTCACGGTTTCCACATTCCACAACCTGGGCCTAAACTTTATTCGCAGCGAACGGAAGGCTTTCGGCTTTAAAGCCGGGTTTTCGATCTTTGACGCGGAAGACAGCCGAACGCTAATCAAGGAGCTGACCGTCAGGGACTCTGACCTGGACGCAGACCACATCGACCGTATCCAACACCAGATCTCTCATTGGAAAAACGCGTTGGAATCGCCCGAGCGGGCCTTCTCAAAAGCCGAAAGCAAAGGTGAACAGGCTATCGCGCTAATCTATCGCCGTTATTGCGAGGCGCTGCGCGCTTACAATGCCGTAGACTTTGACGACCTGATTATGCTGCCGGTAACGCTGTTGCAAACCGACGGGGAGATTCGCCGCCGGTGGCAGGCGAAGTTGCACTACCTGCTGGTGGATGAGTACCAGGACACCAATGCCGCGCAATACGAGCTAATCAGATTGCTGTCGGGCGATCGCAATGCGATTACCGTGGTCGGAGACGACGATCAGTCTATCTATGCCTGGCGCGGCGCCCGACCCGAGAATATGGCGCAGCTGAAAACGGACTTTCCCGACCTACAAGTTATCAAACTGGAACAGAATTACCGCTCCACAGCCAGGATTCTGGATGCCGCTAACTCGCTGATTGCGAACAACCCCCACTTGTTCGAGAAATCGCTGTGGAGCGATTTGGGGTTCGGCGACCCGATTCGATTGACGCGATGCGCCAACGAGGAAGCGGAAGCGGAGCATGTGGTCAATGAAATTCTCAACATGCGTATAGAGAAGCGTTGCCATTTCAGGGACTTCGCGGTGCTCTATCGGGGCAATCATCAAGCGCGGATACTGGAGATGAAGCTGCAAAGCCAGGGCGTTCCCTACCAATTAAGTGGCGGTACGTCCTTTTTTTCACGTACCGAAATCAAGGATATTATGGGTTACCTGCGGCTAATGGTTAATCCGGATGACGACAATGCGCTGCTGCGCATCATCAACACGCCCAGGCGCGGAATCGGCGCGGCTACGCTGGAAAAACTCGGCGCCTACGCTAACAGGCGGGAAATCTCACTTTACGCCGCAATAGGCGAGTTTGGCATGCAGGAAACGCTTACACCGCAGCAGCAAGAGCCGTTGGAGCACTTCAAGTTGTGGTTTGACCGGGTAACCGGCAACTGTTTGAGCGGCGAACCTATTTCGGCGCTGCGGGAGATGCTTGACGATATCGATTACCAGGGCTGGCTTTACCAGAACACCAGCAGCGACAGTGTTGCGGAAAATCGCATGCGCAATATCCACCTGCTGTTTGAGCAGCTTGCCAGAACCATCGACGATGCCGAGCAAGCCGACAGCCTGGACGCGGACGGGAGCCGAGCGATCGAGTCGGCAATCGCCAAACTGGTAGTTAGGGATCTGCTGGATCGCCAGGAAGAGGAATCCGCGAATGACAAGGTGCAGTTAATGACGCTACATGCTTCAAAGGGGTTGGAATTTCCCCATGTTTTCATGATTGGCATGGAGGAAGCGCTACTGCCGCATCGCAGCAGCATCGAGGAGGGTAATATCGAGGAGGAGCGCCGGCTGACTTATGTGGGCGTTACCCGGGCTCGTCAGACGTTAAACATGACCCTGGCGGGGAAACGCCGGCAGTACGGCGAAACCAGCGCCACTATACCCAGCAGGTTCCTCGATGAAATTCCCGAACACCACATGGAAAGATATGGCTTTGGCGACAGCACGCCGGAGCAACAGAAACAGCGGGGCAAGGAATCGCTGGATTCACTTAAAGAATTATTTGCTTGACGGAAGGTGCTGGCGGAGTTGGCGCATACTGCTTAAATTGACACCAACCCCGTCCCTCGTCTACTGAGGACTGCGCCTTTTTAAGGTTCCGAGGACAGCCAGCAACACTCCTAATAGGGATAGCGCCACAGGTTCGGAAATACTGCTGAGATACGTCGTTTCAGCCGCCGGTTCCACTGCGAGCTGTGGCGCTAAATTCGGTTCGATACCCGTCAGCCCTTTACCGGACTGCAGTTGGCTGGCAACTGCGCTGGATAAGGAAGCGGAAACTGCATTCTCCAAATTCTTTCCAGCCGAAAATACCAGATCCGTCGTTGCAAATGTCTCCGCGCCCGCGGTATTTGCCTGGGCAGCCGCATTGCAAGTAACATAAATGCCCGCAACGACGATTAACTTAAATACTTTTTTCATCCGTAAACCCTAGTACAACACGAATAACAAACCATTTGCTTTAAGTTAATGCAGCTGCTGTGCCAAAAATAAATTATCCTTATATTTCAATGAGGTGACGGAAGCGCCATCAGTATTTTGCAGTTAACTTTTCAATCGATGTAAGATTTTTCGACACCCTGAAATAGTATATTTTTTGGCAAAAAAAACCCGCCTAAGCGGGCTTTTAATCGGCTGACGCCAGGCTCACTTGCTGTTAGCTAGCATATAGTCAACCGTTAGCCTTATTTCTTCGTCCGAGCAATCCATGCATAGACCCTTGGCGGGCATTCCTCTGATACCCTTTATGGCATTGGTGTAAAGCGCATCAACACCCTGCGCTAACCGCGATTCCCAGTCCGCCGCCACGCCGGTTTTCGGGGCCCCGGCGGCGCCGGTGCCATGGCACGCCATACACCTGGAAGAGTGTATTTCCTCCGCTGACCTTGGACCGGACGATGCCGTAGAGGCCGCTACAGCGCCGACATCGCCTTCCAACGCCACCTCTCCGGCGGGCGCCAACCTTTCGGCCACTTGCTTTTCTTTCTTTTCGGAAAGCGTTAGTTCTTCTTTCTCCGCGCTACAACCGGCCAAGCCGATAACAAAGGATAGTGTTGCTGCCCCTAACAGCATCATTCTTGGTTGCTTCATAGCAAGTTGACCCCCGTTTCTTGCAAAGTAAAATCGCCGGGCATTATAACGGCTCAACGCACCGGATAGAAAGCACTTACCTAACCGAAATCACATTCTGTGCCATTAAAATTGACTCCCCTGACAAATGATTTTAGATTGCGTTGTAACTCGCACCTTCCCCTTCAATGGGTATTTTGACGACAGGCATTGGCCACGGCGGGACACGTAAATAATAAGTATTATGGATCAACTCAGTATCACCACCCTAGCCTATAGCAGCGCCAGCATCGCCTCCGCCCTGTTGACAATTATTTTTTGCCTGCAGTGGTACCAAAATAGAATCCAGGGCTGGTTTGCTCTGGCAACCGCGCTTAACACCCTGTGGCTGATGGCGACCAGCATGGCGTATATCGACGAGTCCTTTCCGAGAGAGACGTTGCTGTCTATTGAAAGCCTGCATTATAGCGGCTGGGTTTTAGCGTTAAACCGGGCGCTATTTAGCACCAGCAGCAAATCACTGCCAGCCATTCAAAATATCCTACTGTGGTCGGTATTCGGCTTTTCACTGCTCACGATAGTCGACCTGATTACACCGATAATCACCTCCCCACGACCGCTCTTCTTGCTGTTGTTGGTGCAATCGATAATCTGCCTGCTGGCGCTGGAGCAACTCTATCGCAACACGGATGGAAACCGATACCTTAAGTTGCTGTGCCTGAATCTTGGACTGTATTTCTTCTACGACGTAATGGCCAACACGCACAGCTTGATATTCGAATACCGCAGCCCCAACGTGGTTCAGGCCAGGGCCGCAATTGCGCTGGCCACCTGCCTGCTAATTGCGGTAAGCGCATTGGTTTTTCATCGCACCTGGTTTCAGTCTTCGCCGGCCAAGTTGTCGATTTCCCGGCCCACGGCTTTTTATACGTCCTCGCTGCTCGTATCCGGGCTTTTTATAAGTTTCGCGTCGCTGGGCGCCTATTTTATCAGCCGCTATGGCGGCAACTGGGGCGTAGTGGCTTTCACGCTTTTTGTATTTTTGTCCATCATCCTGATGTCCATGATTCTATTTTCACGGACATTTCGGTTGCGCCTGGCGGTACTGATAAACAAACACCTATTCCAACATAAATATGATTATCGGGAAGAGTGGTTGAAATTTATCGGGCGTCTTTCCTACCCGATCGACAACAAAAGCGTACTTCAGACAGCGTTCTCCGCGTTGGCCGCAATTTTCCAGGCGCCCGGCGGCGCAGTATGGATGCGCAGGGGCTACAGCTACACGCCGCTCTACCGAGCCGGACTGGATGAACAAATCGAGCTGCCCAGGGAGCCGGCCGACAGCGATTTTTGTGAAACCCTGCAAAACCAGGGTTGGGTGTTTATGCCCAAGGCCGAGACCCGCGAGATGCAGCAAAACAACGAATACCTGCCCGAATGGGTTGTCAATTTTCCGGATGTCTGGCTGGTGCTGCCACTGCTAACCGGCGACAACAACGAGTTGAGCGGTTTTATCATTCTCACCAGCCCGACCCACGACGATACGCTGACCTGGGAAGATCTGGACCTTCTAAAGCTGGTCGGCAAAGAGCTGGCTAACTACGTCAAGCGCCATGAGCAGTCGCAGCAACTGGCTGAAAACCTGCAATTTGACGCCTACAACAAGTTAACCGCGTTTATTATGCACGACCTGAACAATGTTATCGCCCAGCAGTCGCTGGTGGTAAGCAATGCCGGGAAACACAAGGACAACCCGGAGTTTGTGGAAGACGCCATTCACACCATCAGCAATTCCATAACGCGAATGGAGAACCTGCTGCACAGGTTAAAGCGAACTGAATCGCAAACGGTGGAACTGCTGTCGGTGAGCGAGGTTATCAACAACGCCATCGCCAATTGTGATTCCGGCCACCCGCAGCCTACCTTTACCTCGCTGTCGGCGGACCCCTATATAAAAGCCGATAAAGACCGAATAGAACTCGCAATCACCCATTTACTCAAAAATGCCCAGGAGGCAACTTCCGACACCGGACATATTGATGTAGTCTTGAATCGGGAAGACAAAGTGGCCGTGATTATTATTTCCGACAATGGTTGTGGTATGGCGCCGGATTTTATCGAAGACCGGTTGTTTAAGCCGTTTCAGACCACCAAATCCGGTAAGGGAATGGGAATAGGTGTGTATCTTACCCGAAGCTATATCAATCAGCTCGGGGGTACGCTGGATGTCAGCAGCCGACCTAACGTGGGCACCACATTCACGATACGGTTGCAGACTGTTGAACCCTAGCACATTAAATTTGCGGAACGACTATTAACAGCAATAACGACTATGACAAAAAACGGTAACCAGGCAACCCTGCTTATTGTCGAAGATGACAAAGGCTTGCAGAGCCAGCTTCGCTGGCATTTCGAAAATTACAATACCGTCATCGCCGGAGACCGCGATGCCGCCATCGCGGCCATTCGCCTGCACGAACCGGCGGTGGTGTTAATGGATTTGGGGCTGCCACCGGACCCGGAAGGGGTGGAAGAAGGCTTCAAGTGCATCGAGCAGGTCAACCAGCTCTTTCCCCGCTGCAAGATTATTGTGATGACCGGCAAAAGCGACGAGGAAAACGCGTTGCGAGCCGTCTCCATAGGCGCCCACGACTTTTATCACAAGCCGGTCAATATCGACACGCTGGACCTGATTGTCGAGCGGGCCTTCAAAATGCACCAGCTGGAGGAGCAAAACCGGGTATTGCAGGAGCAACAACAATCCACCTTGGATGGGGTCATCGCCTCTGACCCGCAGATGTTAAAGGTCTGCCGGATGGTGGAAAAGCTGGCGCCAACCAGTGTCACCTGCACGCTGCTTGGGGAAAGCGGCACCGGCAAGGAAGTGCTGGCGAAGGCGCTGCATAATCTCAGCCAGCGCAAGGATAAGCGCTTTGTGGCTATCAACTGCGCGGCGGTTCCGGAAAACCTGATCGAGAGCGAACTGTTCGGCTACGAGAAGGGGGCATTCACCGGCGCCAACAAGCGCACCGAGGGTAAAATTGAAACCGCCCAGGAGGGAACCCTGTTTCTGGACGAGATTGGCGATATGCCCCTCAACCTGCAGGCCAAGCTGCTCAGATTCCTGCAGGAAAGGGTCATCGAGCGGCTGGGCGGCAGAGAAGAAATTCCCGTTGATGTAAGGGTTATCTGCGCCACCAATAAAAACCTCGAAGCCATGGTCGCTGAAAGCACCTTCCGCGAAGACCTGTATTACCGGATCTGTGAAATGGTGATCGATATCCCGCCGCTGAGAGAGCGCCAGGGCGACAAGATACTGCTGGGCCGCCATTTTCTCAAGAAGTATGCCACCGAGAACAAATTGAAAATCAAGGGATTCGTCGCCGAAGCGGCCAACGCCATCGAGGCCTACAACTGGCCGGGCAATATCCGTGAAATGGAAAACAAGCTGAAGCGGGCGGTGATTATGGCGGAGGAAAACTATATCTCCGTCGACGATCTAGGCTTGGACAACGGCGACTCACTGTCGCTGAATTTAAAAGAAGTTCGTATGAACGCGGAAAAAACGGCCATTTTGCAGGCATTGTCGATGTCTGACCAAAACATCTCCGCCGCCGCCAAGTTGCTGGGCATTACCCGGCCGACGCTTTACGATTTGTTCAAGAAATACAATGTGGTGGTCGCGGAGTAACGCCGCCCCGGATGCGCACTAGTTTACCGCTATCCAGCTAGTACTCGCCTCTTGGCAAGGGAGTGGCCATTCCCGGCGAGGCGCGCCTTGCCATGAGCGCTGACACACCAACTGCATCCGTCATAATTACCTTGAAGGAGTACTAATCAAGATATAGCCGCTTTTCGCCAAAACCCCTCTTAAAACCACTACATCTAGTGGTTTTTCAAATCACCTTCCAAGCCAATTTTGTGATGCAGGTCACATAAATTTTTTGAATTTCTCGGCACCACAAAAAAATGATAAACGGCTCACATAACCGTATGAACGGCTCCATTATGATGGCGCCTGCATTTTTCAGCCACCCGTGATAACGGCGGCGTTCAATCTGGAGTCAGGTGTAAATGAAGCCTCAGGCGATTCGTAAATTTTTGCAGTTCACTGTCTTTTTAACCCTAGTAGCCTTGCTAACCGCCTGTGGCGGCGGAGGTGGGGGTTCGTCATCAACTGGCGGCTCATCTTCAAACAATAGCGCGATTGGCGATAATGGTGGTTCGACCGGCAGCGCTGGAGAACCGGCAACTGGCGGCGATTCATCCGGCGGCGCTGGCGCCGGCAGTCCCGAACCGGAGACCTTCTCGGTCAAACTCAGTTGGAGCATCCCCGATACTCGTGAAAACGGCGACCCCCTGGAGGTTTACGAGGTAGGCGGCTACGAGCTGCAATACAAACTGGCGAGCGACCCGGTTTACACCAGTATTGTCATCAACAACGGCAATGAACAGTCTTACGAGATAACCAATCTTATCGCCGGAACCTACCAATTCAGGATGGCCAGCTTTGACACCGCCAATCTCTACAGCGACTTCACCGACCCATTGTCGGCTGCGGTCGGTTCCTAGGGTCTGCTAACAGGCACTAAATACGCCATCCGGCCATTGAAGCGCATGCGGGCTCGATGGCCGGCCGGTTTTCTTCTCCACCACCGGCCTGAAACCGCACGTCTGACGGCCCATTCGACAGCCTGATCGCGAATTTGTGTGTCTCGTCTAATTTCGGCGGGCAGAATGCGGCACCTAACACAACAAAGCCTTATAATGCGGCAGCAATTGCTTGCCGGAAACGACCGGCTAAATAACAACTATTCGATTAACCGGATTTTAAGTTAAGGAATTATGGCAGATTCACTTTCCAACGCCCCTCCGCTATGCGTGGATCTGGACGGTACGCTGGTTAAAACTGACCTGCTGTGGGAATCCCTGGTCAAACAACTTAAACATGCGCCTTGGAAATTGTTGATGCTGCCGCTGTGGTTGTTCAAGGGCAAGGGTTACTTAAAAGAAAGGCTCGCGGAAAACGCGCAGATCAATGTATCCGTGCTGCCCTATTCCCAGGATCTGATCAGCTACCTGGAACAACAAAAAAACGTCAATGATCGCGAAATCGTACTCTGCACCGGCAGCTATAAATCACTGGCCAACGACGTCTCCACCCATGTCGATATCTTTTCCGAAGTCATCGCCACCGAAGACGGACATAACCTGACCGGCAGAAACAAAGCCAAATTACTTGAACAGCGCTATGGGCTACAGGGATTTGACTATATCGGCAACGAAGCCAAAGATATGCATATCTGGTCATTGGCGCGGAAGGCGCTGCTGGTCACGGATTCGAACTCCCTTGCCAAATCCGTCAGCGAAAAATTCGATACCGAGAAAGTGTTTCAACATCAGCCGGCAAAGTTGAAGACCTATATCAAAGCATTGCGAATTCACCAGTGGGTGAAGAACCTGCTGGTTTTTGTACCCCTGGCGCTGGACCACAGGATCCTCGATCCATCGGCGATCATCACCACAACCTTGGCGTTTTTGGTTTTCGGGCTGATCGCCTCCGGCACCTACGTTGTTAACGACCTGCTCGACCTGGATGCGGACCGCGCCCACCACAAGAAGAGCAAGCGGGCTTTCGCCTCGGGCGAATTATCCATCGCCACCGGGATTGTGCTGTTGCTGCTGGCGCTGGTCAGCGGTGGCCTTATCTGTTTGTTATTTCTGCCACCCATGTTCATGGCGGTAATTGTCACCTACTTGATTTGTACGCTGCTGTATTCCTTCAAATTCAAGGCAACCCCGGTGCTCGATGTCTGCCTATTGGCGGGGCTGTTCACCTTGCGGGTAATCGCGGGCACCGTCGCCATATCGGCGCAGTGGTCGTTCTGGTTACTGGCGTTTTCCATCTTCTTCTTCCTGAGCCTGGCACTTGCCAAACGGGCCTCGGAACTGGAAAACCTGCGACAGGTTAACAGAGTATGGGCGAGCGGCCGCGGCTACGGCGTGGATGACCTGCAGCTTATCAACAGCATGGGGGTTTCCTCAGGCTATATTTCCATTCTGATTATCGCCCTGTATATCAACAGCGAAAAAGTACTGGTCAACTACCAGCAGCCTGAAGTGCTTTGGAGCATTTGCCCGGTGCTGCTCTACTGGATTGGCCGAATCTGGCTTAAAACCAGCCGCGGAGAAATGGACGAAGACCCGATAGTCTTTGCCATCAAAGACCGTATCAGTTGGATCCTGGCCATTATATGCGCTATCGCCGTTGCCGCCGCCAATATGTTGAACGGTTTCTAGAATGGCCTCTCAATTCAGCTCCTGGGGCCGCTATCCACAGTTAGAACAACGCGGAATCTACCTTAACTGGGCCGACGAGGGCTTGCCGGAGAACGGCGAGTCGCTGCTGCCGTTCGGCATGGGCAGAAGCTATGGCGACTCATGCCTCAACACCGACGGGCTGGTGCTGGCGACAAGCCATATGAACCGGTTCCTGTCCTTTGACGAAACCAACGGCATCCTGAAATGCGAGGCCGGCGTCACCCTGGCGGAAATTATCGACCTGGCGCTGCCCAGAGGTTGGTTCCCGCCGGTAACGCCGGGAACCAAATATGTCACGCTGGGCGGTGCGATCGCCAATGACGTACACGGCAAGAACCACCACAAAGACGGCACCTTTGGCCACCACGTCAGCCGCTTCGAGTTACTGCAATCCTCGGGAGAGCGCATCATTTGTTCCGAGCAAGACAATGCCGAACTCTTTTACGCGACCATCGGCGGCCTGGGATTGACCGGGTTGATCACCTGGGCGGAAATCCGTTTGAAGCCGGTGGAGAGCGCGTTTATGGACGTAGAGACCATTCGCTTCGACAATTTACAGGCGTTCAAAACACTCTCCGACGAATCCAGCAGCAGCCACCTGTATACGGTTGCCTGGGTGGATTGCCAGGCGACCGGAGAAAAAATGGGCCGCGGCTTGTTTATGCGAGCCAACCACGCAACCGACCCGGCAAACAGCAAAGACAAATTTGAGCCGGCATCGGCAAAAAAACTCAATGTTCCCTTCGTCTTCCCGCAGGGCGTGTTGAACACCTTTACCATCAAAAATTTTAACCGGCTTTATTACGGCAAACAGTTGCAACACTTTAGCAAGTCCCGCGACCACTACGACAAGTATTTTTACCCGCTGGACGCCATCACCAACTGGAATCGCATCTATGGTCCGAGGGGATTTTTCCAATACCAGTTCCTGGTTCCCCACGAGGATTATGCGGCTATAGAGGAAGCACTGGGAATCATTGCCAAATCCGGGGCGGGCTCGTTCCTGGCGGTATTAAAGGAGTTCGGCGATATTCCATCGGTGGGCATGCTGTCATTCCCCAGGCCCGGGGTTTGCCTGGCGCTGGATTTTCCCAACCAGGGCGAATCGACACTGGCGTTGTTGCAGCAGCTGGACGACCTGGTGGTCGCGGCCAAGGGGGCGGTTTACCCGGCCAAGGATGCGCGTATGGCGCCCGAGGCGTTCGCCGCGTATTTTCCCCGCGCCGGTGAATTTTCGAAGTATGTGGACCCAAGGTTCTCCTCAAATTTTTGGCGTCGAGTACAAGGAAACAGCCAGTGAAGACTATCGTAATTATCGGAGCCACCTCAGCGCTGGCGCAGTCAATCGCGAAAATCCACGCGGCCGAGCAGCATCGCCTGTTGTTGGTGGGAAGAAACGAGCCGCGCCTTGACCTGATTGCGCAAGACCTGTCGGTTCGCGGCGCAAAACAGTGCGAGGTTTACTGCCTGGATTTAGCCGACACCGACAAGCATGGGCCGCTCTGGGAACATGTTTACCAGAAGTTCCCGAAGCCCGATATCGTGTATATCGCCCACGGCGTACTGCCCGATCAGCAGGTGTGCCAAGGCTCATATCAGCAGACGCTGGCGTCCCTGCAGGTGAATGCGCTCTCGGTTATTTCGCTGCTGACCGAGCTGGCCAACCGCATGGAAACAGACAAGCACGGCCAAATAGTGGTGATCTCTTCCGTCGCCGGTGACAGGGGTAGGAAAAGCAACTATGTCTATGGTACGGCAAAGGCTACCATCTCAACCTTCCTACAGGGTCTGCGCAACCGCCTGTACGACAGTAATGTTTCGGTAACCACCGTAAAACCGGGCTTTATCGATACCCCGATGACCGCCGATTTTGAAAAAGGCGCGCTCTGGGCAACGCCCGACCAGGTAGCGTCCGATATCGTCAAGGGCGTGGGCAAGAACAGAAACGTTATATACACACCGCCAATCTGGTTCTTTATTATGGCGATTATCAAGGCTATCCCCGAATTGCTATTCAAGAGATTGTCCCTTTAAACCGATGAATAACTCAGAACATTCATGCAATACACCAAGTAAATAGACATATGGCTAAATATATCCCACTTATATTGTTTACGGTTTTTACCAACTTTGGCTCCCAGGTGCTGCTTAAGCACGGCATGACGACCATTGAAAGCTTTGAACTCAATAGCCAGAGTTTGCTAAAGGCGCTGCCCAGTATTGTTTTCAACCTGTATGTGATTGCCGGATTGGTCGTTATGGTCATTAGCATGGGATCGCACCTGGTGGTTTTATCGCGGGTGGATATCAGCTACGCCTACCCCTTTTTAGGGCTGTCCTTTGTACTGGTCACACTATGGGGGTATTTCATCCTCTCGGAAGACCTGAATATTTTTAAGATCTTAGGGGTAGCCCTAATCTGTGGCGGCGTCGCGCTTGTGGCGAGAAGTTGAGCAACTATTTACCTTATTACCGAATCGGATAGAACAGTATGAAACATATTATCTTTGGCGGCGACGGCTTCCTGGGAACCGAATTAACCAAAAAACTCACCGCAAAGGGTGAAACGGTCGTTATCTGCGACCTCAAAAAAACCGCGGCATCGGGAATCTACGACAGCGACCTGGTTACCTATATCGAAATGGATGTGACGGATAAAGCAGCGTTTTCCAAGGTGGATATTCAACCGGACGATGTACCTTATCACTTTGCGGCCCGGCTGCTGGTACCGATTCTGCCGAGAAAAGAGCGCAAGGATTACTTCTGGACCGCGCTGTACGACGGCACTAAAAATGTGTTGGAGTTTCTGGAGGCCAACAATGTAAACCGCATGATCTACTACACCACAGACATGGTGTACGGCCATACGGTTCACCACCCCAGGCTTGAAGATCATCCGCGGGAACCGCTGGGACCCTACGGTGACGCCAAGCTACAGACCGAATATTTGTGCGAGGAATACCGGCGCAAGGGCTTTAATATCACCATTTTCAGACCTCGTTTGATCATCGGTCCCGGTCGACTGGGTATTCTTGAAAAACTGTTTAAATTAATTGACGCCAACTTGCCGGTGCCCACCATTGGCAGCGGCAACAACTATTATCAGTTTATTTCCGTCAGCGACTGCGCCAACGCGGTGATATGCGCCGTGGAAAAGGGCATACCCAACGAAGCCTACAACCTGGGCTCGCTTAACCCGCCCACCGTAAACGCGCTTTTGAAAGGCCTGATCAATCGGGCCGACAGCAAGTCATTCCTGTTACCGACGCCGGCGTTCCTGGTCAAGTTCGTGCTGGATATGCTGGACCGAATCGGCATGCCGATCATGGACCCGGAACAGTACCTTATCGCCGATGAAACCTGCGTGCTGGACGTATCCAAAGGTGAGCGCGACCTGGGCTGGGTGCCGCAGGACACAGACGAAGCCATGTTGATTGCGGCCTACGACAGCTATCGTGCAACGAAATAATAATCCTCGGGCAGTAATCGCGGAATCCGGAAAATGTCGCAAGCCCTGATCGCATCGCTATACTGCATAACCGCTATAATGGTGGCAGCCTTCTGCTGCCGCCTGTGCTTTCCGGACAGAAAGCCAATTATCTACCGGGTCGGTTTTAGCTGGATCGTCCTGACATGCATCGCCTTTTTTGTCGCCAACCAGGCACTCTACTATATCCTTACGGCTCTCGCGTTATTCAAGCTCTGTCCGAAGGATATCGACGAGCGTCTGCTGTTCTACGGCGCTATGCTACCGACAATACCCGGCTTTCTGAACTGGTTGGTACCTTTCCCCGGCATCAATTATCTGGTAGAGCTGGACTATATAAAAACCCTCAACATAGTGGTTTTGTTGCCCCTTATCCTCGCCACTTTCAATAAGGACAACTCGCCGCGGCTGGCCCCTTCAGGCGTATTCAAGGCAACCACGTTTATCGTGCTCTACTTCGCCTGCATCATTATTCTCGACTGGCGGGAAAACAGTGTTACCAATGCCGCACGGCACTCGCTTGACATACTGTGGATAACCGGCATTACGGTATACGCGCTACAAAGAGCCTGCAACACGCCGGATAGCGTTAACGGCCTCTACTTCGGGTTGCTTATAGCCGCCTTCTTTCTCGCGGTTATTTCGCTGTTCCAGGCGATGGAAGGGTGGAAGTTCTATACTGAAATATCCCGTTCGCTGTCTTCGCGCTATAGCCACCTTTACAACATCAGCTATATACGGGGTAATTTTTTGCGAACACCGGCGACCATGGCCCCCATTCCGCTGGGAATCTATATGTCATTCGCGGTGTTGCTGCTATACAAGTTCCGCAGTCAGTCCCATTCGACCTTTGTTCTAATCTGTTTTTTCTGCCTGTTTCTCTTTGCGATATTTACAACCGGGTCACGGGCGGGTTACTTGAGCTTAGTGATTCTGTTCGGTATCTATTTCTTCCTTAACCCAAGGCTCAAAGCGCTTAGGGGATTGATCGCTTTCGCGGCCGTAGTGCTGATGCTCCCCTATTACATTGCCGGGATTAGCCTGGACCAATTCTCGGAATACGACGAGCACGGCACTTTCGAATACCGGATAAACCTGTTCTTCACTTCCGTGGAACTGGTTCAGGAAAACTTTTTCTTCGGCTCACGCTATTACAACAAAGACCCCGCGCTTGAAGCGCTGCGGCAGGGCCAGGGAATCATTGACATTGTAAACACCTATTTGCATATCGCGATGCGCTATGGAATGTCGGGGCTGTCGCTGCTGGCGCTGTCGTTATTCACTGTGGTAACCGGGTTATTGCGCGCCAGAAAAGAACAGGAGATCACCCCATACGAACTTAACAGCGAAAACACCATCCGCACAACAATAGCGATTATCTGCGCTTTTTGTGTGTCCATAACCACGGTTAGCTTTATCGACAGGCTGGAAACCTATTTCTGGCTTTTCATCGCCATCGGGGTCTGCTTGATCAGGCAACACAAGCAGATGTTATATAAAGCTCAACAGGCCTAGACAAGGGATTTCATAAACCAATCATGAAAGATTTTATTTATACGCTACTGCTGTTTATCTATTCATTTTTTAACCCGGACCTATACGACTCAACACCTCCTGCCATAGATATCGACAACCAGCGCTTTTCGGTTCTGGTATTCTCCAAAACGCAAGCCAGCGCCTACCGGCATAAATCAATACCGCAAGGGCGGGAAGCTTTGAAACAGATCGCCGAAGAAAATGGGTGGAGTATTTTTCTCACCGAAAACGGCGCTGTCTTCAATGAAACGGATTTAAATAAATTTGATACGGTGGTGTTCCTTTCAACTAGCGGCAATATTCTTAGCATTTCTCAAAAACGCGCGTTGAAGGAATACATAACGAACGGCGGTGGTTTCTTGGGGGTTCATTCTGCCTCCGACACAGAACATCGCTGGAGCTGGTACAAAAGCGCCATGGCGGGGATGTACAACAATCATGTACCACCAAAGGCCGCAACATTGAATAAAGAGATCGAACACCCCACCGTTAAGGCCCTTCCTTCGAACTGGGAAGTCACTGACGAGTGGTATAACTATTCTCCCAACCCAAGAGAAAACGCCGAGGTGCTCGTTTCACTCGACGCAACCGACCTCAAGGGCATTGGCGACGCGCAACCCGTTATCTGGTATCAATTGCTCGAAAAGGGGCGTTTTTACTACACCGGACTCGGGCACCGACCGGAAATGTTCGACGAGGTAATATTCAGGCAGCATTTAAGTGCCGCAATAGCCTGGACCGGCAAGCAAAAGCCACCGGGGCCTGCTAATAGGCAATGAATAATACTATCAGGCGGCTGTATAGCAATTTCAGGGACCCCGGGAAATCCCTGAAATGGCGATCTATCCAAAGCTCCGCCTCCATTTTGTCAGGTGACTTCTACCAGCACGGACTAAGGCTGGCCGCCAACCTTATCATGACCAGGCTGCTCTATCCCGAGGCGTTTGGTCTGATGCTGATCGTCAATATCCTGCTGATCGCGCTTGAAATGCTATCCGATGTCGGGATAAGAGGCGCAGTGATTCTGCACAGCAAAAAAAGCGAAGGCCGCTACCTGAACACCGCCTGGACCATGCAGTTGCTGAGAGGCTGCATTCTCACGCTAATCGCTTTCTTACTGGCGGTGCCCCTTGCGTCGTTTTACGAAAACCCGGCGTTGATTCCGCTGTTTATCGTCAGCGGCTTCAGTCCGTTGCTTGCCTCATTGGCCTCGCCTAACATATTCGTTTACCAGCGGGACGTAAAAGCAACCAAAATCGTCTTAATCAATGTCATCACGCAAACCCTGGCAGTGGCGATTGCCATTATCTGGCTGCTCATTAAACCAAGCGTGTGGGCACTGATCGGACACAGGTTACTGATACCGGCGATATACAGCACACTCTCTTACATTTTAATCGAGCGCTACCGGCCAAATCTGCTGTGGGATAAAGAGATAGTCAAGGAAATCTTCGGGTTTGGCAAATGGGTATTGCTATCAACCGCCCTGACCTACTTTTCCATCCAGGGCGATAAGGTCATTATGAGCAAATGGCTGGATACCTCAATGCTGGGCATCTACAGTATTGCCAGCGTATTCGCCATGCTGGCGGACCTGCTGCAACGCTCGCTCGGCCAGAAATTGCTCTTCCCGGTATACTCGGAAGCCAAACACGATGACAAGCGAGCATTTAACCGAAATGTCTTGAAAGTACGCCTGATGCTGATGGGCATCACCACGCCGATAATCCTGATACTGGCCCTGTTCGGGGATCTCATTATCCAGCTGCTCTACGACCCCAGGTATCACCAGGCGGGATGGATGCTCCAGGTAATCTCGGCCGGCTCGGTATTTTCCGTTATTACCACCAGCCTAACCCCGCTGATGCTGGCACACGGCGACTCCAAGCTGAGCACTTACATCCAGGCCTACCGGGTCGCCGTGCTGTTTACCCTGGTGATTTCCGGAGGTTATCTGGCGGGAACAACCGGCCTGATTCTGGGCGTCGCAATAGCACCGGCATTGGTCTACCCGGTAGTCGCCCTGGTGGTCAGGCGGTACGGCGTATTCAGCCTAAAAATGGATTCCATCTACGTTGTTTTTTCGGCCGCCATTATCGGCGGCGGTTGGTCGGCGCTGGGATTACCCTTTTAATCCAAATTTCTTACTGGCCATCCAAAAATGCCTACCAGTTCCGTTATCCGTATGGGACAAATGTTAGACTCTGTTTTGCCGTTATTTATTGTCGGCACATAAAGCAACTTTTCCAAGCCACGTGTTGAAGGATAGCCACCAAGAAAAGCAAGGAATACTTTCTATGGGTGAAATTGAAATACCCCCTAGGGAAATAGATTTAAGAGCCACAATCGAGAACCTGCAATCAATTCTGTACGGCGTATTTGACCACCCCGAAAGCTTTGGTTCGGTAGACTTTCTATCACAGGGGCTATGCGCCGACTCGTCGACCAATTTTTTAGTACACAACCGTTCCGGCCAGCCTGTTGCGGTGGCATTGCTGTCGCCGGAATCCGTGCCGGATCTTATCGAATCGGCGATTGCAAAGTCGCAGTATTTGAAAGAGAAGTTGGGACATGAACTGGGAGTCGTCATTCCAACCCCCTTGGCTCAAGGCACCTTATTCGGCAATAGCTACGCTGTTATGCCCTACTTTTATAAGTTGAGCGATAGCCGTTTAAAAGCCACCTATGAAAACTATCGCGTCAGGACTTCACTGTACGACTGGCTGCTGTCAGCCACAACCAAAACGCTGACTAAACCGAGCGGTGAAGAAATCGAAGCTTATTTCCGCCACCCATTGCAACATCTAAAATCTCTGGGGTACATGAGCGCAGCGATCAAGGATGTTGCCGACCGAGCGCTTAAACGACTTGACCAGGGAAAGTGGTCACCGCGATTTTGTACTATGCACGGCGATCTGTGGCGAGGCAATATACTGATAGATCACCAGCATTTTACCGGCAGGGAAGAACAAACCTGGCCGAACCAGTTTGTGATTATCGATTGGGCGGGCGCGCTTGAAAAAGGCTACGGGCTTTTTGACCTGGTACGAATTTCCGAATCCCTGCACACACTGCCGACAACACTGCGCCGCCAGCTTATGGAAACCTGCGAAGTGCTTAACTGCACTGTGTCGGACGCCTCCTCTTACATCGCGGCAGCGCTGGGATATCTGGGGCTAAATCTTGGGCACTTCCCCAAGGATAGGTACCGCGAAATGTCCTCGCGATGCATGCGGACATTAGAATCCTCGCTGTAGTTTCAACCCCGCTACAGTACAACCCGCCGCTCATCGACTTGCCAGCGAGAAAATCGACCTCCTGGAAAAATAGGTATTACAACGCACACGCTATGTGGCACAATCTCGGCTGTCTAAATTCCAGCAACTGTCAAGAACTCCCGGGGATATAAATGAGCGACAGCCGCTACGCGATTATCGTAGGAATGGGTAGGTCAGGAACCAACTGGTTACTTGAGTTACTCAATCTCTCATCCAAAACCTACTGCCGTAACGAGCCCTATGCGAGCGCCGAATCTCCGCTGCGCAAACTTGAACACGACAGATTCGTGGAACATCAAGACACTGGCTCGCTTGAGGCGCACTGGGACAGTGCTATCGAGGAAACCTTGATGTCAATGGGCCACCGAGACCCGGCGATTACGGTCGATAAAGACTACTTTAAGCCGCTATCCCGCAAAGCAGGTTTTTACCGCCTGGCCAGGAGCATTAAATTCCGCAACGCCGTCACCCCGGCGATAAAGTCGTTACGGGGACAAGAATGGGCTGCGCCAGGTTGGGTTTTCGACCGCGGAAAATTGCAGCGGAGTAAAGGCGTCGTTAAATTTACCCGATCGACCGGGTGGGTCGCGTTTGTGTTAAAAAATCGCAAAGATGTGCCCGTCTTCCATATCGCGCGCCATCCGGGAGGCTTTCTCAACTCGTGGAAAAATCGCTACCTCTCCACCACCACGAGCGACGACGCCATGGCGGGCAAGCTGGACCATTTGCACGATCTTGTCACAACAAATTCACATTGGCGGGACATAATTGGCGACCTGGAGCAACTGGATATTGAAAGCGCCCACTTGTGGTATTGGTTATACATGAATAGGACCGTTTTCGAAGCCGGGCAACAGAATCCGAACTACCACTACATCAACTATGAGGATTTGGCCCGTTATCCCGTGGACACCATGCGGCCACTATTCGATGCCTACGGACTTGAATGGAATAGCGCCATCGAGAACAACATCGGTCAACTGGGCGACAACTCGACATTTATTTCAGACGCATGGAAGAAGAAACTGGACACGAGACAAGTTGAAATCGCCCAGTCTTTTACCGAAATGGCCAAGGATTTTTATCAACCGGCCGCATAGTGTCATGTCAATCGATAACCTGTTCTGCAAATGACTGATAGCAACGCCACGGTGGATCTAAGCTTGCCGGTTTTCCTGGTGGGAGCGGAAAGGTCAGGCACCACGCTGCTGCGACTGATGTTGGACAGCCATCCTCAGATAACCTGGCAAAGCGAATTTGAATTCGCGGTCGATTGCATCGCGGAAAACGGCGACTGGCCACCGCTGGAAGAGTATTACCACTGGTTAAACAAGGACCGCATTTTCCTCGACACCCAATTTGAAGTAGACAAATCGCTGGCTTATCCGGATTTGATAAAAAGCTTTCTCGCGCAAAAGGCAGCACAGTCCGGCAGCGACATAATAGGCGCCACCTGCCACCGCCATTTCGACAGGCTGTTATCTATCTGGCCAAACGCAAGATTTATCCATATCCTCAGGGACCCCCGGGACGTGGCAAACTCCAATATAGGCATGGGCTGGGCCGGAAACGTCTGGTATGGCATTGACCGTTGGATAACAGCGGAGCGCACCTGGGAACAACTGACAGAGAAGGTCGATCCAAGGCGCCGCTTTGAATTTCACTACGAGGACCTGATTGTTGATCCTCAGCAGACATTGTCTGACATCTGCCGGTTCTTGGGGCCGGCGTATCACCCCGACATGCTCAGCTACAACCAGACCTCAACCTACTCAGCGCCGGACAAGGATCTTACCTATCAGTGGCAAAAAAAGCTGTCGGACCAGCAGGTAAAGCTAATCGAACATAAAGCGGCCAACCTGCTTGAGCAACGGGGTTATCAGCCTTCGGGGTTGGCAATGACGGCACCGGGTTGGCTGTTGCGCAGAAAATTATGGCTGCACGACATCATTGCCACCAAAAGCTTCCGTATAAAACGGTTCGGCCTGATTTCAGTGGCCAGTAATTTTATTGGCAGGCGATTGCACTTGGCGCGGTTGGAAAACTGGTCGCTCAGAAGAATGCACGCCGCCGAAAGGCTTACCCTAAAATAGCAGGTAATCAGCATAGTATTTCCTTGACTATACCAGCCGACCGCCAATATTGGCATTATTCAAAATTTGTTAAGCATTTCTCATTTAGCCGATTAACTTTGTCCAATTAGTGGTTTTTGTCCGGCTCAGACACATTTTTGCCCTTCAATTTTAGTAGAATTAGCGGCCTATCAATGAGCAAGAATTCTATGGAGACTTCAATATGAAGCGCCTGTTATTTACCCTGGCAACGGCTCTATTCGCAAACATCGCAGTGGCCGCCGCGCCGGACAAAGGGCTGGGCATGAATTTGACGCACCACAGGTACTACTCCGCATCAATACCCTTTGTAGACGTGTTTAAAAAAACCAGGCCCTGGATAAGCAACAACGGTACTTTGGATTTGGCCGAAGACGGCTGGGTGGCGTCACTCGCACCTGGGCAAACCGCAACCGCCATGGTATTTAACGATATTAACGGTCACTACCCCACCGGAATCTACAATCTCTTTTACGACGGTGAAGGCAGTATCAGCCTTGGCGGCGCGGCCACAGAGGTGTCCAGCGAGCCGGGGCATATAACGGCAAATGTCGTCAGTTCGAACTCGGGTATACGGATCAAAATTAACAGCACCAACGCAAGCAATCCCATCCGAAATATTCGCATGATTATTCCGGGTTATGAAAACACCTATCAAACACAGCCCTTTTATCCGCCGTTTCTCGACCTGGTCAAGAAATTCAAGGTTATCCGTTTTATGGACTGGATGCAGACCAACGATTCCGAAGTGGTGAGCTGGTCGGACAGAACCCGCGCTGACTATGCGACACAGGATATGCCCGCAGGCGTGGCCGCGGAATGGATTATAGACCTGGCCAATGCGGCCAACGTCCACCCCTGGATTACCCTGCCTCACCAGGCGAATGATGATTACGTCAGGAGGCTTGCCCAGGTCTACAAAGACAGGCTGAACCCGAACCTCAAAGTCTACCTGGAATACTCCAACGAAGTCTGGAACCCCCAGTTCGACCAATTTGGCTACGCTCAAAATGGCGCAGCCGCACTGGGCGATACCAGCAACTCCGCTTTCCTGACTTTCTACTCGCACCGAACCGTGCAGATATTTGATATCTGGACCCAAGTATTCGGCGGCACCAGCAGAATAGTGCGGGTTATGGCGGGCCAGGGCGCCAACGCATTTACCGGCGACAAGGCGCTCGGCTATAACGACGCCTACAAAAAGTCAGACGCCTACGCGATAGCGCCCTACATGAATTTGGGCGGCGACTACAACAAAAGCACCACGGATCCGGCTTACCTGCTGGGCGTACTGAACGAGCGCCTGGAGTCCTTTAACAGGGTCAAGCTTAACTCCACCCTTGATATGGCCAAAGAATATGACATTCCCGTCATATCCTACGAAGGCGGGCAACACGTCTTCGGCAAAACCACATCCGGGGCAGTTCGCTGCACCAACGTAAACCGGGCTGCCGGCATGGAGGACTTATATATCAAATACCTCAATATGTGGAACCAGCTCACCGGCAACAATCTGTTCACCCACTTCAACGAAGTCTCCACGCCCAGCCAATGGGGCTGTTGGGGCATGAAAGAGTGGCTGAACCAGCCCGCTTCACAGTCTCCTAAATATCGCGCAATCCTGAAAATGCTTGGCGAGGCGCCCGTTGAGGAGGAAACCTCGCCTCCGGTCGCCCCCCAGGGCTTTGGGCTCGGCCTGAATTAACCCCACATCGCCGCGCCGCTAGATTAGCCGAGGCGATGCTTTTATAATCGAGTGATTCGAATGCCTGCCGGCATATTGCCGGCAGCAATACAACAATAATCGGTGTCGAGTCTACCGCGTTGAACGAACAGCAGGTCTTCATTATCGGTGCGGCGAAAAGCGCCACAACCACCCTGTACCACGTGCTGGTAGAACATCCGGAGATCTGCTTCACGGAGAAGAAAGAGCCCGGCTTTTTTGCCGAAGATAGCGAGTACCAAAAAGGTATCGCCTACTATCAGCAGATGTTTAACCGGCATCCACAAGCCGGGGCGCTGATTGACGGCTCCACCCAGTATTCCCGCCGCACCGAATATCCCGGCGTTCCGGAAAGAATTTTTAACCACTTTCCCGAAGCAAAGTTCATCTATGTGATGCGCCACCCGATCGACCGCGCTTTCTCCCAGTATGTACACCGCTGGACCAAGGAGCAGTTCCCCGGTCAGCCGATCACCCGGACATTTGAAGAATTTATCAAAACCGATAGGGTCCCCATCGAAGACAGCCTATACAAGGATCAAATCGACAAATACCTGGAATTCTTTCCCATCGAGCGATTTCTGTTCCTACTAACCGAGGATATTCAACAGGATTTGCAAAATCAGGTCGATAAGGTATGTGATCACCTGGGTATCAGCCGTTTTGAAGCAAAGTTAGATATGCAAGAAGACCAAAAGAACACCGCCAACCAACACAAGGAACACCAGCTAAGGGACGACCTAAAATCCAACCGGTTGTTGTATTTCGCGTCCAGGTTATTTCCGCCGGCGCTGCGCCACTGGCTGTACGACAACCTGGTGCGCAAAACCCCGCTGGCAAAGCACAAGGCGTCCCTGTTTACACCGAAAGCGATGCGCGAGGAAACCCGCGAACAGCTGGCCACGGATTTTTCCGAGACGATTGCCTGGGTAGAGAAAACTCTCTCCCGTAATCTACCCCACTGGTATAAGTAGGGGTCATTCGTGAAACTCTCGGTTATCGTTCTCAACTACAACACCGGCGCCCTGGCGACAAGATGCCTCGCGTCACTGATAGCCGACCTGGAACAAACCGACTTCGACTTTCATATCTGCGTGGTCGACAACCACTCGCCGGACGACTCGGCAACACTGCTTGAAAACTGCATCAACGACAACGACTGGGGAGACAGGGCAACCCTGATAAAGTCAGCGAAAAACGGCGGCTACGCCTATGGCAACAACCTGGGCATTCGCCACGCCATTGAACAATTCGATCCGGAATATGTGTGGCTGGTAAACCCGGACACAGTCATGCTGCCCAACGCGGCGAGCGAGTTGATCAACTTTCTTGCCGACAACCGACAAGCGGACCTGTGCGGCAGCCGCCTGCAGGACGAGGACGGCACACTGCAAATCTCGGCCTTCAGATTCCCGTCCATCATCAGCGAAATTATCGACTACTGCCAGCTCGGCCTGATATCAAACGCGCTCGCCGAACACGCCGTGATTATGCCTGCGCCGGAAAATAATGCCAGGGTCGACTGGGTCGCCGGCGCGTCGCTGATGATCAGAAGGTCGGTAGTCGATGATATCGGGCTGATGGATGAGGACTACTTCCTGTATTATGAAGAAGTGGACTATATCCTGGCCGCGCAAAGAGCCGGGCACAGCTGCTGGTATGTGCCAAGCAGCAAAATTATCCACATGGTGGGCGCCGCCACCGGCATCTCCGACCACCGAAAGCAGGCGCCCAGAAGGCCCCAATACTGGTTCAATTCCAGAAGGCGGTACTTCCTAAAAAACAAGGGGCCGCTCTATGCGCTGCTAGCCGACATTGCGGTTATTCTGTCCTATAGCTTCTGGTTGGTGCGCAGTTCCATTCAGCGAAAACAAACCAACAATCCGCCAAAATTCCTGCGGGATTTTATTGGCAACAGCGTACTTGTTAAGGGGTTCCGGCTTTGAATGAAATCAACTTCTCACAGCTCCGTTCGCTGGTCAACGAGGACTGGCACAGCCACGATAAAGACTGGACCAGACCCGGCTTCAGGGCCATCGCCTGGTACCGGTTCGGCAACTGGCGCATGGGCATCAAGAACAAATTTATCCGCGCGCCTTTCAGTGTGCTTTACCGCATCGTGTTTCGCTATATAAGGAACCACTACGGCGTTGAAGTGCCCTACTCCGCGACCATCGGCCGCCGGGTTATTATCGAACACCAGGGCAATATTGTGATTCACGGGGATGCCGTTATCGGCGACGACTGTATCATTCGCCAGGGCGTGACTATCGGCAACCGCCACCTCGACAAACCCCACGACGCCCCCAGATTCGGCAACAACGTCAATATCGGCGTAGGCGCGGTGATTCTTGGGGGCATCACGATAGGCGACAATGTCGCGATAGGCGCAAACGCTGTGGTGTTGCAGGACATACCCGAAAACAGCTTGGCGGTTGGCATTCCGGCAGCCATTACGCCGTTAAACGACTAACTGCGGAACCATTGTCCCGTCATCCCACGGCGCGACCGCGGGATTCGGAAAGTCGATTGCCAAATTGCTCCCAGCGCGCTTATTCCTGGCAAGCTAGCGATGTCTTTCCCTAATAAAGCCCAAGACTCCTAGCAAAAAACCACATGCTAAATAGTCTCGACAACACGATGCGAGCAATTCGGCGCTAACACCTTTGCCTTCCTTGGCATTGTTCTTCTCATTTACGTTAAATTCCGTATTCCTTTGTCTATTGATCGACTACTCGCGCCATTTGATATTGCAACCGACACTGGGTGTCTGCTCGGAGCCTATTGGCTTGCCATTTAGCAGCGCATCCATCGCCGCGCGCAAGTCAGCGCCGGTCACGGGCTTGCCGTTGCTGGGGCGGGAATCGTCGAACTGGCCCCTATAGACCAATTGCAACTGCCCATCGAACAGGAAGAAGTCCGGCGTGCAGGCTGCATTGTAGGCTTTGGCTACCTCTTGTGATTCGTCGAACAGATAGGGGAAAGGGTATGGCTTTTCCGCCATATGTTGCGGGGAATCTTCCGGGTAGGCGGCTATGTCGTTGCTGTTGATAGCCAGAATATTTATCTCAGTTTGCCGGTAATCCTCACCCAACTGTACCAGTCCCGATTCGATGTGCTTTACGAACGGACAGTGGTTGCAGATAAACATCACCAGTGTTCCCGCGCTGCCGGCGCTGTCCTGCAGTGAAACCGTACCGCCGGTTTTAGGATCGGGCAGCGAAAAACCGGTTGCCTCGGTGCCCAGGGGCAGCATATTGGAAGGTGTTAAAGCCATAATCGACCTCGAAAGCGCTTGTAGTTACCTAACTATAGCCAATGTAGTTGGCGAGGTAAAAGTGATGCCGCCGAATCAGCCACAGAACATGTTCTCATGCGATACGAGGCGTACCTCTCATTCTGAAAAATTCATTGTGACCCTTTTCAAAGTTTAAAAAAGGCTCTGCCAAATCCTTTTCTTAATCAACTAACCTTCCATCTGGTTTATGGCGCCTTTCATCCATGGGGCATGACATAAATCCTTTGGGCCGCAAGACACAGAAGCCGGCTCCTTTTAACTGACATTTCCACGCGTCCAGCGGGTCGTCGAGTAGGTTTAGATTATGCTTAGCAGTTTTTGTTGGGATATTGTTAAACGTGTGGCTGCCTTTTTTTTCAGCGCAGCGGCGCTATCCGGACAAGCCCTTGCCGCGGGATTTCCCAACGAATCACAGACGCCCGGCAACCTGATTAACGGCCCGGTCGGCGAACAGATGGGGCGCCTGGCGATTATCGAATATCTGGGCGGCTATGTGATTACGGTTCCGGAAAAGCCCTCCAGCCCGGCCGGCAGCGATTTTATTGTCCGCGCCTGGGATATCGCCGACCCATCCAACCCCCAGGTAGTGGGCACCTTTGGCCAAACCGAGCACCCCTTCCTGGCCCACGGGCTGATTAAAAGCGGCAATGAGTTGTTTATTGGCGGCTATCCCAATAACGCTATTCGGGTAAACGCCGACGGCAGTCTCTCCCATGTACCCTGGTCCGGCCCCGACGGCCACTGGAGCAAGGGCGGCATGATGCGGCCCTGGGCGGCCAAGAGTTGGTGGAGCTACGACAGCATCGGCGGCAATGCCTGGCTGGAACTGGAAGGCGAGCGCATGGCGGAGTGGGACCATCTGTCGTTAACCGGTGTAATCGGTTTTCCCACCTTTATGGGCGACCTGTTGATTTATGCATCGGACCAGAGCAACACAGGTGTTGCGGCTTACGACATATCCGACCCGACTAATCCTCAACTGCTCGATGTGCTCAACACCCCCGCCGCCGAGGGTGGTATTGGCGGTTACTGGTCGGAAATTCACGGCCACCATATTGTGTTTGCCAGAAGGCGAACCGGTAGCGACGCGAACTCGTTTCCCGGCATCCAGGTAGTGGATTTTTCGGACCCGACCGATTTAAAACTGACCTGTAACATCGACGTTACCGATCACCCGGAAGTGGGCAGCGGCGACCGCGGCGATCCCATGTATGTGGGTTTTCAGGATGAATATATTTTCGCCGAGCGCTTTAAGGTCAATATAGAGACCTGTGCCATCGAATTGGTGCTGGACGAGTTGGGCGAAAAGGTTGAAACCAGCCAGTACGCACGCCCTCTCGGCAACCTGCTGGTAACCGGTGGTATGGATAATTGGCGCACCTCCTCCAACGACGCCGGCATGGGAATCTGGGCGCACCAGGCGGCGCCGGACACACGCGCCCCCTACGTGGCCTACCATATTCCCAAGAATAACCAGACTGATTATTCCCTGGTGGCGCCGATCAGCCTGATGATTCCTGAAACACTCAAATCTGAGACCATTATTCCCGGCCAAACCCTGTTTGTTTCCGAAGTGGGCGGCGCCGATCTCGACATTGAGTATGTGCTGTCCCACACGGGCATGCTGACCATCAACCCGCTGCAGAATCTGCAACCCAACAAAACCTACGAGGTGCGGCTAACCGGCGGCATTGTGGACGCGGCCGATAACCCCATGGAGAATTTCTCGTTTCGGTTTTCCACCGGTTCCGGCGTGGTAAGCAACAATTCCCCGGTCGTTCACGATATCAGTCACTCCCCTTCCGGTGAGATTCTGACAGGTGAACTGGTCACGATCTCGGTAAGCGCCTCTGACCCGGAGGGCAGCAGCCTGGAGCACCGGTTCGACCTTGGCGACGGCACCGGCTATACCGCATGGGGCGCTTCCAGCCAAATCAGTGCCAGCTTCGCCGCCGCCAGCTCGTATTTA
>JANQKW010000060.1 GCA_028280905.1 Porticoccaceae bacterium
AGGTCAGATGTCGACGCGGAGCTTACGACCTCCAGGGATGGAGGAAGTGTCGCAAATTGTCGGGAGCAATTGCGGCCATGGATGTATTCACAGCGAGTCCCAAACACTGTCCGCAGATGGCCGCGGGATGCTGGCACCAAACCAAGACCAGCAATGTCCGCTATTGGCACAAAGCCGTCTGCTAGACCTTGTGAAAAGTCATGAATGAAGCTCTGATCGAACGCAAGGAGATACAGTTTCGGCTGAGCCGAGGATTGCCTATTTTATTAATCGTCGACAATATATTTTCTGCTAATTCTCATGGTACGGGTCGATAATTGCACCTCTTTTAAAAACAGGATTAGCGCAATAATCAGAGAGAGCAGCGCCATAACAAAAAGCGTAACGATTAAACCGTCCAAGTGCAGCAACCAGAAATAACCGACAAACAGACACGCAATAACCACACAAACCAGCAACCCAGCAGCGGTGCAGAGCCCGATCGACCAGTGGATTATGGTAACCCGCCGCCACAGCACCTTAAGCTCACGGCGGGAAGATACCTGTTGCGTAGTATCCTCCTGCTTCAGTGCCTGATGCTCCAGCACCCGGGCTCTGTCGATAATACGACCCAAACGGCCGGACATAACATTGAGAAACCCGGCGACACCCGCCAGCAAAAAGACCGGTGCAACAGATAACTCAATAATGCTGGCCAAATCAGTTACCGCGGAGAAAGGGTTCATAGGCGCCATAATCGCGTATTAGGCTTCAGCTGGCAAATTGCCCTCTTAGTTATCTTTAAGTGCTGCAAACAACCCCTGTGGAACGCCGGGCTTGACGCAATAGCTCACAGAGCCAGAAGTGAATAGGTGGTTCGTCAGTGGCGATACACTTAGCCCGCTAAACAGCAACCTGAAATACAGCGGAAACCCTATCTTTCTAACACAAGGTTCAACACGGTAGCTGAAGTGACTGGTGCAGCCACCCCGACGACCTTATCTGAGCCCGCCCCATGAGTTTTTTGCCGATCGTTACTCCGGCTGTTCCACTGCGTCGCTCGAGGACTCGGTTTCCTGTTCGGGAGGCACCGCCAGGTATTTGGCGCGAATCTGGCTTTCTATGGTCGCCGCAATGCTGGGGTTTTCCTCCAGGTAGCGGGCGGCATTGGCCTTGCCCTGGCCGATTTTGTCACCACCGTAGGCGTACCAGGCGCCGGATTTGTCGATCAAACCCTGCTTGACGCCCAGGTCAATCACCTCACCCATATGGTAGATGCCCTTGCCGTACAGTATCTGGAACTCCGCCTGCTTAAAGGGCGGCGATACCTTGTTCTTGACCACTTTCACCCGCGTTTCGTTGCCGATCACTTCCTCGCCCTCTTTTACGGCGCCGATGCGCCGGATATCCAGGCGCACCGAAGCGTAAAATTTCAGGGCGTTGCCGCCGGTGGTGGTTTCCGGGTTGCCGAACATCACACCGATTTTCATACGGATCTGGTTGATAAAAATAACCAGCGTATTGGTCTGCTTGATGTTGCCGGTCAATTTGCGCAACGCCTGGGACATCAACCGGGCCTGCAGTCCGACATGGGAATCGCCCATCTCGCCTTCGATTTCGGCCTTAGGCACTAACGCCGCAACCGAGTCGATCACGATCACGTCCATCGAACCGGAGCGGACCAACATATCGGCGATCTCCAACGCCTGCTCACCGGTATCCGGCTGGGAGACAACCAGGCTGTCCAGGTCGACACCCAGCTTTTCGGCGTACTGCGGGTCGAGGGCATGTTCGGCGTCGATTATAGCGACTGACTTACCGGCCTTTTGCGCCTCCGCCATTACCTGCAAACAGAGGGTGGTTTTACCACTGGATTCGGGTCCGTAGATTTCCACCACTCGCCCGTACGGCAGGCCGCCGATGCCGAGCGCGATATCCAGCCCCAGCGAACCGGTGGACACTGCGGGCATGGGCTCGCGGGAACTGTCGCCCATTTTCATGATTGACCCTTTACCAAACTGGCGTTCAATCTGCGTCAACGCCGCTTGCAATGCCTTTTCTTTATTGGTATCCATTTGTGTGCCTCATAGCTTCTTGTTTGTCTGTTACGTCTTATATGTCTCGACTTCTCGTGTGCTTCCGCAGACTTTCCTGGCAAGCTTAGCGCAAAAAAAACTACTGTACAAGCATACAGACATACTAATTTTCTAAAATGTCCAGCAAGCCCCGCAAAGCCTCCTCGACAGCGGCGACTCGCACCGCTTCCCGGTCACCTTCAAACAGGTATTTTTGGGCGACCACCCGCTCCCGCAATTGCCAGCAAAACCACACGGTGCCCACCGGCTTGGCGGGCGTGCCGCCATCGGGACCGGCGATACCGCTAACGGCGACCGCGAGATCAGCGCCAGACTTTTGCAGCGCACCCGAGGCCATGGCTTCAACCACCTCCCTGCTGACCGCGCCGGAATCCACCACAAGCTGGCGAGGAACGCCCAGCAACTGCTCCTTGGCGTGGTTTGCATAGCTGACAAAGCCGAACTCAAACCACTTGGAACTGCCGGCCACCGCGGTGATGGCGTTCGCAACACCCCCGCCGGTGCAGGATTCCGCGGTGGTCACTTTCAGGCTCCTCAATTCAAGCAGACGGCCGAGTTCGGCGGCGCGGGAAAGCAGGGTTGTATCCATCGGTGTATTTAGCAATTAAATTGGCGCGATCGCAACCTAACAGTTTTTAAACCTGGGGGAATCCCTTAGAATCCGACGGTTAACCAAAAGAAAGGACGATAGATGACCGCCGCCGAGGCTGCCAGCGCAAAGTCGCAACAGCACACGCCCATGATGCAGCAGTACCTGCGCATCAAGGCGGAACACCCGGATCAACTGGTGTTCTACCGGATGGGGGATTTCTACGAACTGTTTTTTGACGATGCCAAGAAAGCCTCCCAACTGTTGGATGTCACCCTGACCGCCAGGGGCAAATCCGCCGGCAACCCGATTCCGATGGCGGGGGTCCCCTACCACGCCGTTGAAGGCTACCTGGCACGCCTGATTAAACTCGGCGAGTCCGTGGCCATCTGCGAGCAGATCGGCGACCCGGCAACCAGCAAGGGGCCGGTGGAGCGCAAGGTCGTGCGCATCGTAACGCCGGGCACCGTCAGCGATGAAGCCCTGCTGGAAGACAGGCGCGACAACCTGCTGGTCGCAGTCGCCTGCGCCGGGGACGACTTCGGCATCGCCTGGCTGGATATTGGCAGCGGCCGATTTGTCAGTTTGGAGGTGCGCGGCAGCGACGCTATGTTAAGCGAAATCGAGCGCCTCGACCCTCCGGAACTACTGGTCAGCGAAGACTTTCCAGCAGCCGCGCTGCTAGAACATCGCCGCGGGCTGCGCAAGCTGCCGCCCTGGGATTTTGATTTAAACACCGCGCAACAAACCTTGACCCGCCAGTTTGAAACGGCGGACCTGGCGGGTTTCGGCTGCGAACATTTGCGTTGCGGGCTGCAAGCCGCCGGCGCGCTGCTGCAGTATGCCAAGGAAACCCAGCGCAGTTCACTGCCCCATATTCGGCGGCTCGCGGCGGAGAGTGTCGATACCGCCGTGGCACTGGATGCCGCCAGCCGCAGGAACCTGGAGCTGGATACTAACCTGGCGGGTGGCGCCGAAAACACCCTGCTTTCGGTACTGGATAACAGTCACACCGCAATGGGCGGCAGGCTGTTGTGCCGTTGGCTGAACCAGCCGTTGCAGGCGCTCGGCGCGCTGCAGCAGCGCCAGAATGCAATCACCGAGTTGCTGGATGGGTTTCACTATGAAACCCTGGCTGAGCAGCTTCGCAATGTCGGTGATATGGAGCGTATTCTCGGCCGGGTGGCGCTCTACTCAGCGCGGCCCCGGGACCTGACCCGGCTGCGTGATTCGCTGGACCGACTGCCGGATGTCCAGCAAATTTTGCGCGGCGCCGATACCGAAAAACTGGCGGACATAGCAAACCGCGCGAAGACGTTTCCGGAGCTGACCGAGTTGCTCCACAGGGCGGTTATCGAAGCGCCGCCGGCGGTCATCCGCGACGGCGGCGTGATCGCCGACGGCTACGATTCGGAGCTGGACGAGCTGCGCGGCATCAGCAGCAACGCCGGCGACTATCTGATTGCACTGGAACAGCGGGAAAAACAGCGTACCGGCATCGCCACATTGAAAGTCGGCTACAACCGCGTTCACGGTTACTACATCGAGATTTCCAGAGGCCAGTCCGACCAGGCGCCCGCCGACTATATCCGCCGCCAAACCCTGAAGAACGCCGAGCGCTTTATCACTCCGGAACTCAAGGAATTTGAAGACAAAGCGCTCAGCGCCAAGAGCCGCGCTCTGGCCCGTGAGAAAGCGCTTTACGAGGCGCTGCTGGAGCGCCTCAACACCCAACTGGAAGCGCTGCAGGACTGCGCCGCGGCGGTCGCCGAACTGGATGTATTGGCCAACCTGGCCGAGCGGGCGGTAACCTTAAACTACTGCCGCCCGCAACTCACCGAGCAACCCGGCATTCTCATCAAAGGCGGCCGCCACCCGGTGGTGGAACAGGTGCTGGACACGCCGTTTGTGAAGAACGACCTGGCGCTGTCCGAGAACCGCGCCATGTTGATAATCACCGGCCCCAATATGGGCGGCAAATCCACCTATATGCGCCAGGCGGCGCTGATTACGCTACTGGCGCAAATCGGCAGTTATGTGCCGGCGGAATCGGCGCAGATCGGCCTGGTCGACAAGATTTTCACCCGCATCGGCTCGTCCGATGACCTGGCCGGCGGCCGTTCTACCTTTATGGTTGAGATGACGGAAACCGCTAATATCCTCAACAATGCCACATCGCGCAGCCTGGTGCTAATGG
>JANQKW010000106.1 GCA_028280905.1 Porticoccaceae bacterium
ACGGCCGGTCACGGATAAACCTCCCCTGGCGGAACGAGGTCGTGGCACCAACTCAAAAGACCCACTAACCGTTGTTGTAATGCACTTCTTCCGTAAAACTGGCCAACAACATTTCCAGTTGCTGCTTCGTTTGCGGCCCGAGCAGCACTTTTTGAAAATTTCCGCGCTGATCAATTACCAGCGTCTCCGGCAAAACACCGCTTGGCGCAACGCCGAAAATATCCCTCGGGTCGACACTGAGAAGCCGGAAGGCTATACCAATTTTCTTTGCCTGGGCTATCAGTTCCCCTCCGGCTACACCGTCAAAATTAACCGCAAAGATAGCCACCTTGTCGGCGTTGGCCCTTTCAAAGGCATTCATAATCGGCACCTCCTCACGACAGGGGCCGCACCATTCCGCCCAATAGTTAATCAGGACAACTTTGCCCGCCAGTTGTGAGAGCTCAATGCTAGTGCCATCCACCACGTGCAAGGAAGGAACCTCTTTCGCGGAACAGGATACTATCAATAACAAGGTAACAGATAACAGGGCTTTGAAATTTTTCATTACTATGCCTCGTCGCTAAACAGCGTTTGCAATGTGGGTGACAGGGTTTCTCTGGAAACCCTGTTGAGTTGGCCAATCATCTCAGCCAGTTTGGGATACCAAGAATAACCGAGAAGACTTGTGGCTTCCTTATCACTGGGTAGTTCCGTGATTTTCGATCCGCTCAGCTCGCTGAGTTGCCACAACGTAAGCTCCGATGGATTCCGCACCAGAACGTAACGGTTCGCGGCCGTGACCACCAGATATTTTTTCTCAATAAGTTTGTCGCGCAACTGCCGCCAGTGTTCCTCGTCAATACCGGCTTGCAGAATGTCCCGATCCGACGTCTCGCGACCCTGCGACTGGCGACGCCAACATTCCCAAAAAATAATCAAAATCACCACCAGGTCGGGATAGCGATCGCCCCATTGAACCGATTTGAATGTCTCCAGAGAGCGCACCAGCTCCGCGCCGCCCAACACAAGCGTCCAGCCGAGGAATATCCAGATCAGGAAAATCGGCACCACCGCAAACGCGCCGTAAACGCTGCTGTAGCTGGTGCTGCCGATCACGGTGCCGAACAGGCTCTTGGCCAGCTCAAAAAGGATTGTGGTGACCAACCCGCCGACTATCGCGTAGCGCGTTGTGACCTTGCAATTGGGCACGGCGATAAACAACAGCGTAAATGCCACCCAGGTGAGGAGAAGGGGCAGGTATTCGAAAATCCAGCCGGTCAACCCGAGCGTATCAACTTCGTCCACAATCAACTGGAATGACACCAGATAGGTCTGCATCATAAGCCCTACGCCCAGCAGCAGCGGACCAAGGCTCAGGATACCCCAATACAACAAAAAACTGGACAGCCCTTTTCGCCCGCCGGTAGTACCCCATATGTGATTGAACGTTTTTTCTATGTTGGTCAGCATCAGGTAGGACGTAACCACCAAAATGATGGCGCCCGCCACCGACAGCCTGCGAGCCTGCGAAGAGAACTCGATCAGATATTGCTGGATCTCCGCACCACTTTGCGGAACAAAGTTATCGAAAATAAGGTCCCTCACCTGGTCGCCCAATCCCTGGAACGCCGGGATAAGGGAGAACATCCCGTACATCAGCGTCATCACGGGAACCACCGCGAACAGGCTCATATAGGTAAGCGCGGCGGCGCTCTGCCGGCACCCGTCCTGATTGAAGCGTCGCCAGAGATACTTCAAGAAATCAACGGCTATTTGTAGTTTTCCAGGTATCACCATTTGTATTACCCCAACACGACACCGCAATTCACGCAGCTGCCGACTAACTTATGGGCACCTCTATTAATTGCACATGACCTCTGCGTGGCCTGAATGGCACCAGTGCAAGGCGCCTCGCGAAAGCGAAGGCTGGTTGTCCTTTGCGAGCGAGACAACGCAGCAATGGTGCGGTTCAGGCCGCGCCCTTCGGGGCTTTCAGGAAATCCTGCTGTCTGCGTTGCACTCATTCGCCGGGCAACCAGCCCGACTCAATCGCGCGCCTTGTCAGCAACATTTCCTGAAAGCCAGAGGCCGTGCGCAATTAATAGAGGTGCCCTTATATCTTGACGCGCAACCGGCATGCCTGCAAAATCAATCCCGAGCCCGCGCGGGAGTCAGAACGTCTGATAGACATCCCCGAAGAATACTTTGATTCTGCATAAACTGGTACTGTTAAAAAATGATTACTATTTACCACAACCCCCGTTGCTCAAAATCCCGCCAGACGCTGGCGCTGTTGGAGAGCCGAGGCATTGACCCGAAAATCGTTTTGTATCTGGATACGCCACCGGATGCCAACACCCTGAAAGACCTGTTGAGCAAGCTCGGCATTAGCGCCAGAGAGCTGTTGCGCAAAGGCGAAGACGCCTACAAGGAAAACGACCTGCAAAACCCGGCGCTGTCTGAAACGGATTTGATTGACGCAATGACAAAATATCCCAAGCTGATTGAGCGCCCTATTGTAGTGAACGGCGGCAAGGCGAAGCTCGGCCGCCCCCCGGAACAAGTTTTGGAAATTCTGTAACGAATGCCCGATTCTATTCGCTCCCCCTATATCCTGGTTCTCTACTACTCGCGCAATGGCAGCACCCATAACATGGCTGAACAGGTCGCCGTGGGCGTCGAGAAAGCGGGCATCGAGGCCCGGCTGCGAACGGTACCGACCGTATCAACCGTTTGCGAGGCGTCCGAACCTGCGATTCCCGATGAGGGGGACATATACTGCGACCTGGAAGACTTGAAAAACTGCGCAGGCCTGCTGCTTGGCAGCCCTACCCGCTTCGGCAATATGGCCGCACCAATGAAGTATTTTCTCGATGGAACCAGCGCGCTGTGGCTAAACGGCAACCTGATCGGCAAACCGGCTGGGGTGTTTACGTCGACCAGTTCACTGCACGGCGGCCAGGAAAGCACCCTGTTGAGCATGATGCTACCGCTGCTGCACCAGGGCATGATAATCGCCGGGCTTCCCTACAGCGAACCGGCGCTAAGCAAAACCCGCGGTGGCGGCACACCCTACGGCGCCTCCCACTTCGCATCGGCGGAGGCGAATGCCGATTTGACCGACGACGAAATCAGCCTCTGCCGGGCGCTGGGCAGGCGGGTAGCAGAGCTGGCGCTGAAGTTGCAATCCTAATCGATGAAAATTATCGCCAATTTGCCCAGGAAGCTTGCTCTGGCGAGAACCGTCACCCGCTACAGTTACGGCACGTTGCTCGCGGTGCTGGCCCTAGGCAGTTTAGTCGGCAAGCAGCCGCTAAGTCTGCTATTGTTTACCCTGGCGCCGCTGCTGATTTTTGTACCGGTGCTGTTGAAGGAGAGCTATAAGGGTTTATCCATGCTGTGTTTCGTCACCCTGATGTACTTTATGGTGACAGTCACTAACTTGTTTGGCCCGGACAAAACCCCGCTTGATATGATTGAGCTGCTGTCGGAAATTGTGCTGTTTAACAGCGCCATGCTGTTTAGCCGCTGGAAGCAGTATTCACTCTACCAGTTAAACCCCACTGAGAACAGTTAGAAGCTAATCAATAGGATTCGTCCATGAGTGAGAGAAAACCTGGAATCTTCCGCCGAATATTTGGCTTTATCAACAAACTCGCCAGTGTGTTGCGAACCCTGATCAGCCTGCTATTCCTGATTATTGTTGTTGTAATTATCGCCAGCCTCTTTCAGGAAGATATTCAACCAATGCCGGAAAAAGCCGCCCTTCGCGTTGCCCCCAGCGGGGTTATCGTGGAACAGAAAACCTATGTCGACCCTGTGACGCAGTTGTTCCAGCAAAGCGCCAACCAGGATGCGGAGACCCTGCTTAGCGATCTGATCACCACCATCAGTCGGGCGGCGGATGACGACCGCATAACTTCCATGGTGCTGGAACTGGATCAGCTGGCGGGCGGCGGCATCAGCAAGCTGGAGGAAATCGGCCAGGCGCTGGAAACCTTTAAAGACAGCGGCAAACCCATTATCGCCGTGGGCGACAATTTTACCCAGGACCAGTACTACCTGGCCAGTTATGCGGACGAGATCCACCTCAACCCGATGGGCGCGGTAATTCTCACCGGTTATGGCAGCTATCCCAGTTATCTGGCAGAGGCTCTTGAGAAACTAAAGGTAAACGTCAATGTGTTCAGGGTTGGCGAATACAAGGACGCTATCGAGCCATTTATCCGTAATGATATGTCTGAGGCGTCCCGAGAACACACGCTGGAGTGGTTAAATACCCTATGGGACATCTATACAAGCCGCATTGAAAACCTGCGCAATATCCCTTCCGATGCGATTAATGATTACGTCAACAACCTGGGCGACAAACTCGTGCAATATAACGGCGACAGCGCCCGGCTGGCTCTGGAAATGGGCTTTGTCGATCAGTTGTCCACGCGACCGGACATGCTCGAAGAATTGCGGTCGCAGGCGGGCGCCAAAAACCACAACAGCTATCAATATATCGATTTCCAGACTTACCTCGCCTACAGCAAACGCACCCAGGTCTTGCAATCGACAACCGGGCAGGACAGGATTGGGCTGATTGTGGCCAAGGGCGCCATCCTGGAAGGAGAACAACCGCGGGGCACTATCGGCGGGGATACGCTAACCGCGCTGTTCCAACAGGCCAGGCAAGACGACAAAATCAAGGCGCTGGTTTTGCGAGTGGACAGCCCGGGGGGCAGCGCATTTGCCTCCGACGTAATCCGGCAGGAAATAGCCAACACCCGGCAACAGGGCATACCCGTGATCGTCTCAATGGGGTCGCTCGCCGCGTCCGGGGGCTACTGGATATCCGCCAACGCCGACCAGGTTTGGGCAACCCCCACCACACTGACGGGTTCAATCGGGGTTTTCGGTCTTGTACCGACCTTCGAAGACAGCTTGACGGCCATCGGCATAAACAGCGACGGCGTGGGGACCACACGGCTGGCCGATATTTACCAGTTAGATCGCCCCATGAGCGAGCAGGCGAAGCAAATTGTCCAGCTTAACGTCGACAGTATCTACGACCGCTTCCTGTCACTGGTTGCGGAGGGCCGCAACAGCACCCCGGAGGAAATTCACAAAATCGCTCAGGGCCGCGTTTGGAGCGGCTTGAAAGCCAGGGAAATAGGCCTGATCGATGAACTGGGCACCCTGGAGGATGCGATAAACGCGGCCGCCAAACTGGTTAACCTGGAAGAATTCGAGCTGAAAACAATCACCAAGCCGCTGAACATTTACGAGCAACTGATGCTGGAACTGGCCAACGGCGGCGTCAGGCTTCCATTTGCTGGCCCGCGCAACGGCTTGCTGCCCCCCGCGCTGGTCTCCGAACTGAAGCCACTGATAGAAAAACTGGATTTTATTGGCAAATTGAATGACCCCAGGGGCGTCTATGCCCACTGCCTGATATGCGCCGCACCTTGATTGTCGCTTTTGTCTATTTTGTACAAAATAGACTATTTCAAATAATGCTGGCGCTATTGCCCTGTGCAGACTTCTTTGACAAATGGAATGGTAATCCTGCGCTGTTGCTGCAGCGACGCCCTGTCCAGTTGCGCTAGTACCGCCATTTGCGACGAAAGGCCGCGTCGATAGTGGTTCAGCAAATAACGGACCACCTCGTCCGGTAGGCTGATACCCAGACGCTTGGCTCTGAACTGCAGGATCTGATGCTTTTCATCTTCGCCGGGAGGCAGCAAATGGAATACCGGCCCCCAACTAAACCGTGACTCAAGATCCGGCAGGCAGATGCCCAATTCCCTGGGTGGGGCGTGCCCCCCCACCAAAAGTTGCCCCCCGTTTTCGTTGATACGGTTGTACAACTGAAAAACGCCGCGCTCCCAATGGTCGTCTTGCGCGATCACTTGAATATCGTCGAGACACACCAGCGCCAATCTTTCCATACCTTCCAGCAGTTGCTCCGCGGAGTGATCCTGAAATTCCGACAAGGGCAGGTATTGGGCGGTGAGGCCGGACGCAAACCACCGGTGGCAACACGCCTGTAACAGGTGAGAAATACCGCTTTCAGCGGCGCCCCACAGGTAACCGAATGACTCTCCTTCAGCGCGGCAAAATTGCCGGGTCAGGAAATCGACGGCCTGCCGGTGATTCAGCGGCTCCAGCGCGAGAAAATTGTCAAAGCTGGCGGCCTTGTCGAGCGCAACCCCCAGCGTCAGTTGAACCGGTTTGGCGGTCATTTCGCGACCCAGCGAAAATGATAGTCCGACAAGGGTAATAGCGGGTCCTGCACGCTCGTATCAGAGCGGTGGAGCGGTCCGTTTTCCACCACCTCAAAGCGTGCGTCCCGCTGCAAGGTTTGATAAAGAAGATCCGCCTGGCCGTTCAACGCAAGGCGCAGCTTAAGTTGATCGTTGCTAATGCCGTCCAGCTTTAAATACTGCACCAACTCCAGGTTCTGCAGGTAATCGCTAACCTGCCGGTACGCCGCGTAACTGCGGATATTGGCGATGGTTATCAACAACTCCTCGGTCTGCAACTGCGGCACATAGGTGTAATGTAGCGAGTAGCTGTCGACTACGCGATCGACCGCCTGGTTG
>JANQKW010000123.1 GCA_028280905.1 Porticoccaceae bacterium
TTGAGACCCTCACCGGCAGGGAAGCCGGTGCGGAGCTTACAGGGACGTATTCACAGCGAGTCTCAAACAGGGTTCCCAGATGACCGCGGGAATGTGGCACCGATCCTAATGCCCTTTAAAGGCTGCCTAATGACTCGCCCGCCACCGGCTGAATAGGTAGCTATTGATCGGGTTAAGCAGCCTCGCCAGGCCGGCAGTGAAGGTTAACGGGGCATCCAGCACGGTAAAACACAGGCAGCCATTCTCGCTGAACGGCGTATGCATTTCGTCGCCAACCCGCAGGATAAAGTCGCCTTCCCGGTATTCGCCCAGATCATCCGTAAAACTGCCCTCCAGGACCAGCGTAATTTCATAACCCTGGTGTTTATGCGGCGGGATGCGTCCGCCCGGTTTCATATAGAGGAAATTACACTTCGCCTCTTTGTCCAGGTTAACCTCCGCTTGGTTAATGCAACTGGTTACCCTTTTCCAAACCAACCCGGAGGAGCACAACTTAGCCAGCACACTTGGCAGTGCCACACTGCGATCCATCATGTGGATCTCACGGAAAGCCTTGTCCGTTTGTGCCGAGACTGTTTCCTGGGGCTGTCGGGTAATATCATCCAGCATCCAACTGAACGGGTTGCTGGATTCAGCCCCGGATTCGCCAAGCCATTGCTTGGCGGACTGCTGTTCGATAACCCGGCTGTTTCTTCTACAGTGTTCGCAGAGTTCGAGATGGGCGGCAATCGCCACGCTTTGGCCAGCCGACAGTGCTCCCTGGTTGAATTTCAGCAGATGGTCGGCGGCCGGGTGATGAGTCTGGATAGTCATTGTGTAGCTCCCACGAGTTCCCGCAACCTACAAATCGCCAATCGCAATCGGGATTTGACCGTGCCGAGAGGAATATTCAGCGCCAATGCCGCTTCTTGGTGGGTTTTGTCTTGCATAAATACGTGTTCTATAACATCCCGCTGCGCCACCGGCAGTTGTTTGTACAAGCTGCGTATCTGAGCGGCTTCAACAGCGGCGGAGTTTTGGCTCTCCGGGTCGGCATCGGTATCTTCCCCGGCTAGCAAAGGCCATATGTCGTCTGCGCTTATGCAGTCGGGTTGCCGTTTTTGCTTGCGCATCAGGTCGAAGCAACGGTTGCGCGCCAGGGTAAATATCCAGGTTTGCGCCGATCCCTTGTCCAAGTCGAAAAGCGGCGCTTTTTGCCATACCGCCAGCATCGACTCTTGCACTAGTTCATTGGCCAGCGCCTCGTTGCGTAGCATTTTCATGCCCAGCCCGAAAACCTTGCCGGCGTAGTGGTTAAACAACCGGTTAAACGCCTCGCGGTCTTGTGCGTTTCCGACAGCGATCAGCAGGGATTCTTCGTCAAATTTTAGAGTGTTTTCACTTTGTTGGGACCGCTCGTTATTCACGCCAACGTCAACTCCGCTAACGGGTACGGGTGGAATGCTAAACTGATCGACGCCGGCAGACAATTCGTACATAGACACTGATACGACCGCGCTCGCCGTTCGGATCACCCTTTTTTAATAATGATCCAAATTAGCCGTTTGACCGTATAAACAGGCAATTGATAACCCACTAGGCTGAATTTTATGTCTGAACTCCAGGACCCCTGCGTCACTGCCTCCGGAGCCCTTGTACAGCGTATTATCGATACCTATCAGACCCTCGGGCCGAACAACCTTACGGCGGTAAGGTCGCTTTATACCAGCGACGTGTTCTTTGAGGACCCGGCGCACGGTTTTCAGGGGATAGATGCGCTGATGGCGTACTTTCAAAGCCTGTTTGCCGATGTCGACCGCTGCGAGTTCAGGTTTCATCAACAATTTGCCGCGGATTCGGATATTTTTCTGTCCTGGACCATGTTGCTCGAGCACAAGCGCCTCAAGGCCGGCGAGACGGTGCGGGTCGAGGGCGCCAGCCATATGAAAGCCAGGGAGGGCAAGGTGTATTACCACCGCGACTACTTCGACCTGGGCGCCATGGTTTACGAAAATCTGCCGGTGCTCGGCCGTATCGTCAGCCTGGTCAGGAAGAGACTGGGGCAATGAGCGGCCGGCAAAGGATTTTAATCACCGGCGCGAGTTCGGGCATAGGGCAGCAGCTGGCCCGCGACTATCTCGCTGAAGGACATTATGTTTACTGCTGCGGACGCAAATCCGCGCCCCTTGTTGAGCTAGTGCGCCAATTCCCCGGATGCGCGGAACAGCGCTGTTTCGATATAACGGAGCGAGCAGCGTGCCGGCAAATGCTCGGTAATCTAGAGGCGCTGGATCTGGCAATTTTGAACGCCGGCACCTGCGAATATATACAAGCCAGTCAACTTGACGCGGCCTGCTTTGAGCGGGTGACACAGACCAATGTCATCGGTGTCGCCAACTGCCTGGAGATGATTATTCCGTTGATTCGACCCGGTGGGCGCCTGGCGTTGATGGGCAGCAGTTCCAGCTATCTGCCGCTGCCGCGCGCGGAGGCTTACGGGGCTTCCAAAGCGGCCATCGAGTACCTGGCAAAGACCCTCGCGGTTACACTGAGCGGCCAATCCGTGGGTGTTACCTATATCGCGCCGGGATTCGTGGAAACACCGCTGACGGATCTCAACGACTTCCCGATGCCGATGCGCGTCGATGTCAAAACGGCTTCCGGCAAGATTATCAAGGGCCTGGCCAAGGGCAGGCGGGAGATACATTTTCCCCGCGCGTTTACTGGGTTGTTGAAGTGCATTGGCGCCTTGCCGGGGCCGCTGCAACAATTTATTGTCAGCAGGGCAGTGCTGCGTTCGTGAATCACAAGTAGGGAAGCGACAACAATGACAATCGGTGAAAAACAGCGAATCGCGGTAGTGGGCAGCGGTATTTCAGGATTAACCGTCGCCCACCTGCTGAGCAGCAGACATGAGGTGACGGTCTTCGAGGCAAATGACTATATCGGCGGCCATACCCATACGGTGCCGGTGGATATGGCCGGGCGACGCTATGCCGTGGATACTGGGTTTATCGTCTGCAACGACTGGAACTACCCGAGTTTTTTCCGGCTGATGGCGCGCCTGTCAGTCGACATGCAGCCGACCCAAATGAGTTTCAGCGTTCGCAATGACGTCATGGACCTGGAGTACAACGGACACAATCTAAACACGCTGTTCGCGCAGCGCAGCAATCTGGCCAGGCCTGGATTCTATCGATTTATCACCGATATTCTGACGTTCAACAAGGCGGCGAAAAATGCGCTGGATGAATCGCCGCAATCGGCGGTGACGCTTGACGAATTTGTCTCCCGCTTACGGCTGGGCGATATGTTTCGCAATAACTACCTGCTGCCCATGGTGGCCGCGATCTGGTCCTGCAGCGTTCGGCAGGCGGGCGATTTCCCGCTGGCGTTTTTCCTGCGGTTTTTTCACAACCACGGTTTGCTAAATATCCGCGACCGCCCGCAGTGGCACGTATTGAAGGGTGGCTCCCACAGCTATATCGAACCCCTGATTGCACCCTTTAAGGAGCGGCTCTATTTGCAATCGCCGGTGGTCAGCATTGCCAACAAAAGTGGCTCAGTCGAGGTGGTGACCTCGCATGGCAGCCAGGTCTACGACCAGGTTGTGGTGGCCTGCCACAGCGATCAGGCGTTACAGCTGTTGGCGCAACCCACCGAACTGGAACGTCGAATATTGGGCGCCATGGCTTACCAGGACAACCAGGTCGTGTTGCACAGCGATCCGGCGGTGATGCCCAAGCGCAAAACCGCCTGGGCCAGTTGGAACTTTATGGCGGGCGCGGTCGAGGGAAATCGGTTGCCGCAGGTCAGCTATTACATGAATACCCTGCAGCGTTTGGATTGTGATGAGCCCTTGCTGGTAACACTGAACGCCGATCATAAGATTCGACCGGATAAGGTGATACAGAAATTTAACTATGCGCACCCGGTTTATTCCGAGCAAGCCGTTACCGCCCAAAAACGGCGTGAGGCAATCTGTGGCGTCAACCGCATACACTATTGCGGCGCCTACTGGTACAACGGTTTTCACGAGGACGGCGTGCGCAGCGCGTTAGACGTTTGCCGGCGTTTCGGAGTCGGCTTGTGAGTGGGTTGCCCTTGGAAAGCGCCATCTATAGCGGCTTCGTGCGGCATCGCAGGTTTACGCCGCGCCATCACGAATTCTCATATCCGCTGTTTATGCTATTGCTGAAATTGGATGAATTGCCCGAGCTGTTTGAACGTTTCTGGCAAATGGGCAGTGGGCGCGTTCACTGGGCGAGGTTTAAGCGTGAAGACTACATCGGCGACCCGGAACTTTCCGCTGCCGCTGCGGTGCGGCAAAAAATTGCGCAACTGCTGGGGCAGCCGGCGGACTCAGTTGACGGCGATGTCTTTTTGCTGGGGCAAATGCGCTACCTGGGCGTTTATTTCAGCCCCCTGAATTTGTATTTTTTGAAACAGCAACAGGGCTTCCGCTATATGCTGGCGGAAGTCAGCAATACGCCGTGGAACCAACGGCATTACTACCTGATCGACCTGGCGGATATCCGGCCCCATGACAAGGCCTTTCATGTTTCGCCGTTTAACCCCATGGAGCAGCGCTATCACTGGCAGATTATTCCGCCTGACGCGAGCCGCAAGAAATCACTGGTGCATATTGAACTGCACGGCGCGGAAACAGCGGCCCAAAAAGTGTTCGACGCAACAATGCTGTTAAAACGCGCGCCGTTGAACCAAAAACAACTCAACCGCGTATTAATCAAGACGCCTGTGCAAACCGCCAGTATCGTCGCAGCTATTCATTGGCAGGCGCTGAAACTCTTGTTTAAACGCGTGCCGCTGTATCCCCATCCGGAAAAGGGCCGGACTGAACAGAGGAAACGTATTGTATGAATCAGAAATCGCTGGCTTTGCAGCCCGGTTCAACACAGCGCGATGCGCTGCAGGCAGATCGCTATGCCGCCTTAATGAGGTATTGTCTTTTTAAGGTTCTTGAGCGGGCCATTGACGGCTGTCTGGTAATAAAGGAACAGGGTGCCAAGGTTGCCGTATTCGGTCGCCGTCAGGCCGCCGTGCAAGCCGAAGTGGAGGTGCTGGATCCGCGGCTCTACGCCCGCATGCTGCTGGGCGGAAGCTCCGGTGCAGGCGAGGCCTATGTGGAAGGCTGGTGGACCACCCCGGATATTACCGCGGTGGTCAGATTCTTTGCCCTTAACTTGCCGGTGTTGGACGAGTTGAAGCAACGCTTCGGTTGGTTGACCCTTCCAGTGCAATGGCTGAGGCAGGTGTCGCGTATCAACACCCGCTCGCGGGCAAAACGGAATATCCTCTCACACTATGACCTGGGCAATGATTTGTATCGCGCCTTTCTCGATGCGCAGATGCAATATTCGTCCGCCATTTATTGCTCGCCCCACGAGACGCTTGAGCAAGCGCAGCACAACAAGTTACAGCGGATATGTGAGCAACTGAAGTTGCGGGAAGGGGATCACCTGCTGGAAATAGGCTCTGGTTGGGGTGGCCTGGCGATTTTCGCCGCTGAGCACTACGGCTGCCAAGTTACCACCACAACCATTTCCGATGCGCAGTATCGCTATGCCTCGGAAGCCATAATCGAGGCGGGCCTGACAGAAAAAATTCGCTTGTTAAATCGGGATTATCGCGAGCTAGAAGGCCAGTACGACAAGCTGGTCTCGGTTGAAATGGTGGAAGCGGTGGGGCATCGTTACCTGCCGGGGTTTTTCAAAAAGCTCAATGCTCTGCTTAAGCCTGGCGGTTTGTTGATGATGCAGGCCATTACCATTGCCGACCAGCGCTACGATTCCTACCGTCGCGGCGAAGACTTTATCCAGAAACATATTTTCCCCGGCGGTTTTCTACCGTCGATTTCGGCCATCACCGGGTTGATGGCGGATAAGACGGACCTGGTCATGCGCGACTTGATGGACATTGGCGTTGACTACGCGCGGACGATTTCGGCTTGGCGAGAGAATCTGTTTAACCATCGCCAGGAGTTGTATGAACTGGGCTATGACGACAGGTTTATGAAACTCTGGAGTTATTATTTTGGGTATTGCGAGGGCGGTTTCCTGGAGCGGCGTATTAGTGCCGTGCAGTTGTTGGCTGAAAAACCCTTGCATGCATAAGAGTTGGTTTTAATTTTTCTTGGCCGGGGGCGGCTGTGGTCGGGTAACGGTTCCGGAACCCGCTGTGAATACGCCCCTGTAAGCTCGACGCCGGCTTCCCTGCCGGCGACGGTTCCGAAACCGTTACCCCACCACAGCCTTCAAACCAACCGCGGTACTACTTTTTTTTGGCAAAAATAACTTGCTAAGCAGAAAAGCGGTAGGCCTGAAGAATTGACTGGGGAGGTGCTTTTGCAGACCGTCACCCGCAGGGATGCGGGTGTCGAGCGTACAGGGACGTATTCACCGCGTGTCTGCAAAAGCACCTCCGCAGGCGATTCGCCACCGAACTTTAAAAGTATGACGCGTTTATTTCGAATAGTAGTCCTGGTGTAGTGGAAGAAAATTGGTTCTTAACGTGAACAAGATAGTTTTCTCAAACGCCTTTAACATCCTGCTATTCAACGCCATCTGGTTTGGCTGCGTAGTGGGGCAGGGCAATTACCTGTGGCTGATCGGACCGGTACTGTGCTGTTATGTTGTGCTTATGCTGCGCGCCGGAAGGTTCAGCCTTTTACAACTGTTGCTGCCCATCGCCATAGGCGTGTCAGTTGACCTGTTGCTCACGCAGAACGGCTTTTATCAATTTGACAATCAGTTGCTGCTGATTCCGCTTTGGCTGGTAATCCTGTGGGTTGCCTTCTCCACCACGCTCACCCAATCACTGCGCTTTCTCGGCAAAAATATCTACCTGGCGGCACTACTGGGTGCGATAGGCTTCCCGTTCAGCTATGCGATGGGTGAGCGTTTGGGCGCGGTGTCTTTTGGCGACCAGTTTTTCCGGGTAATGGTGATGCTCTGCGTTATCTGGGCAGTGTTGCTGCCGTGCATATATCGCTGGATAGATCGACCTGCGAGGGCAATCGATGAAACGGCATAGCTGGTTGTTCATCGTTTTCTTTATCGCGCAGTCGGCGCTGGCGCTGCCCACGCAGTCGTTAACGCCAATCGGCACGGCGACCTTAAAGAAAATGTTTTGGACGATTTATGACAGTACGCTCTACAGTGAAGACGGGTTGTACCAGGGCATTGAGCCCAACCTGGCGCTGGCGATTACCTACCGGCGAGCGATTGCGTCCCGGCAGTTGATTGACAGCACGCGCAGCGAGTGGCGCAAGATGTCGCTCTACAAGCGCGAACAGAGCGAAGCCTGGCTAGGCTTGTTGAGTGACATCTGGCCGGATGTGGAGAAGGGCGATGTGATCACCCTGCATGTGGGAGACGGGTTGGCCAGCACTTTTTATTTTAATGGCCAAGCCGTCGGCACAATTGACAGCGCGGATTTTACCCAGGACTTTCTGGCTATCTGGCTGTCGCCGGATACCAGTTACCCGGCGCTCAGAGAAAAACTGATGGGTAAATAACAACCCGCGGATAGTTATCGCCAGGTTACTAGAAATTCGCGCCCAACCAGACCCAAAGTTTATCCGTATCAACTTTGATATCGCCCGCATCATAGCTAGCGTATTTGATGCCGACGGAATAGTGTTTGCCGAATTTCTTGGCGTAGGAAATGTCGATTTCACTGCCCAAGTCGTCGACGGTGGCGGAGGATTCGTCCGCCTGAAAGTCGTGGTAGACAATCGTCCAGTTGCCGCCAACCAACTTGCCGCCAATCGAAAGATAGGTATCTTCCAGGCCTTCCGCGGGTGTTGCCAGGAACTGGTCGGCCCAGCCGTTAAATTTATGCAGCGTGGCGAGCGGTGTTGCAAAGCCATAAGCGCCGTCGTCGGAGCCCAGCAATTCATAACCCAACTTGGCGGTAATGCCGCGGATGGATACCCCGCCTTCCAGGAACAGGTAGTCGGCATCAAAATTCGCCGCGCCCGCCTCGGATTCCTGGGTGGCGTATTCGGCACCGTAGAGAATCTTGGTTTTTCCCGCTTCGGTTGAACCGGAAAAGCTTACGCCATAGGTATCCAGACTATTGTTAACGTTGTTATCCACCTCCAGTAGGTAAGCGTAGCCTTTCAGCGTGCCCAAAGGCGTCTTGTAGGCGGCGTTCAGCAGGTGGTCCTTGGCGTTGAGATCAGCGTCGTCGGCAAAAATGCGGTTGCGCTGGTCGATATAGCCATAGTAGAGCGTCAGGTCTTCAAGTAGCTTGTAGCTGGCGGTAACGCCGTCGAAGGTCTGTCGGTCCTGTCGCCAGCCGACGTGGCCGACAAACCGGTGATTGTCCAGGGTAATGACTTGTCTACCCAGCTTGGCGGTTAGCGATTTATCCTTGTACTGAACAAAACCCTGGTCGAGTTCTGTGGTTTCCGGGTCTGCTACAACCGAGAATTCGCCAGGATTAAAGCCGCTGGGGCCGACCGTGTAGTCGTCGACACCGCCGACGATGCGGCTGTCTTCAATCTCGAGCACTGCGGAGAAGCCGTTAAACGCACCGGTGCTGTAACCGAATTTGGTGCGCAGCGTTAACGCGCTGGCGTCGTCCACGGGGTTGTCCTGGTCCACGCTTTCGTGACGCAGCCGGAAGTCGACATAGGCTTTGCCGTTGGCGATGGCTTCGCTTAGATTGCCGGCGGGTTCCGCCGCCAGCGCAAATTGGCTGGCACCGATAGTCGCGGCAAGCAGAGACCGCCCAAACATGTTCTTACTCGCCGGGTTGATCTTTTTCGAATGATTACCTTTCATTTTTAACTCCTCGTAAGTTAACTATTTCATCCACTTGATCAGGCGACTTTGGGTTTTTGGCCCAAGGGCTTCCCATTGAGGTCGCCGGAGGTGGATTCTGGTTTGTTGTTGTGATCGATAGTGGTGATTTTGCGCTGCTTTTCGTAGAGAAATTTCAATACTTCCGATCGCAATCGCGTGTACTCATGGTCTTCCGCGAGGGCCAATCTGTCGCGGGGCCGCTCGAGGTTAATGTCCAGGATCTCGCCGATGGTGGCTGCCGGGCCATTGGTCATCATTACGATGCGGTCCGATAACAGCACGGCTTCGTCTACATCGTGGGTGATCATAATCACCGTATTGTTCAATTCGTTTTGGATCTCCATCAGTGAATCCTGCATATGGGCGCGGGTCAGCGCGTCCAGCGCGCCGAAGGGCTCGTCCATCAACAGAATATCCGGCTGCATCGCCAGCGCTCGGGCAATGCCCACCCGCTGCTTCATGCCGCCGGAAATCTCGTCCGGGCGCTTGTGCATGGCGTGATCCATATGCACCAGGTGCAGGTTGTGTTCGATCCAGGCTTTCATCTCACTTTTCGATTTGGTTTTTTTAAACACCTGCTTTACCGCCAGCTCGACATTTTGGTAGGCCGTCAGCCAGGGAAGCAGTGAGTGGTTCTGAAATACCACCGCCCGTTCCGGGCCGGGTTCGCTCACTTCCTTACCGTTCAGAATCACGCCGCCGTTAGTTGCTTGGTAGAGTCCCGCCACCACATTTAGCACCGTTGACTTACCGCAGCCGGAGTGGCCGATCAGCGAGACGAACTCGCCTTTGTTGATTTTCAGGTCCACGTCCTGCAATGCGGTAAAGGGCCCTTTCGGCGTGGGGAACACCATATCGATATGGCTGATATCCAATAGTGCGCTCATTGTTAAATCCTCAGTTACTTTCCGTCTGAAACATTAATCTGCCGTTTAAAATATCGCTTTGACTATTCGCACCGCTACCGCGATGAGCTGGCCTTGTCCCAGGAGACAAAACGCTGCAACTGCAACATACCGCGGTCCAGCAAAAAGCCGATAAAGCCGATCACAATAACCGCCGCCATAATCCGGCCGAGCGAGTCGGAACTGCCGTTTTGGAATTCGTCCCAGACGAACTTGCCCAACCCGGGGTTTTGCGCCAGCATTTCCGCGGCAATCAATACCATCCAGGCGACGCCCAGCGACAGGCGCATACCGGTAAAGATCATGGGTATGGACGCCGGTAGCACGATTTTCTGAACATGTCTCAGCGCCGGTAACCGCAGTACCCGGCTGACATTGACCAGGTCGCTGTCGATGGACGCGACACCCACGGAGGTGTTGATCACCATCGGCCAGATGCAACACAGAGTGACCGTGATCATTGAGTTCAGGAATGACTTGGGCACCAGCGGGTCGGGGGAAACATAAAGGGCGCTGACTACCATGGTAACCAGTGGCAGCCAGGCCAAGGGGGAAACCGGCTTGAAAACCTGGATAATGGGATTAACGGCCGTGTTCAGCGTCTTGCTCAAGCCAACCGCAATGCCCAGGGGAATAGCCAATACTGCCGCCAGCAGGAATCCGCTCATCACCGTGACCAGGCTGGTGCCTATTTGGTCGAGAAATGTCTCCTTGCCGGTATAGGCGCGAATCTTCGGTACATAGGTGGGATCTTCCGCCACGCGTTTGGCGTTTCGCACTTGTTGGCGCTCGTAGAAAGCGGCTTCCTTGGTCCGTTCCGTTTGGTGCTCCTGGTAAAGCGCGCCAAACTGCTCCCACACCGCGTTGGGTCCGGGAAATTTACCCAGCGAGGTATCGATATTTTGCGCCGCCACGGACCAGAGCAACAGGAACACCAGAATACCCGCCAAGGGCACGGCAACCAGTTTGGTTATAGTCGCGCCGTAAGTCTTGATGGCTTCCAAAGGTGCCGTGCTCTCACCGGGATTGTTGGCTAACGTAACTGCGGTCATGGTTGGATTCTCTGCATTGATAATCGGGAATTGTCGAGTGGGATGCGTTACAGCTTGTCGCCGTTTTTCAGGCCAATCGCGAACTTATCAATGTAGTCGTTGGGTTTGGCGCCATTGAATACTATGCCGTCGATAAAATGGGTCTGCGGATCCTTGAAACCATCCTCAGTGGTAAAGTCTGGGAAGTCTTTGGCGTCGGCGAGCTTCTCATCGATTAGTGATTGGGCGGCCTTGGCGTAGAGGTCCGGGCGGTAAACCTTGGCGGCCAATTCCTTGTACCATTCGTCGCTTTTATCCTCGGAAATTTGACCCCAGCGGCGCATCTGGGTCAGGTACCAAATCGCGTCGGAGTAGTAGGGATAGGTGGCGTTGTAACGAAAGAACACATTGAAGTCCGGGACATCACGCTTATCGCCTTTCTCATACTCAAAGGTGCCTGTCATGCTGTTCGCAATGACATCGTAGTCGGCGCCCACATAGTTGGACTGCGACAGAATTTTCACCGCGGCGGGGCGGTTGGCGTTGTTGTTTTCATCCAGCCACATGGCCGCGCGGATCAGCGCCCGCGTCAGCCGAATGGTGGTGTTGGGATACTTCTCGGCGAATTCGGCGGTGATACCGAAAACCTTTTCCGGATTGTCTTTCCAAATTTCATAATCGGTAATGACGGGCACGCCGATGCCTTTGAAAACCGCCTGCTGGTTCCATGGCTCGCCCACGCAATAGCCGTAAATGGTGCCGGCTTCCAGGGTGGCCGGCATCTGCGGCGGCGGCGTTACCGAGAGCAGCGCGTCGGCGTCGATCTGGCCGGAGATATCGCCCTTGTGGGGCGCATAGTAGCCGGGGTGAATGCCGCCGGCGGCCAGCCAATAGCGCAGCTCGTAATTGTGGGTGGAGACGGGGAATACCATGCCCATATTAAACGGCTTGCCTTCAGCCTTGTACTTCTCCACCACGGGCTTTAGCGCATCGGCCTTGATCGGGTGCACCGGGCGGCCGTCGGCCATCTTGGGAATATTCGGTTTCATCTGTTTCCAGATGTCGTTGGAAACCGTAATACCGTTGCCGTTAAGGTCCATGGAGAAAGGCGTGATGATATGCGCCTTGGTGCCGAAACCCATGGTGGCAGCGATTGGCTGTCCGGCCAGCATATGCGCGCCGTCGAGGCGGCCGTCTATCACGCCGTCCAGCAGCACTTTCCAGTTGGCCTGGGCCTCGATGGTCACATACAAGCCTTCGTCTTCGAAATAACCGTTTTCATAGGCGATCGCAATTGGGGCCATATCGGTGAGTTTGATAAAACCGAAGGTCAGTTCTTCCTTTTCCGGGTAACCCAATTTCTCGGCCGTTGCCTGGGTACTTAAAATACCTGTGCTGAGCAGTGTTGCCGCTGCTGCCAGCTTGAATGGTTTTAACCACTTCATGTAGAGATTCCTCAATTTTTAATTCCCAAAAAAAAGCGCTCATCAATCAGCCCACTTGGATAAGTGTTCGATTAATGAGCGCCGTTGCTCTAAATACCGCGTCTTTGCGGTATTTAATTTTGTGGGGGCGGCCCGGAACTCGCCGGAGGCCCCCTTTACTTTTTATCGCCTTTGATAAAAAGCCGGATGGTTTCCTCGACGTTTTTGCACATACTGTGCCAACTGGCGTGCCTTCGGAGTGCGTGAGTGCCCCCAGATTCCCGCATGGCGAGGCTTTGAGGCAGTTTGGCAGTAATCTCGGATATACCTTTTACCCGCGTAAATAGGTAATTAACTCGATAGATTTTTGCGCAAAATGGGCGGGGCTTTTGATGAAAATGAACAATTTGGGTGCATTTATTTATATTGAACCGAATGCGGTATTAAGCACTGGTGAAAGGGTTTCCCGTTAAACGACAGGTCAGTGCCAGTAGCGGACGTTGCTGGTCTTGGTTTGGTGCCAGCATCCCGCGGCCATCTGCGGACAGTGTTTGG
>JANQKW010000188.1 GCA_028280905.1 Porticoccaceae bacterium
TTTGTACCAGTCACGATCCTGTTTAGATCAAATTAATCTAAAGCAGAGGCGACTATGACAAGTGAAGAAGAGCACCGCATGCGACCGGCGGCAGTTGCCGGTCTATTTTACCCGGATGACACCGGTCAACTGTGTCATCAATTGGACAACTTTCTGCACGCTAACAGCCAACCTACAGGTGACTGCCCGAAAGCCTTGATTGTGCCGCATGCGGGATACGTCTATTCCGGCGCCATCGCCGGCTCCGCCTACTCGTTGCTGCAACCCGTTGCGGAGCAGATAACCAAAGTAGTGCTGCTGGGGCCGTGCCATTATGTGCCTGTGAATTATTTGGCGCTTCCCGAAGCTGAATATTTTCAGACGCCGCTGGGACACGTAGAACTGGATCGGGATTTGATTTGGAAAATTGAGTCACTACCCCAGGTCATTCGATCCGCGGAAACTCACGCAAGGGAACACGCGCTGGAAGTGCAACTGCCGTTCTTACAACGCCTGCTGCGCAACTTTACGCTGCTGCCTTTGGTGGTTGGACAAGTCTCTCCCGAGCAAGTCTGCGAGGTGCTAGTTTGTGTATGGGGCGGCCCTGAAACGTTAATCTTGGTGAGTTCTGATTTAAGTCACTATCTGGATTATGAAACTGCGCTCAAGGTAGATAAGTCGACCAGCCGGTCAATTGTCCAACTGGATGATCACATTCGCCCTGAGCAGGCCTGTGGCTGCTATTCGGTAAATGGCCTATTGCGCGTTGCCAGACAGAAAAACCTGTCTTCCCGATGCATTGATTTGGGAAATTCCGGGGATACCTCGGGTGATCGCGACCGGGTGGTAGGTTATGGGGCCTATGCGTTTTATTATTAACCCGACGAGGGTTAAGAGGTGTTTTGAAGACTGTATCGTGCCAGTAGCGGACGTCTCTTTGCTTGGTTTGGTGCCACATATCCGCGGTCATCTGGGAACCCTGTTTGAGACGCGCTGTGAATACGTCCCTGTAAGCTCCGCACCGGCATCCCTGCCGGTGAGGGTCTCAAACAAGGTTCACAGCGAGTCTCAAAAGTCGTTCCTAGATAGCCGCGGGCCAGTGGCACCAGCCCGAGAAAACAAATGTCCGTTGTTGGCACCAATCCATCTGTTAACGTAAAACCCTCTAACCAATGTTGTCTAATAGAAGCGGGGTCAATACACATTGCACAATTGCAGGCTATACGACTTGCAACTATCTTTAGTTATATACACCAGCAATCCCGGAACTGTTTCACCTAGCCTGTATAGCGGGGCTACGGGTTATCAGGGAGGCCATCGAAATGCCAGTCTACGAATTCCAGTGCAAGAAATGCGGCAACAAGTTTGAACTGATGGAATCCATCAGCCAGCACGACAAGCACCGAGAAAAATGCCCAAAATGCGGCAGCCGCAGCATTCAAAACAAAATCAGCAGTGTGAATGTGCAGACTTCGAAGAAGTCATGACCGCAACAAACACTTCCCAGCGCCGGTTCAGCGGTTCTCAGCGACGGATTCGACCGCCTCGGAACCGATAAAAAGCCCCCTGATATCCTTGGCGATGTAAAAAAGGGTCGGCACCAGAAATAGGGTTACGACGGTTGCAAACAACACACCAAAGGCAACCGAGGTGGCCATGGGCTTGACAAACTGCGCCTGGATTGACGTCTCCAGCTGAATGGGCAACAACCCGATAAAGGTAGTGATAGACGTCAGGATTACCGCGCGAAAACGGATCGGCCCCGCCTCCATTACCGCCTCTTTCCAATGCTTGCCCTCGTCAATGTAGTGATTGATAAAGTCGACCAGCACCAGGCTGTCGTTAACCACCACCCCAATCAGCCCGATAATGCCGATTATCGACAATATGCTAACGTCCATTCCAAGCACCAGGTGGCCCAATATGGCGCCGATAACGCCAAAAGGGATGACCGACATAATCAGTAGGGGCTGTAAATAGCTCTTTAACGGAATTGCCAGCGCAGCATAAATCAGCAACAGCACGACAATAAGACCATACTGCAATGCCGTGGAGGTATCCCTTTGGTCCTCAGCCTGCCCACCCAGCTGGTAGGTTAGTTCCGGATAGCGCGCCAAGATTTTCGGGATAATTTCATTGTCCAGCGAATCGGCCACGTCTCCCGGCTCCACCACAGCTCTATTGATGTCGGCTTCGACGTTGACCACCCGCTGACGATCAATTCGGTTAATACTGCTCAAACCGCTGCGCTCACGCAATTCGCCCACCACGGAGAAGGGCACTTTCCGGCCATCCGGCAACCTGATCCACATCGATTGCAGGGTATCGATACGGGTGCGCTCCGCCTCGGGTAGACGCACGTAAACACGCACTTCATGGCGGCCGCGCTGCACCCGCTGGATTTCCGCGCCAAAAAAGGCCTGCCGGACCTGACGCGCCAACTCCACATCGCCGAGCCCCAGCGCCTCGCCCTCGGGTGTTACGTGAATATCCAGTTCCCTGCCTCCGGCTTTAAAGCTGTCCCGCACATCCTGAACGCCGTTAACGTTCGCCAACTGCAGCTTCAGTTCACTGGCGGCCTGCCGCAATTGCTCCAGGTTCCTGCCCCTGAGCTGCGCCTGCAAATCCACGCCACCGGGGCCCGCCTGGGCGTTTATACTAAAAGAACGGGTTCCCTCCAAAGGTCCGAGAGCCTCCCGCAGCCACTGCGCCAGCTCCACGGAGTCAACGTCCCGCTGCTCGCTGGGCAACAACTCAATGTCCACTTGGGCACTGGTATCGCTTTCGGATATCACCAGTATTCGCTCGATTACACTGCGGCCGTCCTTATCATGGCGTATGAATCTCTCATTCACTTCATTGGCGGCAATTTCAATTCGCCGGGCATAGTCATGGGTTTTACTCCAGGGCGTACCCTGCGGCATATCCAGCCTCACCTGAATATCATCGGCGGGAACGCTGGGGAAAAATACCAGTCGCACAATCCCGGAAGGAATCAGCGCCAGGCAAATGACCAGGGCGGCAATAAAAATCGACAGGGTCGTATAGCGGTGCCGCACTGCGGTTCCGAGCGCCCTTTTATAGAAGCCATTGGCCAGTGCCTTAATACCGGACGAAAATCGCCTTTGCAGCCGTTCGATCGGCCCCCTCCAACCACCGCTAACGGCGCCGTTCACCCTCACGTGACGCAAGTGGGCCGGCAGCACCAGTTTGGTCTCTATCAATGAATAAACTACGCACAGCATTACCACCGGCCCCATATGCACCATTACCCTGGCAAACCCCTCAGTGATGAAAAGGGTTGGCCCGAAGGCGATCACCGTAGTCAGCGCGCCAAAGATGGTGGCGGTGGCAATTCGCCTGACGCCACCGACAATGCTGTGAACGCCCTGCTGCTCCGCCTCCAGCCTGGCATAGGCGCTTTCCGCGGTGACAATGCCGTCGTCGACCAAGATGCCCAGCACCAGGATAAACGCAAACACCGAAAGTACGTTGATGGACACGGGCAGCCCCAGTATCTGGATGGTGGCGATGGTAGCCAAAATCGCAAAGGGAACCCCGACAATCACCCACAATGCCAGCGACAGGTCCAGGAATAGCGCCAGCGCGATTATCACCAGAATCGCGCCCTGAAAGGCATTGCGCAACATCAGATCGATGCGGCCTTCCAGTATCTTGCTGTAATCCTGCCAACCCTCTATGTTGACCCCGTCCGGCAGCACCGCCTGCTTTTGCGCTATGTATTCGCGCAGCTGCTCGGTCATATCCAATACATCCTGATTGCCTACCCTGTCCACCACCAGGGTCATGGCCGGCTGCCCGTTCAGCAGGCTCAGCACCGGCTGTTCCTCGAACCTATCTTTTACGCCGGCGATATCGCCCAGTTTGATTCGCGTGCCGTCCGCGCGGCTAAGCAGCGTCAAGTCCTCGAATTCCTCGCCCACATAGGCCTGGGATACGGAACGCAGCTTGATGACCCCCTGGTCGGTTCTCATCTGACCACCGGGCAGATCGCGGGAGTGATTTCTGATGGTGTTCACCACCTGGTCGAAATCGAGCCCGTAGAGACGCAGTTGAGCGTCGGACACCTCAATCGAAATCTCATACACCTTGTCGCCCAAGATACTGATTTCAGTGATGCTGCCCAATGCCAGAATCTCTTCCCGCACCTGTTCAAGGAGTTGTTTGAGCCGGCGTTCGTCAATATTGCCAGACAGGCTGACGCGCATCGCCGGGCTCAGGGCCTTCACTTCCTCGACAACGGGTTCTTCGGAGTCCTGAGGAAAAGAGGCGATGCCGTCGACGCGAACCTTGGCCTGGCTGATCGCCCTGCCCATCTCGGTGCCGGGCTCCATTTGCACGGTGACAATGCCGACGCCCTCTCTCGCCTCACTGCGGATTTCCTTGATGCCGATGATGTCGCGCAGCGCCTCCTCGATTCTAAGAATAATGCCCTGTTCTACTTCCTCGGGCGAACTGCCGGGATAGGGCACGACTACCGTGAAGGTCTCGGTGGGAAAGGTGGGGAAGACTTCCTTGCGTATTTCACCAAGAGAGTACAGCCCGGCAACCAACACTAATAACAGCAAGAAATTGGCGGCAACCGGGTTGCACGCCATCCACCCGATTGGGCCGCTCTCGGTCAGGTAGCGAGACTCAGCCATCGGACACAGCCACCGGCATGCCATCGAACATCAGATCCAGCCTGGTGGTGACTACCGCATCGCCGTCTTCCAGCCCGCCCGATATGGTCACGCCGCTGCTGTCCGACCGCACCGCGGCTACCTCCCGGCGCCGCAATTTACCATCGACAACCACGTAGACCGAATTACCGCCGTGGAGCGCCGAGCGCGGGACCAATACCGCGTCCGGTATCGGGGTACCGGGAACTTCCGCACGGACAAACAGGCCAAAGGGCAACACCCTTGTATGTTTTTCGGGATCGAGTGGAAAATCGACCACCACCACCACCGGAAATACCCTGGTCTGTTCGTCCACCCGAGCCTCGATATTGGTCAACCTGCCCTTCCATTGCTGTTCCTGCTGGCCTATCCGCGCCGCCAGCACGACACCGTTCTCCCGTTGCGGCTTCAGGAACCCCACATCCGCGGCGATCACGGGCAACCGCACTTCCGCCCGGTCTGAACCCAGAACACGGGCCACTGTCTTACCCGCGACAATATACTGCCCCAGTTCCACCAGTTGGGTATCGATCACCGCGTTGTAGGGTGCTTTGATTTCGGTGTTGGCAAGGTCTTTTTCAGCCTTTGTTATTCGCTTGCGCGCAGCTTCCACATTGGCTTCCGCCTCGCCAATCGCCGCCTTGCGCTTCAACGCCCTGGCGTCTGCGAGGGAAAGTTCGGCTGTTGCCAGCGCCGCTTTTGCTTCCGCCAGAGCAAGCTGATAATCAGTGGCGTCGATGCGAAGCAACGGGCTGTCGGGCGCCACCTGCTTACCCTGCTCAAAATCCGGCGACACCCAGATCACACGCCCGGTCACCTCGGCGACCAGCTCCAGCTCACGCCAGGCGGATACATTGCCATGCGCCACGATAGTTATCGGCACCTGACCTTTTTGCACCGCGATCACCTTGACCAGCGGAAGAGGAACCTCGCCTTCCCGCGTAACCAGGTCCGGGCGCGCCATCACCATTAGCACCGCAATCGCAGCGGCGCCAGCCAGGATGAACAGAGGCAAAAACTTTTTCACTTGAATACGACTCATTAACTCATTATTCACAAACGGACTTTGCGGATGCCAAACGCAGCTACGCAATGATAAGCGGTTTGGCCCCAACGGCAAAATCGCTGGCGCTTACAACCGGGTAATTTACACAGCTTTACTTTTGCAAGCGCGCCGAACAAGTCAGTGGATAGAATAAGAGAGGAATAGCAAGCTGCAACCGGCCGTGGCTGCTCTGGGTCACAATCAACTTGAGTCGATTTTGAGGTACGCTTGGCGCAACAGCCGACTGCCGGCGGCAAACAAGGCGTTTAGCCTGAATATCGGCCGGGGTTTGTTGACAGGCTTAGGCAATCGAGAAAAGTTTGTTTCAGGGCGTTTTTAGATCGGTTATTCAAGCACCTGAGTTCTTCCCCCACTAACCCTCGCTCCAAAATCAACCGTTTAATTGTCTCGACATGAATCTCTAGTTGGACAAATTCGGAACCGCGCAGCGAACCGGAAGTGACGGAATTTTCATGTTGGCTGACGTTGTTTACGCCCGGAGCGTCGCTATCACCGCCGGACCCCTTAGCCGTTAGCGGGTAAACAACCCCATAATTTGCCGCCAAGTCAACCATGCTAGTGTACAGCGCTTTCCAGCTGAGCTGCTTCAAGTGGCGAGGTTGCAACGGCGCTATCTTGCCGCTCGATCAACCCCTGAAAATTTTTATGTAAATCAACAAGGTTACGATTTATACGCGCAACCTTTATTGAGTTACCCACCATTTCACGTTGCAAGCGGTACACCGCCATTTCATAGACGTCGAGGATCTGTTCCCGGTAACCGAGCTGCATGTAGGTTTTGGCCAACAGTATCGCCGAGGACATAAACAACTCACAGGCGCAGGGGGTGTCCACTGCTTTGGTTGTCAGAATAATCTCGGCCGTTTCAAACGCACAGCCGATATGCGGCAGTGCGTCCTCCCACATTGCCTGTTCGTAAAAGAGCTGCCCGGTATCAAAAGAGTTCTGCCAGCAATTGATGGCTTGCCCTGGATTTAGCGAAAGTTGATTGCGATGCCCTGCGCACAGGAACCTTAATTTCATTGCCTTTGCTCCTTTTTTTAGCCTACCCACCATCTTAATTGATAATGATTCTTATTTGCAATACAAATCATTATTATTTACAGGAGCAATTATGCGAAGATCATTCGCGACCCAAAGGGCGAGGCAAACACCGAAAAGCTGCGGGGTTATCCGTTGACTGAAATGCTGCTGGCCACGTTGAGGGCGAAAACAAAACAACCCGGTTTACCGTGATCAATTGGCCGGCTCGGGATATGGGGCCAGTATCAGCTTGGTGGTCTCCCGCACCATCCGATCCGTATCCCCCTCCGGATCGATACGTTGATAATTATTGTTAATCGTTAGCATGGAAGCACCGTGCACCAGCGTCCAGAGCGGCCGGGCCACCCGCATAAGCTGTTTGAGTTGGGTGTAGCCGGTGCGTGTTTTGACCTCGGCTAACAGGATCTCATAGGCATATCGCCGGGTCTCGAAATCTTCTCCCGAATCGTCGTTGCACCGGTTGTGGCTGACCATCAACCTGAAAATCTCAGGTTCCCGGATAGCGAAACGGATATAGGCCAGCCCCAGCGCGGTTATCCTCTCATCCGAACCGGGAATCAGATCTTCAATGGCCGCAAGCATGGCAGTCTCCAGCCGGTCGAAACCCGCAAATGCAACCTCCTGCAGCAGCGCATCCCTGCTGGCAAAGTGGCGGTAAGGAGCACCCTTGCTGACGCCGGCCAGTCGGCAGGCGTCGGCTATCGCGAAATACGCCGGTCCTTGCTCGTTGACCAGACGTGTCGCGGCCTCGACAAGTGCTTTGGCAAGGTTGCCGTGGTGATAAGCGGCTTTCTCTTTGGTGCTCATGGCTTTCATCTTGATCTGTTTCCGTCGCACAAGCGTATACTATTTTTACAAAATGTAAACAGTGTTTACTTTTATGTTAACTTCGTTTACATTACCTAACTACGGCAACGGGCGATAGGAGGCGGACATGACAGGCAACATCGGTCGGCAACACGCATCTAGCAACAGCGTAACCCCCTCTCCCAGCGTTTTACTGAGTATCGCGCTGGCGGCAACCGCCTGTGTGCTTGTGGCCCTCTATGCCAGAGCTCACCTGGCTAGCTCCTACGCAGAGCCACATCCGCTGACCGTGGAGACACGGCAAATCAGCCGAACCAGCGATCTAACCGTAGATCGCTGGTACTCAGGCAAGATCGAACCCAGACAAAGGCTTCAGATCGCCAGTGAGCTGGCAGGCAAGGTTCAAACAGTCTACGTCGATGAAGGTGGCCAGGTGGCAAAGGGTGATGTGCTGCTGGAGCTGGATAAATCTATCCTCAACTCAGAACGCAAGCGATTGCAGTCGTCGCTGGCGGGACTGGAGGCAGAGCGTGAATTGGCGCGGCGGCGCCTGGCCCGGCAAACCGACCTCAAGGCGGACGGCTTTAGCGCCGAGGACACCATAGACGGCATAGAGACCAACCTGAAATTGCTGGCCGCGCGACGCGAAACCCTGCTGGCGCAGATCGAACGCATCGATATTCAGTTGGATAAGTCGGTGGTTCGCGCGCCCTTCGACGCCAATATCCAGCGGCGATTGATCGACGTGGGTGCGGTTATCGTTCCCGGCACGCCGCTGCTGGAGCTGCTGGAGAGCGGTACCGGCGAAGTCAAGGTGGGGATACCGGTGGAAGTCGCGCGTTCCGTCGCGCCGGGTGATCTGCACCAGGTGCAGATCCGCGATGAAACCGCCACCGCCAGGGTAATATCCGTGGCGCCGGCGGTGGAAGGCGCAACGCAAACGGTGGCGATCCGCTTGCAGCTGCGGGATCTGGATTTTCGGTTTGGCGAGTTCGTCAATCTCCACTTCGCGACGCCGGAGGATGGCAGCGGATTCTGGATACCCAACTCCGCCCTGGTGGAAGATGAGCGAGGACTTTGGAGCATATTCGCCCTGGATGCCGATAGTACCGTTAACAAGTATGCGGCCAGTATCATCTATGCCGACAATCGCAACGCGTTTGTCGATATCAGTGGCGAGGACGATATCAACCTGATTGTCAGCGGGCTGAATCGAATAGCGCCCGGAATGATAGTTGGCACCTGACAATGGAGACGTTTTTCTTCAGGAATCCCCGCCTGTTCGCGCTGGTGGTGGGAATGGTCGTGTTACTGGGGGCTTCCTCTTACCTGACAATCGGCCGACAAGAAGACCCGACCATCACCAATTTGTTTGCCACACTGGTTACACCTTATCCCGGCGCAGACCCGGTGCGCGTCGAGGCGCTGGTGACCAAGAAACTCGAGGATGAACTGAAAACCATCTCGGAAATCACGGAAATCAACTCCACCTCCCGCACGGGCATTTCCATCCTGAGGGTCGAGCTGTCAAACAGAATTAACGACCATGAAATTGAGCAGGTTTGGTCGGAGATTCGAGACGCCATTTCCGACGCCAGAAAAAACATGCCCGACGGCGTCGGCAGCACACAATTCGATAATGAAAGAACCGGCGCCTTTACGTCGATCAGCAGTATTAGCCTGGCGGACGGAAACACCGACAACTTCAGCTTGGCGCTTCGCTACGCCCGGATACTCCAGGATCGACTGCGCAGGGTGCCGGGCACCGACATCGTGCAAATCTTTGGCGCGCCACAAGAGCGGCTCTATGTGGAGCTGGATAAAACCCAAATCGATGCGTTGGGGATGAATATCCTGCAGGTTGCAGACGCGGTGAAAACAGCGGACGCGAAGGTTGTTGCGGGCCGCGCGCAATCCGATGGCGGCGACCTGCTGGTGGAAGTCGCCGGCGAAATTCGATCCACCCAACGGATCGCCCGAATCCCCGTGGCCTCGCAACTTAACGGCCAACAAATACAGCTTGACGATATCGCCACGATTCGCAAAGGCGTGGAAGCGCCCCGCACCAAAACTGCTTACAGTCAGGGCCGGGCCGCAATTCTGGTCGCCGCGCGCATGGAGCCGGACCTGCAGGTCGACACCTGGAGCAGCGCCGTAGATCAAGTCATTGCAGGCTTTGAGTCAACGCTGCCGAAAAATGTGCGACACGAAAAGATATTCTCCCAGAATGACTACACAGCGGAGCGGCTGACGGAAGTATTCATCAACCTGATGATCGGCGTATCGCTGGTGATTTGCGTGCTATTCCTGACATTGGGCTTTCGAAGCGCCATTGTGGTTGCACTGGTACTGCCGCTCACCAGTTTATCGTCGCTGACGATTTTGCAGCTGATCGGCATACCGATACACCAGATGTCGGTCACCGGCCTTATCGTCGCGCTCGGTCTGCTGGTTGACGCCGCCATTGTGATGACCGACGACATAGGTCAACGTTTACGCAACGGCACCGGGCGCGCCCAAGCGATAAAACTGGCCGTGGTCCGCTTGCGTATCCCGCTGCTCGCCTCAACCCTGACAACCGCGCTTGCCTTCACGCCGATGGCGTTATTGCCGGGGCCGGCGGGCGATTTTGTAGGGTCTATCGCCATTTCGGTGATCGTCATGCTGGCCGCCTCCTTTGGGCTGACGCTCTTTATAACACCGGCCATCGCCGGCTGGTTGTTGACGGAGGATGGCGAACCGCATCGCGTCCAGTCAATCTTCAACTCGGTGGCGCGACGCTTCGAACAGTCGATCAACTGGTCGCTCAACCATCCGCGACACGCTATCCTGATTGCCTGCCTGGTGCCCATGGCCGGTTTCCTGTCTTTCCCAACGCTGACCTCACAGTTTTTTCCCGGCGTGGACCGAGACCAGTTCTATATTCAGGTGGAACTCAACACGGGCAGCGCATTTGAGCAAACAGATCGAGCGGTAAAGAAGATTGACGATATCCTGAAACAAACTGACGGTATAGAAGCCAGGCACTGGGTGGTTGGCGAGAATGCGCCCGCCTTCTACTACAATATGATTCGTTCGCGGGACAATGACATCAGGTTTGCCGAAGCCTTGGTCACAACCACATCGACGAACACAACCGAGCGCATCTTACCGCAATTACAGCGGCGTCTTGACCAGCAGATACCCGCCGCGCAAGTGCTGGTAAGGGGCCTGGTCCAAGGGCCGCCGGTTGACGCGCCCGTAGAACTCAAGATAATCGGGCCCAACCTGGAAACACTGCGCGCCATTGGCAACCAGATTCGGAGTCGCATGGCCGCGATCGAGGATATTACCCATACCCGCGTAAGCCTGGATAGCGGCGCTCCCAAAATCGTTTTTGACCTGGATGAACGGAAAGTCGAGCAGGCCGGCTATGGCTTAACGGATGTCGCCCGCATTCTCGACGCCAGCCTCAGCGGGGTACCGGCGGGCAGCCTGCTGGAGGGGACCGAGGAAATACCCATAAGGGTCCGGCTTTCGGCTGGCGACAGGGAGCGTCAGTCCCGCTACGCGCAGCTATCGCTGCCGATACGCGCTTCGGAAAACGGCCGGACAGCATCTGTGCCGCTCTCCAGCCTGGGAGGCATCGAACTGCAACCTGGCAAGAGCCCCATCCTGCGCCTGGACGGCGAGCGGCTCAACACAGTGCAAGGCTTTATCCGCCGCGATGTACTGCCCGAGGAGGTGTTGAAACGGTTGCAGTCTGAGCTGACAGCCAGGCCCATTAATCTACCGCCGGGCTACCGAATACAAACCGGCGGTGATTCAGAACAACGGGCGGAAACTACCGGTAATCTGATGTCTTCAATGGGGCTTATTATCGCGCTGACCGTCGCGACCATAGTCGTTACCTTTAACTCCTACCGACTGTCAATAATCGCATTCATCGTCTGTTTCCTGTCCGCGGGCCTCAGCCTGTTCGCCCTTGCGTTGTTCAAGTTTCCGTTTGGCATCCAAGCATTGATTGGCGTGATTGGGTCAATTGGGGTGTCCATCAACGCGGCTATCATCGTGCTGACGGCACTCAAAAACGACACAGCCGCAAGCCGTGGGGATAGAGCCGCCGCCGCGCGGGTTGTGATGGATTCGTCGCGGCACATAGTTTCGACCACCGTCACCACCTTTGGCGGGTTCCTGCCCCTTTTGTTGGCCGGAGGCGGGTTCTGGCCGCCATTTGCGATGTCAATAGCGGGTGGCGTTCTGTTATCCACGATCATCTCGTTTTATTTCACGCCACCCATGTTCTTACTGTGGTACGCGGCTAAACCTCGGAATTCAAGGAAACTCTCCTTTAGCTTTCCCCGTTTAGCCAGGATTCAAAATTAACCGCCCATTCCGTTTAGCGCCAAATGCCGAATCATTGACGCAGCTTCGCTTTTTCGTTATTTAACGGCCGCAATGTTATAAAATGCCGGCTCACTAAACCCATGTTTCCCGTAACCTAGAAGAGGAGCAATCCTTCTCCATGATTGATTCACTGCTAATCATATTGACCCTGTTGGGCTTGTTTTGGGCATTCACCAGCTATTACCTGCGAGGCCCCAGCTTGGCGCGCTACGATCGCGCGCCTGGCTCGGAAAATCTGCCGGTACCCAGGGAGCCCAGCGAACAACACTTTGAAATTCTGGATATCCTCGCGCGGATGCACGAAACCCGGGTCGAGGGTTCCTTTAAGCAGCGTATCATCAAAATGCGCGAATATTGCGACGATATGGGGACCCGGGTCAACCTGGAGGGCGTTCGCATTATCCCGACGCAGGCCGGTGATGTTCCCGCTGAGTGGGTTGTCGCGGAAGACGCCGATCCCGGGCGGCGCTTGCTGTACATTCACGGAGGGGCTTTTTATATGGGCAGCCCCCTGAGCCACCGCGCAATTACCGCTCGCTTTGCGCGAGCCAATTGCACGTCGGTGCTGGCTATCGACTACCGAGTGCTGCCGGAATACCGCCGTCTCGATTGTCTGGCGGATACGCAGACGGCCTATCGCTGGATACTGGAAAATGGCCCCGAAGGTCCGGCACCCTTGCACACACTTTTCGTCGCCGGGGATTCGGCGGGTGGGAACCTGACCCTGGCGGTTATCGCCTGGGCCAGGGACATGGGATTGCGCGCAGCCGATGCCGTGATCGCCCTATCCCCGTCCACCGACAATACCGCCAGCAGCCCCAGTTTAAGCGCCAATGTTGCCAGCGACCCCTTTATCGGCCCCAGTCTCGGCAAGATAATGGCGTTGCCGAACTTCGCCTGGTTATGGATTGCTTGGATAAGCAACCGGCTGCGCCCATGCGACCCTCGCTTGTCGCCGATTCATGGAGATTTATCGAATCTACCGCCTACCTTGATTCACGCCAGCGATGTCGAGATGCTGGTTGACGACGGGCGTCGCTACGTCAATAAGGCATTGAGCTGCGGTTCCGAGGCCACGCTAGAAATCTGGCCCGATATGGTACACGTGTGGCATCTGTTTACCGAGAACCTTCCTGAAGCGCAGCAAGCCTTTCAGCACATCGAAAAATTTATGGAGCTGAACGCCCCGCAGTAAAGCCGCTGACCCGTGAGATCAATTTGGCTGATTTTAGGTATCACCTCCATAGCACTGGGGGTAATGGGCGCCTTCTTGCCACTGTTACCGACGGTTCCCTTTTTACTTCTATCCGCCTATTGTTTCTCTCGTTCGTCAGAGCGACTGCACGTCTGGTTGGTCAACCACCCGGTCTTCGGCCCCGCGATAGCCGATTGGCGGGAGCGAGGCGCGATAAGCCTCAAGGCCAAGCGGTTGGCGACGGCTTCCGTTGCAATGGTAATGGCGCTTTCCCTGGTTTTTGGCCTGCGCACCGAGATTATGTTGCTGCAGGCGGCAATCCTGGGCTGCGTACTTATATTTATCTGGACGCGGCCACACCAGTAGACACTGGCCGCCCTGTTAATCTAAACCAAAAAAAACCCGGCGCGCGGCCGGGTTTCCGTTTTTACGTCTAATAACGCCAGGCTTGCCGTTATTGATCTTCCGACTGGTGCAAGTGGCCGAAGTCCGCCTGGTAATCCTGTATGGAGGCCTCGATCACCCTCAGGGCTTCGTCGCGGCCGTAGACATGGTCCACCTTAACATTAATCTGCTTGCCGGGCACCATCTTATAGGTCAGGAAATAGTGTTGCAGCCGCTCTATCTTGATGGAGGGGAGGTCGTTGATGTCTCCTACGTCACCCCAAATGTTGTCGCCATCCAGCACCGCAATGATCTTGTCGTCTGCCTCGCCGCCGTCGATCATCTGGATGCCACCCACAACGCGGGCGTTTAACAGAATGTCAGATTTGGTGATCAGGCGTTCGGAGTATACACAGATATCCAGTGGGTCGCCGTCAGCTTCGTCCGCCTCGTCACACAGTGCGGCCACCCGCTCGCCGCAGTAGGTTTGCGGGATAAAACCATACAGCGCCGGGGGACTGGAGGTGGTGCGCTGTGGGCGATCCACCATCAAAAAGCCGGATTGCTTGTCCACTTCGTATTTCACAACGTCGCTGGGGGTGATTTCGATATAGGTTTTAACGACGTCCGGCCTGCTGCCGTCGGGGCGGGCCGGTAGTCCGTGCCAGGGGTGGCGCCGCCATCGATTAAACTGTTTATCTCTATACACGTTAATTCCTCCTCAAGAATTAATTGATCTGACTCCGACAGTGGATCGCGGCCGAGAGCGCCGCGCTAAATTAACGGGCCGGTATGATCGCGCAAAAAGGCGCCGCTGTGAAGGGCTTAGGAGTCTGTCGGACTTAGAGGATCGTAGCGAGGCGAGTGGGAAATCGAGGCTAGTTTTTTGATCTTTTGAGGCGCATAGTGGTTACTATGCAACGAAAAAGAGCAGAAAAATAGACCGATTTCCCATCGCTGCAGCCGATTCGGCCTAAGTCCGACAGACTCCTAGATGCCGCCGCCGACAACAACCACTTACCCGCTGATGTAACCGGATTCCGGCGTGCAGAACAGGTAAACACCGTTAGCCGCGCTCGAAACCGGAAATAATGGCAACTTTTCCCGCAAGTTTCTTCATTGCTATGCTCCGAACAAGTGTGTCGAGCTAGTCACCGGGGAAAGCTTGGATTGATGAGTCGACTGATTCACACATCCCAGTAAATTTTGATTTTGATAATCATTCTTGTTTGCATTGCAAACAAGAATGATTATCATTTATTGTGACGCTGAAAATTCATAATATAGGAGTCACGACGGACATGAAATTGAGATTTTTATGCGCGACCCACAGAGAAGAACTGAAAAGGAAGCCCGCGATGGCCTTCAATTGCTGGCGGAACGGATTCGATAATGGACAGGATATGTGGCAGGAAGCGCTACCGCACTTTGGCTGTGCGTTTGAAGCCTCTGAAATCATGATGACGACCATGGCATTGGAGCCGCAATATGCTTGCGAGATGTTCACAAGCGCCGCAAAGCTGCTGGCTGAGACATTCGCAAAACTGGGCGATATCGAGCAATCCATGGAAGTCTATTGGCTGGCCATCAACCGACTGGAAAGAGAGCTATCTTACCGCCCTCAAGAAAACCAATGGGTCCTTAATTACCTGACGGAACTTTATCAGTTTGTGCAAACTACCGGTCACTCTGCACCCGTCCTTGACAGGCCGCAGAGCACTTATCATTAACCGTTAGCACAGGCTGGTAGCGCAGCTTGACATTCCCTAATTCTCCGGTCCTATCGACATGTAAATTCAGGGGTTCTTGCTGCAGCGTCAACGCCAATTTCTTATAGGTGTGGCAGTAATAGGTCAGGAGTGTCAGCTATCTTTTATATAGCTATTAATGATCTTCCGGATAAAGGCCTTGCCATCCTCTCGATCATAGGTCTTGCTATCCACAACCGATTGTGAATAGTCGAACAGCGGCACGAAAATCGGAACGCCCTGTACCTTATCGTGCAAATGCAACGCTCGGCGCTTTTCTGATACCTCTACCCAAGCGGCACGCACATCAGCCCAGAAAGGCCCCGCCAACGCCATGTAATTATCGCCCGGCGTGAAATCAAAATCCCTGATCCTTTGATACCTGGCCACGCCAAGCTCCTTGGACAAATAGGGTTGTTGCGCGTCCGGTCTGCCCGATTTGTCCACCACCAACTTCCAATTTTCTTCCTCCTGCACCCAACCGGTGCGGGTAATGGTGTGGCGATTAAAGCCTTCAAGCGCCTGGTAATCCTTCCGCACGCTGTGCTCCCTGCGGGGCAGCGGACGCCGGGTTACATCGCTAATCCAGGTGGAGAAACTCCCGTTGTGCCGCCAGCGCCCCATAGACTCGTAACGCGGTGAATCGTCAACCTGGAAAACAGCCTGACTCCATCTGCCCTTGCGGCTTTTGCGAGATACCGACTGTTTAGACCATTGGTTCCTGTGCTCAAAGGTGAGTAGTTCGTCGTCCTGGTAGGTCCAGTCCTGACGCCAGTGTTTCATCACCATGGGCTCGGAAGCAGAACCGTCCTGCTGCTGAAAGTACATGACCATCAGATGCTGCAGGCTGATAAAGTCCTCGCGCTCCTCCACAACGTAAACATATTCCGTGCCCCAGGACTGATAGGGCCTGTCCCGCTCAAATCTCTCGCTAAAACCCACGATTTCAAGAAAATCGAAGCTGACCTTGTACGGGCCGGCCATAGCCAAAATCGCCCGGCGATCCCGCTCGAAATCCGTTAGCCCCTGTTCCTGGATTGCCAGCCAGCCCGGGTGAGGCCGGGTATCCAACGTCACGGGCATACCACGGCTGCTGCCACCACGGGGGTGATCGTTGCAATCATCGCTGATAGCCCAACTGAACACGTAGCGCTCGTTGACTTCTGCGCAGTCCCGCTCTGCTGGAGAATAGGCCAGCACCTCAGCGACTAATAGCGACAACAACAGGCCAATCGGTGCCTTGGTGAAATTCATATTCATAGTCGATAAGACGCTGTATTGGGAAAATTATAAACCTAGAATACCCCGTTTCCTTACCCTGAAAAGCAAGGCGCCCACCACTTTGCTCTTCTCAACAGGCGTCTCACAGAACCTGGATGTGGCCGCATTGTTATCACCGCATAGCCTTAACGTTTGATTATCCAGCACCGCAGCTATTCGCTTGATGATAAAAAAGTCCTTTTCAGCCTCCAGCACCACCACCATGCCCGCGCGAAGCAGAAATCGAGGCAAGGCCACGACAACGGCCCGGTCGCCTTCAGGTATTGTCGGCGACATACTTTCGCCGACCACCTCAAAACAATATAGCAAATTATTCGGCCCCGCTTAAAACCGGTTGCACCATCTCAAGCTTCGGCAGGTTGGAAGAAACAACCGTTTGTGTTTCTATATCTTTCGTTTGCCAAAATGCCGCGGCAAAACGGTTGACCAGAGCAACCAGCTCGCGTCCGTTGTCCACCGCGGTTTGCTGTTTACAGGCGGATGCCTTCTGCATGATTTCGTGCACCAGACCATGAACTTCCGGGACCATTTCGATCTGGGCAGCCTTGAAGTAATCACCCCAGATAATCACCACCTCGGACTTTACTTTCGCCGCGTGGGACTCTTTTTGTTCCACCAGCCTGGCCAGTTTGGCCAAGTTCTCCACCGACGCATCACCCCCAACCAACTTGGGTTCAAGTTCCTCGATCAGGTCGAGAAAACGGGCAACCGATAACGCGGCATTTTGCGCGATAGCTGGATCGTAAATACCACAGGGAACATCACAGTGGGCATGCGCCCGGCGGACAGTTAACAAACTGCTGAGCTTATCTTTTAACATTTTCTTATCAATCCTAGAAATCTCAGTTGAGAATTATCGTTTCTCGCTGGAAGACTGAACACCCTTCTGGACAGGAGGATATCTCAATACAGCGGTGGATAATAATACCGATACCATAATAAAGATCAAACCCAGAGCGGCCATGCTTGGACTCGGAGCTTGTACTTGATGGTGATGCGCAAACGCGGACTGGGGAACAAAGAATAAGCAAGCAATCAAAAAGCTTTTTATCGCCGTCAAAGCCAATCTCCTTTTTAGAATCAATCAGAGCAATTACTCTATTGCATACCCAATAGAATCGCATCTGTCACTGTACACAATAAAGGTTAAGCCCCGACAACATATAGCATGCTGCCGGGGCACACCTCTGTTCTAGCGGCCGTTAAAAATGGGGGTGGGGGTAAGAGAGGTTCCTACAATTCGCATAAACCTCCCAACTATTTTCAACAGCCCGCTAACCAGCTCTAGAATTTATAGGGCGCATAATTATCTCCCTATTAAAGAATTTCCCAAGAGATGCGAATTATAATGATAATTATTCGTATTTGCAATGCATTGTAAATGATCAATTGACAGTCTTTCAATAGTTTCCCTTTGAATGCTGGGATTACGCTGGTCAGTCCGTTTTCATACACGAATTAGCGGGAATTTCAGTTCCCTGTTTTGAACACAAACTGGGAAGGCGCGCATTGAACTTGGGACGACCGGCTAATCCGGGGCATACCTAATTCAGATCGGAAGAAGTCAAATTGCCAGTGCCGAATTTTTGCTTATGCGCGACCAATTGAATATGAGACCAAAATAAATATATCTTTGAAGTCGCGCGCTAACGCCAACGTCTGTAACACTGCAGCCTCTTGAACCTCAATACCAATTTCCGAATCCAGGGTTAAGCCGGAAAACTCGAGCATGGGTTCCACTTCCCGGAGGGTTCCCGTTTTTTCCTGAACGACCATAGCGCAGCTGGAAAGAGAAATTCCGCGCGCGGCAGCGATATATGGGAAGTGATGAGGAACAAACGTCAAATTCACGGGAGATGGATCTCCCTCCTCCCCGGCGTTTGATAGTTGATGCCAAATATCCGAAAAATGAGTTCTCATTGAGAGAAGCTGAACGAACTCTGAGTTGCTGAAATTAGCTGACTCCAGCTCAGAAATCCGCTGCTCGCGTCTGCTCGCATCGCTTCTCGCCGTATAGTTAATCGTGAGAATAACGTCTGAAATAGTCGAGTAATCGAATTGGGCAATACTGGTCGGCGGAAGCTCCAATTTCCATAGTCCAGTTACCGGGCGCCCTTCAAACGGCAAATAGCGTTCGTCGCGTAAATCAAATTGGAATAGACCGGAATCGTTTTGCGCGCTGCTTAGTGCGATTGAGTCAGCTTGCGAACCTTCGGCACTTAAGCTCAGCTCGCAGCTCAAAGTGGTATAGGGCCCTGAAACCGCCGGAATAGTTAACGACACCGACTTAATCCGACGATTGACATGGTCGGGGTAGTCCAGATCGAAAATATATTCGGGAATACTGAACTCGCAAGTGCCGGAACGCTTGAGTTCGATCAAGCTATTCGCATCGACACGATGCAGTGACACATGTTTGCTCAATTCTAGTTTTCTGTCGTTATTGGCGATGTAGTGTGCGTCTAGCCGGTTGAGATCGTGGATTAAGCGCTCTCCTGACAGCAGGCCCTTCTTCATACCATCCCAATAGCTGAATTCGATAATTGAGGCCGGGGCATCATCCAGCTCAAAGTTCAAACACGCTTCGGCTTGTTTCGCCATACTCAGGGCGAGTTGATAGGCTTGATAGTGCAAGGCAGACAACTGACTCACCATCCAGCCGTAAAGTTGGGCATTGGTAAACTTATCACGGAGGAAAAGATCTGCTTCTTCGCTATTGGCAATCTGTTGTTCTTGATCGGCAATTTCCTTTTCAGCGATTGCCATTCGGATTTCGCTTGCCAACTGATCTTTTTCAATACGTTCGATCTCGCGTTTGGCTTGATCGACTTGAAACTGCCATTCCATTTCTCGGCGGACATTTGAAGCGTCGCGCGCCAGCAAACCGGCAGTCCGGTTCAGTAATCCGCCAACTGCTTGGTAAGTATTGCCCATCGCTTGGGTTAAATGCCCCATATTTACCCCTCCAACTTCGACTTGAGGTTGAAATCCCACCACGCCGAGTTGAGGAAAGGCAAACAATGTTGATGCAACTGCATTTGTAACTTCTGCACGCGTTGAATACAGATTTGCGCCCATCAGGAGTGCGGTTTCCAGGTCTTCTTGAAACAAATTTCCCTCATTTATCAAGTCCTGGTAGTAGTCTCTTCGATCCATAGCCGCGAAGAGCCCTTTTTCTATGCTTGCGTGAGCTTCCTGAGTCTCTTTCAGCCTCTCCTTTTTGATTTCAAGAATACGTTTTTGCATGCCCAGTTCATGGTTTGACCGTAGCTGCGACAATTCCTCAGCATCTTGTTTTTCTAGGGCGGATAAGAGGGCTCCACCGAGACTGCGAACTTCACCGGCAAACTCCTTGGCCTTTTGCAACATATAATTGAAGCGATAATGCGGCAGCGGTGCGCTCATTCCAGAGATGGCAGCACCTATATCTACACCCGCGGCTGCAGCTTTAACCAGCATAGCCGGGTCTATAGGTGGTTGATACAAGGCTAGGGTGCGTTCCACCCCCTCGATGTTCATGCAATGTCGTATTTTAAATAGCCTGTCGGCAACCGTATTCCAATATTCCTCAATACGGTCATTTGCGGGAATACAGAAAGCGCCCATCTCGGTGTAAAAATCGTTTTGGTCTGGCTTGGCTGGAGGTAGATTGACTCCACTAGCAACCAAAAGAGGATGCACCTGTTCTTTGCCTTCATCATGTTCTTGTAGGGTTCGGCTATTTGATCGCAAGCCCGCTTTTGGCATTGCGACGGGAGCCGGGCCGATGATTTGCGCTGCATGAATATAGAGTTGCGCCGCCTCGGCAACTGATTCCATGGTGTCTCGTCGGAACAAATCATCTGCCCAAGCCAGTAGATTATCGATATAGGCAATAAAGGTTGCCCGCATATAAGAAACGTTTCGCAAGCGGGCAATAGCGTGCGGGTTAAAGGGGTTTTGCTCCCATTCCGCCACCTGCGCCTCAAATTCACCGAAGTTTTGCTCGGCGAATTCGGTAATTTCGTCCTGGCTCCCGTCCAGCAAGCGCAAATGTTCATCAAAGAATGGCCGAAATCGCCAGCTAGACCGGTTGCTGGTATTGTCTTTTGATACCGGGTCAAAGATATAGTGAAGCCACTTTTGTGCATCTTCGTATTTGCGATTGCGCGTTAGCTGCTTGGCAATGGCGAAAGGCGCGTGAAAAAATATCTCCCAGTTGTAAACGCTGTATGCATGGCGTCGGTTAAATTCGAAGCGCTCTTCGTTCTCTTCGTTGAGCTCGACCAGGCTCGTTGGCGCTAGCTCGCTGTTAAACAAGCCCCTCTGAATACTCTGCCTTTTTAGGGCAATGGCGTTGCTGTGGCCGGAATCTGCATCAGGGCGGTAAAGCGCATCGATGCCACCGCGATATAGTTCTTCAACAATGATGTCTGCGAATGGGTGATAAAGTACGGATACATTCCATTTGTTGCTTTCGGAAAGCTTGCCAACAGCCTGTGTAACAGGCGCCACTTCCGGACGCATCACTGATTCGATGCCAGCCCAGTCTTTGCTAGTTGCCGGCGTGGTGTTTAGAGACAGGTCACTACTGGGCCGTCCGTCGGCTAATTTGCCGTCGGATCTCCCGACGGGTGTGGCAGCCGTGCGCATACCCACGTTCGCAAAAACAGAAGAAATAGTGGTGTCGAGTATTTGCGAACCGTGAATAAGTGATAGCGCTTGGAAGTTAGTGTTAGCGGCCCTGAGCAGCTCCCTTGTTTGGTTTGCAGGCACCTTGGGTACATCCGCAACATTCACCAACGGTTTGGATAAAGATTTATTAGTTGGCTCGAAGAAATACGAGCGATTCTTATGCCCGAACAAAAAAGGCGAGTAATTCGGGTTATAACCAAGGATTCTCTCAGGATAAACCCTTGCGCCAACGTTAGAATCCCAACTAACCAGTGTTTGATCCTGACCCTCTATATCCAACTTAAGCCAAGGTAAAGGGTGGATAGAGCCGTAATACTGGCCTTTAGGAAACATACTGGAAAAATGATAGGGGATTTCAAATTGAGGCGCCTGACGTTCGTCTTTTGCGGCTATCTGTTCAAGCACTGGATCAAATTCGAATAAGCCTAAACGATAGGCGTAAGATTTGCCGTTTGCGTTTCCGGCGGAGGTACGCAGCTCAATATCTAAATCGTTGAGATTAGGTTTTGCGAGTAACCAGATGCTAGTTGAGTGCCTTAAGTGCGTATCCTCGTCTTCACCCTCCCGCTCGTATATGGTATTGACGCTATCGACAGAGCGTCGTCCGGCAGCCCAGCCAGTTGTCGGATCAAATTGAGACCAGCTCAGACTGCATTCAAAATAAGTATAGGACAGTGCAAGCGCGTCCTTTTGTGATTTAAGGCTAACCAAGTCATGCTTTAAATCTATCAGTAACTCTTCAGCCTCACTCTTACGTCCTTCCAAATTGTCAACTACATGCGACCACATGAAACCCATGCCGGCGTAATTATCCCTGGCGTAGCTCTCATATTTATCTATTGCGTCTATGTAGTCTTGAATAAGACGACTTTTTTCGTTGATTTCGTCACGACAAATTTCCTCGTCCGCTTCTATAGCCGCTAAGCGTTCTTTATATCTTCTGTGCGAAATATTGACCTTTTCCGCCAAATTCAACCAAAACAGGAAAATTCGATTTTGAAAAATAACAGGCAGTAAGTGATCGCCTTCGATCTCCTGCTCTATTGCTTGCCAGCCATCCCATAGCCCATTGGAATCGCGTTTGCACCAATAGTATTTGCGTGGGTGATCGCTGCTGCGAGCAAACACATAATGCCGATTGGCCTCCACATCTTGAAGGCTAGCCACCATTTCCATGCGGGAAAGAGAGAGTAGACCCCGCGCATAATTTAGGAGTGTTTTTTCTGCACGCTCAGCGTCTACTTCACCCTGCAAAAGTTCAGTTTCCAATTCAACGAAGAGTTCAGATTTGTTATCCCTTAACTCGGGCTCAACCCAGTTTTCTGGTGTCAGAAAGACTTTGCGGTTGGCCTCCCATACGCGGTAGTTTTTGCGCCATGCCCATTGTTCGATGTCTTGGCTGTTAAATGAGCAATCCGTTTCCAAATTCAGCATGATGCGCTGAATCAACTGCTGCAGGCCGGCAATGGCCTGTTTGGTCCGCGAGGTATCGAAACAAGCACTCATCTCCGGGTCTATCAGCACATGCTCATATAACTCGTGAGTATTCTGGAAGCCCAGTTTTTTACCTTTGTTTCGGGATTGAGTGAGAGCAGTCTCCACCAGCCGTTGGCGACAATCTTCTCGAATGGGGTCGTTGAGTTGCCTTAACAGATCCCAATAGTCGTTTTCGGGCACGCTCAGCTGAAGTAGATCCTGAGCCTCGCTGGCGTCGTGACCCCTAATTGCGGACCATACCTGTTCGGCTGAGCCGCCGGTTGATTGCAGGACTTCCAATAGTTGGCTAAGCGCCAGAAAGCCTCCCTTGTTTATAAAATCATTTTTACTGGAGAAGTTAAGGGCATCAGCACCCAACAGATAACTTAGGCTCTGTTCGGACCACAAACCTTGATCTGCCGACAACGCCTGAACCAATGACTGGTTACCCTTTAGAGAAACGAACAAGCTATTTTCAGTTGAAAAATACAGTTGGTTGACGCGCTGATGCTCAGCCAAATTAATGAGCTCGATTAGGCTCGCGGCACTATCCGCTTGCCTCGACGGGAGATTCGACGGATCAAGCCAAGCCATATTGGCGGCAGTCTCGATAACCGTCGACAAGTCTTCCTCGGAGAAGGCTAGTTTTTCTTGCAGCCAAGCGAGTTTGCTCATTTTGATCAAACCATCGACCAGATCATTGTTGTTTTCGTCACTGGCTTCAGACAATTGAGCGAGGAAATCTTGTTGTTGGGCGGAAGTTAGCAGAATAGTTGATGAGGAAACTGCCCAGGCTTCGGATAGCCGATCGACAAGCGCTGCTATAGCCGGGGGCAAGCCTTCCTGAGCTTCATCTGCGGTTTCAGCCATAGCTGTTTGCAGTTGATCGAGCAAGCTGAGATTTGATTCATAGGAAAAATTATGTCCGGCGGCTGCTACGCTAAGCAAGCAAATGGCGTCTTCTAGATCCAAATCATGCCGGGCAAGATCCGCGACCAAATGGGTGATATGTAACAAGCCAGCAGGTGTATCCGAAGTTTGCTGTACGGCTTCTTCCAAGGTGGCATATAGATCGTCAGAAAGACCAAATTCCTCGGCCAAAACGGCCCTTCTGATATTTGCATCCTGTTCCCACAACAGCAGAAGCTCGTCAGCGGGTGTTTTTAGTAATCGCGAAAGCTGCTCAATTGCGCTTAGATTCTCCCGCCATACAAGAGGTTTAGTCGCGTCAAATACTTCCAGAGCAAACAATCGATCAAGCAAACCTGCGGAGTAACCGGTTTGCAGATGTAATCGTCCAAAAAACTGCAATTTACGGAGCGTTTCATCATCCAGAAGTGACCAATCGATATTGCCTAAGCTATCAAAAGTTCCTAAATCCGCATTGACAAAGCCTGTGTTACATAGCTCGACAATTTTTGTGGCGTCAAGATGCAGCCATTGGCTTAAATCGCCTAATTTGCGCTGTCCGGTATTTTGGCCAGGGAGTTGCTCCAGGGAGATTCGATTACTCACACCCCAGTTGGCTAACCACTTGGGCTGCTGTGTGTAAGCGATGGCTTGTGGATTAACCACACCGAATATGTGAGCAAACCCTTGATTAATGCGCTCTGCGTTCGACCGATTGATAGTAACGACCTGGCTTAGCCTCGCGAAATCGATGCCGAGGTGGGTTAGATACGCCTGAGTTCGCTTAAGCTCACGGCCGTAGCCCATTGTCCAGGGGAACGTCTGTTCCGCCAATAGTTCGTAGGCGACCGGATTGATGTGTTGAGGCTCCGCGCGCAGCCGCTCAGGTTCCCAGCTGGTTTGCTCGGCACTGAGCGGCTGGTCTGTCACCATTGATTCAAGCACTTCATTGGTTAAATCAATGTATGGCATCAAGGTATCTGAGTTCGCGCAATTAAGATCCAGATCTTTGATATCGGGGCGTCGTTCATCCAATAGCGCAATACCGGTATCGGCGCCGTATTCAGCGCGCTTTAAAAATCGATACAAATCCAGCAAGTAGGCTGAAGGGCTAAAAGTAGAGGTACAATGTTCGCAATTATTATTCAGTGAATCGCCGAATAGCTGACTGACCAACGTGGTCTTTTTATCGGGGTCATTGGGCGGCAGTTGAATGGATAACGCGGTTGTCATGCTCCCCAGATGCGCCGATTTATCGTAAATCTGGTTTGAGATCGCCTGCTGCATTTGTGGCAACATGGCTTCGCGAAACCTGTCTTTGGTGCGATCAATCACGTCCATGCTGGATAAGATGTTCTCTGCCATTAACTGCTCAGCATGAACAGCACGCCCAGGAAGCGGGCAAATCACATACAGGGTTGCCAGGTCGGCCAGATCGCTCAAGCCTTCGTCATTTGCTAGAGCGCGCAGGGATTCCGCTTGTTCAAGATTGATTTCTAGCTTTGCCAAAAGCCGGCTCGCACGGTCTTGTGCGGTATCGACATTAGACTGCTTCAGGTTGTGCAGAAAATGAAGATGCGGGTTTCGTTTCTCTATAATATCGAAAAGCGCGTCTCTATAATTCCGCTGTCTCTCGTTGTTAGTTTTTCCCTGGATTTCATCGGGCATTTCATTGCCAGCCTTAACAGCTTCCAGCAATGTGCTTCGATCAACGACCACCAGCTTCGCGATATTACTGACCGAGTGGTTTTCATAAAGATAAATAGCTATCGTTGCGTCTTTCTCCAGCGTCTGCCAGATCGCAATTAGATCGCGCAGTTTGTTGGTTTTCTGCGCCCCAACAATGCCTTGAATATCACCCCATTTTTGTTCTTCACCCTGCTCGGAAAGCGTAATAGCAATTACCGGCCCCTTTTTTGTTTTCGCCACGCCGACAGCATCTAATAGTTTAGAAAGATCGGAATCACCATCCTTGTAATACTGAGTACGTAATTCGTTAATGAGCCGGATAGTGTCTTCGATAGCTATTTTCGAAATCCAGCGCGATTCAAACGCTTCCTTAAGCAGTGTTCGTATCTTCTCATCGCCGGTCCCCAAAACTCCGTCCAGAGTAGGATGAAGGCCACCTGCAGTGAGCGCAAAAAACGGTTCTGCTAGCGCCTCATATTTGGCAGGCTGCTTGAGTAATTCAATCAAATCCCAGGCCCGCACAAAATGAGCCAAGACAATCGAATTCTGGTTGGTTTCTTCCGCTAACAGCGCAACGTCTTCAACATCCAAAGCCGTCGGGGACTTACCTTCCAAAAAAGGCTCTGTATCATTTAGTAATTGCGTATACAGGGGAACGCCGGCGAAAGTCTCGTCAGACAACGAAAAATCAACCCGCTCACTTGGGCCAGCTTTGGTGATCAAACCAGAAGTGGCCAGTTGTTTATTACCTTTGAAAACCTTGACCAACAAATTAGGGGCTTTTCTCTCATCCGCTGGCAGGTAATAAATACGATAGCGCCCTTGGGCAGCGGTCGTTGCGCCGCCCAAAGTAATAAGATCGCCAATGGTCTTGTCGTATGCTTTTACCTGAATCCCGTTTTGTGGCTCTCCTCCTTCACCGGCAACCACTCCCTGAACGACCCAACCCGAATCTTCAGGGCCGGTTGACCAACCAGTATTGTCTGTTTGATTCTCTGGGCCGGGCTGCGGTTGCTTCTTGGCTTTTAATACCGAAACAATAAACCAAGCTTCACCGGACTCGTCGGGCTCTCCACTTTTCACAGTGAGATAGGTAACACCATCTAATTCAGCTCGGAATTTTGGCGACGCCCAATCGACATCTTTAGGGTTTATCGGTAACTGAAAATACGCGCGATCTTCTTTATCGGCTTCAACAGGGCCGAGTTTGTACTCTTTTCCATCTACCGAGGAGAAAATAGCGTAGACGCTTGAGCCCGCCAGCCGTTTTCCGTCATCGGCTTCAAGAATTGCGATAAGTTGCACTCGCGAACGGCTCTCGGTCTCTTCTGAGTCACCGGAACCCAGTTTTTGTGCGACAAGAATGTATCTAAATTGCTCGCGCGAAACTCGTGTGGGGCCACCTAACGTGAGCCAGGGTGTAAGCTGATCACCCAGCGTTATCTGATAGCTGCTTTTTTCGAAGTCGATTAACTGAAATATTTTTTTGGCAAAATTAACCGCCGCAATTTCTCCGCGTCCGTTTGACTTACGCGAGGGCAGTCGGCGCTCAGTGCCATCCTTAAATACAAGCTTGATTGAAAGCACTGCATTTTTTAGTGCGTTTTCCTTTCCATCAATTAATCTAATATTGAGCTTCACCAATCACTCCTTGCACTAAATCAATTAAACCTAACATTCAATTTAAATATCTGAATCATTTGTATGCAGAAGCCAAGGTTCAGAATGAATAATCTTTTCATTCCGGTCACCTATCTCCAATCCTGCATTTTTTTTCTAAAAATTCCTCTGGGGTAATAGGATCAGTTTCAATTAACTTGATAGCTTCATCCAATAATTCAGGGTTTGCTGTCCTTTGCCAGCCCAACCAGGTCCAGTGACCGCCAACTGAGCCCGGGATTGCTTCTTCAAGAAAATCTAATGCAGCCTCTCTATTTTGCCGTTTAATTACATGGGGATTATCTGGCCTATCGCTTGCCATAAATACAAATGGGGCTCCCCGCCTAAAAACGGCGGTTGCTAGCATTCCGATAAACATATCCTCAGCAAATTTTTTAGAATTCTTATTAAACTCTTCTTCTGTAGTAGAATCTTTAACATAGTAAGTAAAAGTTCCGACTGAAACTGCTATAAACAACATTGATCCAACTGAGGCTGAACCTCGTCGGCTCATTCTTTGCCCTCGAGGATACATCTCTTTCCCACCTGGAAACCGAACTACTTTTGCACCCAAATTCGTACCTTTCAGTGCTTTCAGGTTTTGTTGTACTTTTTGCCATGAAAGACCCATTTTTTTTATTTGATCAAACAAAGAACTCCTATCAAGATAAGCTATATTTCCAGAGGTAGTGCCGCCACTTAATCTAGTAGCATGCGACATATTAAGTGTATCTGCTGTTGCTTGAGCAATAAATCTGATCTTGGCACCAGCTTTAATCAACGGTCGGTAGATTTTTTGATTTTTCGTAAACGATGAATCTTTACTGATCTTATTTTCATGCACGACTAATTTACCACTATCATCAAGATACATAAAATCTGGTCTTCCTCTAATCCATGTTTTTGTTTTTGGATCGTACACTTCTATATATGCCTCCCTAACATAGGTAGTACCTCTAGCCTTAAGAGCGGCTTCAAATACATCATCAACCTGCCACTCTGAAGTAATCCTTCCAGCTAAATCAGGCTTAACCAGCACACCTTTTGAAATATCTGTCTTTTGGCTGGATGGTTCATTACCACTAGGATCAAAAAAGTTAACCGGATTTGAAAAACTATATTCATAGGACCCAAAAACCACCTCATCTTTACGATCTACACTTATCCATCTTGACAAGCCCAATTTGTAATACCTAGCACCGTGATAAGAAAACCCCGTCTCCTCATCTCTTTCCTTGCCCGTATATCGATACCGTTTGGCACTTTGTTCCAGATAAGCCGTTCCTGTGTGATAGGCCGTTGTGCCGTATGGGTGAGATTCTTCGTAGCTGATTAATTCTAAATTCTCTCCAATTTCCCAGCAGGCGGAACCCAGGTGATTATCCAACTGGTAGCGGATGACCGGTTGATCCGAAACTATTCCATTATTTTCGACAGTCTTGGTTTCAACTAACGCGATTCGCCTCTGGTCATCCATGACATGCAACGTTTCTCGTTCCAGCTGCAAGCCGGATAGGTTGCGCTCTCGATACAACTCCCAGCCACCGAGATAGATGCGCTCTTTAACCAGCGAGCCATTGGTTTCAACAATTTTGCGAGTACGCTCGCCACCTACATCGTACACATAATAAGCATCGCCACCCCCTTGTAGATCAACGTGCCTGAGCTGCTCGGCGTAATCCCAATCCATTGTCGGCAGATGAGCCATTGAGGTGATGCTGCCACGCGCGTTGTACCCATAGTGTTCGGTGGGCACCTCGGCACAACTTAAGGTTGTTGCAAGCAGGCGATTGCTATCTGACGCTGTTTCGTAGGTTCGAGTCCAACCACTATTACTTTGGTTATTGCCGCCAAAGCGAGTATGGGACATTTCTTCGATATTGCCCGCTGCATCGTATTCATAGCTTTGTGCATAGCGCTGTAATTCATTGTGGTTGCCTTGCGAAAGTGCAAAAAAGCCTTGTTGGGGGTTGGGGCAGTTAGCCTGGACTGCATGCTCTCTGCCCGTGGCAGAAACTAGCCGATACAACGCATCGTATAGATATTGGCTATGCGGTTCCACGGCAACATTGTCAAAGTAGGTAGTGCTTTGCGCTGCATCATAAATCTCTGTGATATTGCCCACAGGATCATATGTATAGGAGAGATTTTGCCTTTCTACGTTGCCCGCCCTGGTAATAAGCTGCTTAAGACGATAGGTATCGTCTTCGTAGTAATAGCTAGTGATTAAGCCGTTGCCATATTGAATAGACTGCCGCTGCCCTTTAGCGTCGTATTCAATGCTTTCGACATAGATTTTTTCAGTTTCACCTACGGCTGAAACAAGGACTTTATCAAGCGCTCCGGATTCATTGTACTGCGGCCTTGATACACTTATTTGCCTAGTATCGTGGTGTGGCGCAACTGTGAGTGTAGTGCGACTAAGCGCATCGTATTCTGCTGTTGTGAAAAAGCTTTCTGGTTCTAATTGTTCTTCCCTTCGTTCAGCTTCGGCATACCAATCAATCGTCTGTTTGTACTCCTGAGCCAGAGTGCGCTTTGATTGCAACACATTGCCTTTAAAGTCGACTTTAAGGAGTTGCGTACGCCCTGACTGATCAAATGCTTCCGCCACTTGGCCGATCAAATTATTTTCTATATTTGTCGGAGAATCCGAGCTATCGCTATCCACGTAGAATTGCTGTGATACGGTTTTCCATCCGTCTTCTTCTTTAACGCGGCTGGCTATAGGGCGTTGCAAGCTATCGTAGAGACTCTCGAACTCGTGGTCGCGACTATCCCAGCTTCGCTGGGCTTTGCCTTGAATATCAAAAAAAGTCCATTTTTCGCCGCCATCCATACTACTTTGATAGAGCGCCGGTTTGGGGTTTTCTTCATCAGGTGGTGGCAACATGTTGTAGCGATAACGCATCACAGTATTTCCGCGCGCATCGGTTACCGAGAGCATATTCCCCTCAACGTCTAAACTGGTCTGGGTGTTATAGAAGTGATCTTCAAACTGTCCGGGCACGGTCTTCGATTCCAGGCGGTTGTGCACACTAGCATAAATGGTTCGGCCGAGAGAATCCGTGTGCACTGTGCTCGGCGTCTGCGCGTGAGCTTCGCTAATTTCCGCTGCACGACGATGTCTGGCTATTTCAGCTTCAGTTTCGCCCTTTCCTTGAATACGTTCCTGGTACCAACTCGGTAATACCAGTGTTTTCTCCAGCGGTGAGAAAAAATGCCCAACGTCCTGGTCCAGCCGAATATCAGTCAGCTTGTCGCCGTTTGAATCCATTAAAAACAGACTGTCATTTACATCCCAACTTTTTTGTTGCCAGGCATCAAACACGACTTTTTCGTAGGTTTTGTTGGGGTTGAGTTTGCAAACATTACGCCCTGCTGCGTCGTAAAAGAGAATAGGCGTAATCCCCACTTCGACTAACTCGGGGTTGTCTTCAAATTCGTGGGTAACGCTAAAGTAAGGCTCATACTGCTTAACCGGGTTGCCTTTGTTATTAATGATGGTTCTTCCGTTACCTATCCAGCGAACCGCATCACCAGTATCAACCTCTTCGACTGCCCCATCGGCAGCCATACGTTTTGCCAAGCCTGGGGTTGTTTGGTTTTTAACCATCACGACATTCCCGGAGCCGTCTGAATATTCGAATTGGTCGATAAAATCGAGATGGCTGCTTAGCTCCTCGCGCGGCCTGTTATCGGTGAAAAAATGTTTGGTATAGGTTCTGGTTTTAACCCAAGATGGCCTAAGCGGCCCTTCATCGCTGGCGGCTTTATAAAAACCGTAGCTCATTTGCGCGGAGGGGTTCTGTAAATTATCTCCCTCGCAAATGGCATCTTGCGGGGGAGGTGTTGACTCACCGGCGCCTTCAACCTTGCCCATCACTGCCGATTTCAATACCAGGCCCAGCGCATCAGTTTCGACCGCGCTCCAGTTCAAATTGGCATCCCGTAAATGTGTTGCACTAAGCGTGCGGTAGTCATTTATCACAATGGACTGGTTGATGCGCGGCAGCGCACCAGGATTTTCTCCATCGCCGGCACGACTGACGGAAGACGAAATTGGCAACATCAAATAGCCGTCGAGATCCGTCCAGCTATAGGCACCCATTGACCCTTTCGCACCATAGGGTAGGAAAAACCTGTCTTGCGCTCTGAGCGGCTGGCTATCAAGATTGAATACCTGCGTTCCAGATGGCACCCACCAACTGCCGTCCCCTTCGAGATCGATATAGCCGCCTTGCAACGATGTGGGTGCTACCTTGTCTGCATAGATGGATTGAACCAGAGCCGATGTGAACGCGAGTTGATAGGAACGCCAGGATATACCGCGCGCGCCCATGCGGCCTGCTTCGAGTTCACCGTCCAGCGAGTGATTGGCAAAGCGCGATTGCTGCGCGCTAAGTAACCGCACCTCCCCTTCCCGAGCATGACAAATGTCCTGGCCTTCTAGTTGTCGAAGGAATTCCACCTGGTTGGTTTCCCTGTCGACCGCATAGGCTTGGCGCAATGCCGACCTGGTTAAAGGCCCGTTTTGCCAGTGCCAGCTTCTAATTCCATATTCGTAATTTTCACTGCGCCAGGATGCAGGCAGGCGCAGGGGCGCTTCGAATTGGTCAAATCGGTGCTCCCCCAAAGACCCGAATTCGTCCTGTGTATAAGCGTTCTCAGATACAACGCAGGTTATTTTCGTCTGCAAATTCTTGATGGAATCCGGCAGGTCGGATAAGGCTGCCTGCTGCGGGTTTCTGCCGTAGTTCAGTGCCGCGGATTTTGTCGGTCGACCATAGGCGTCAAAGCCTAACACCATCTGATGGGCGACCCTTGGATCCTCTGGTCTGCGATCCAGGCTCATCGAGATGTTTTCCGTATTGAGCACCTGGAACACCGCGTGTTTTTGTGCGCCTTTGGCTTGTAACCGGTTTATTTCGCAGGTGTTGTAGCTAACGGAAAATGGCACCGCTGCCAGATCGGTTGCATCCAGGCCATAGACTTCGGAGCGCAAAGCCATACCCTTGCATGCGCGCAAGGCTTCGCGCCATTCCCCTGCGCTCAAACCATCGGGCGGCTGCGGTTCGGGCAGCGAAAAATGCCGCAACATGGGGTGATCGAAATACTCTTCGTGGTAGTGGTTTATGATGCGCTCCCTATCCAGATAAGCGCCCACGTGAAACCAGGTTTTGGTGAGCACCGGCGTCTGATGCAAGGCCTGCTCAACCACATTGCTGCTGTCCCCTCTGACAAAATGATCAAATTCTTCGGTATCGATTTGATCCACTCTGCCAAATCCGCGAAATTCTCGCTCGGCGCGATCATAGTAGCCATGATGATATGCGTAGCTGCTGGCAAACCTTGTCCCGGCGACGGCGTCAATGGTTTCTACCCTGCTTAAACAGTGAACCGGGAAATGCAGCTTAGTAATCCAGGGTTGGCCCTTTGCTTTGTCCTGCAAATAAAAATGCGTTGAGGGGGTGTAGCTCAAGGCGACCCTGGCGCCAAAACCGTTGTGATAGTTTTTTAGCAAATGGGGCTTTTTGCCGCCCATAAGATCGACGTAGCGAATTGAATGGTGCCGATCATTAGGCGCCCCGGAGCTCCAAACCACACAGCTGGTGCCGGCGCCCAGCAAATCGATCGTGGATACACTGGCCAACTGATGAGTATTCGGGAAGGGATTCAGGGAGCCGCCTTCCTTTACCCAGCGGTTGCCGCAGCAATTTAGCCAATAATCGAAGCGATTTTGACCCAAATAGACGATATCGGCAGGGCCTGAACCATCGATGTCAGTCAGCCTGATGCTGCCAGGCTCGAACTGGTCCTCGTAGTCAAAGGTTGGCGCGTCGCTCATGGTCACTTTTTTACCAAACCTTCCATAGCCGAGATTCGGCCAATAAACCACGCTGCCATTTCGAACACGGACGATGTCGGATAGCCCGTCTCCGGTCATGTCTGCGATGAAAATTGATTCAGCGTTGTTCGAAAATATGATTTCCGAAGAGCCGCCACCATGGGGCGCCAGGGTATAACTGCTCTCATCAAACCCGCGCTCGCCGTTAGAAGCGTGCCAGCGAAACACCTCTTCATCGGTGATTAGCAAATCCAGTTTGCCATCACCATTCAAATCAATCATACGCAAGTTGGGGTCATCAAAGCGCAGGTTTGGCATCGTTTGAAACGTGATGAATTCGCTCCAATCCCGCTCGCCATCAAATGCGTAGTAGCCTTTTGCGACGCCATTGGTGGATACCAGGTAACTCACACCGGACTGGTCGATACCTTGAAATGCCCATAAATCGCCTATGCCGCTGGTGGAGGGCGATTCAGCTAAAACCTCTGCTGTGGCAAATTTAGCGCCTCCTTGGTTGGCTTTGTAACGCAAGGCTCCACTCGACTCGGTAACGAGCCCCGCAAGGCCTTCGCCGTAAAGGTCTACCCATTGGTAGCCGCTGCCCTCGATGCCCGCCGGCATATCGGCCAGACTCGCATTGTCGACGGAATGCAGCTCGTAATTCCAAGCATGCTCCTGATATTCAAATTCCATTTTTGGCAACGACTTGGTTTCCAGCCCTTCCGGTGAACTCTTGTAGCCAGTTTTCTGAATAGATTGGAGCAGCGAATATCCTTGTGGGCTATTTTGGTACTGAAAATTTAACGAGCTAACTAAAGCCGGAACTTCGCCAAGTTCGGGGAAGTCATGAAACAACAGCACACGATGACAGAGACGATAGGTGCGTACTTCAAAACCAGGTCGATAGTCGGAGAAAGGATCCTGCCGTGCGGGCCAATCATCACTGGCTTCAAAACCGGGCGTCTCTCCCGGATGATCTCCGTAATCCAAAACAGTTTGAAAATGAAAATCCCGCTCCCCAAACTCGTGACCAAAGAGATCTGCGTCAGATAGGCCCGACTTGAGCCGGGATTCCTTTATACCGTAAAGAATCTTTTTTAAATAAACCTGTGTTGGAGCCGTATCGGTCCGGTGTCGCTCGTCAGCGCGAGAAACATCGACGTTTAGAAGATTCTCCGGCTTATAGACAAACTTGGTGACGTGGCCTTTATCATCGTAGATAAAATCGACTAGCCAGCGGTAGGTTTTGGCTCTATTAGTGGGTTCAAAGATGCAGGCTGAATCGTGGTACCCATATACAGTCGTGATATTGTCGGCGGACACCGATCGCCACCATATACGATTCGATTCAGGCTCTCGCCATCGCTCAATTTTCTGAAAACTCGACTCTATTCGAGGGCGGTAATGAGTGACCTCCCACTCAATTCCTTGCAACTCAATGGTTAACTGCCTAACGGCGGTGCCGTCGAGATAAGGAACCAGGTCATCCAAACCGGAAATTGCGTAAACATCCTCATTATTTTTGTCGTTGTAGGTGGGAAGTTTCTTGTCTATGCGACGACTAACGGAGGGAACTTCAAGACGCCAGCCCAACCCGAACTCGGTGTTACCAGAACCAGAATCATAAGCAACGGAGATGTCAGGCTGGAAACCGCGAGCAGAAGAAAAAGGTAATTGAATGGATAGTGATGCGGCCCCGGTCACCTGATTTACTGAGAAATCAGAAGTAATTCCTTTTAGCGCACCACCACCCTTTGGAAGCTCAATTGACGGAGATTGAGCCTCGACGTTCATCTGGTTGCCTGCCTGCATATCCATATAAACTCCCTGGCTCGCTTATTAGTCGGGCTTCTCAAGGGTTATGTGCTAATGCTTGTGCGGCTTTTGAGATATCCGACTTTGGCGTCCGACCTAAGCGGTATCCACAAACGCTAACTCTACTTCCTCTGCATGAAATGCGCAGAGGCCATCATAACTAATAGTTGGACAGGAACGCCAGTCCGGGTACTGACAAGTTGGTACGGTTTGATTTTTGGTAAAATTACCAAACACCCCCAAAAGACGGGGTGTTCAGCAGACTGGATGGCGGTGAGGGAGGGATTACTCAGGCCTGCGGCCTTCGCCCTTCGGGTCGCCTTCACTGCGTTGCGGCGCTGTCTCGCGCCTTTTAAAAAAGCCGCTCGGCTCGAACCGCGGGTTCTCATCCTAAGCCCCCTAACCACAAATATAAAAGCCCCCATAAAGGGGGCTTTTATATTTGGCGGTGAGGGAGGGATTACTCAGGCCTGCGGCCTTCGCCCTTCGGGTCGCCTTCACTGCGTTGCGGCGCTGTCT
>JANQKW010000310.1 GCA_028280905.1 Porticoccaceae bacterium
CGCCGGGTGATAAAGACAAGCTGAAAGAGTACCTTCAGCCGATTACCTCGGACAAGGTGATCGACACCCGCGAGCTGGATTTCACCGCAATAACGGCAAAGGGCTCGCCGGTGCCGGTGAGTGGCGTTATCTCGCAAATTGAATACCAGAATGAGCCGGCCCTTGAACTGCTGATTCCGGGTGCTTTCCTCAGCGATAGCCTCGAAGAGGGCGTGATGCTGGTGCAGGAGGCTTCCTCGAGCACAATTCGGATAAATCGCGTTATTGACAATATTAACAACGCTATCCGCCGGGCCACCCAGACAAATGTGAGTTCCGCGCTCTTGTTAATCGAGATGGACAGTTATGACCAGTTGCAGGAGGAGTTGGGGATAGCGAAAGCGGAAGCCCTGGTGATGGCGCTGTCCGAGATGCTGGATAAAGAGGTGGGCGAAAATGGCTATTCGCTGGACCGCTACCAGCAGGATCGCTTTATGCTATTGATGCCCAACACGGCGTCCGATGCGGGTTTGGCTTATGCCAACGCGTTGTGTGAAAAAGTCGCCGGCCAAATGCTGGAAGTTCAGGATGAAACCTTCAACGTAACACTTAGCGTCGGCGTGAGCATTATCAGTGAACTGGCAACATCCGTTGAAAGCTGTATTGCCAGGAGTACCGAGGCGATAGCCATGATTCACGAAGCGGCCAAGGGCGGAAACCGGGGCAACAGCGCGGCCTTATTCGCTTTGGACGAGGCCGAGGACGCAGGCAGCGAACAGGACGTCGGTGAAATAGGCAGCGAGTTTCTCGAGCATGAAAAGTTTGCACTGTCTTACCAACCGGTTATTACATTGCACGGCGATTCGAAACAGTTTTATGAAGTGTTGCTAAACGTCTCGCCGGAAGTGAATCCTAAAGAACTCCCCGCGGATTTTATCGGCCAATTGTTCTCCACGGAGATGGCCGTTGAATTAGATCGCTGGGTGATACTGGAGTCGGTGAAATCCCTGGCGGAATACCTCAAAGAACATCCGGATACGCATTTATTTGTCAACCTGAGCGCGGCCACTATTTGTGACGAGGGGTTTATCCCCTGGTTGAAGGTGGCGCTTAAAGCCGCCGCCGTGACGCCCAGCCATTTAATTTTCCAGCTCCGCGAAATTGACATCAGCCGCTATTCCCGGCAGTCGCAGAAATTGGTTGAAATGCTGAACAAGGCAAATTGCGAAGTGGCGATTTCCCATTTCGGTTTAGCGATCGAGCCCATGCGAATGATCAGCCAGTTGGAGGTGGACTATGTTAAGTTTGATCGCATGGTTATCGACAAGGCCCAGAGCCAGGACGAAGGCGATGACCTGGAAAAACTGACCAATATATTGAAGGCGGAAAGTTACCGGATCATAGTGCCTTTCGTGGAAAGCGCGGGCATTATTTCCACGCTTTGGCAGATGGGCGTGCACTATATTCAAGGGCACTTCCTGCAGCCGCCGGCGCCGGAGATGGACTATGATTTCTCCAACGAAGAATAGCCGCTAGTATCGCGATCGCTTAGCCCCATCAGATAGAGAATGCAATCCAGTCCGAGCCGCGATATGGATTGCTTTGCCGAGGCCTTTACCAGGGGTTTTGCCCGATAGGCAATACCCAGGCCGGCAATGCTTAACATCGGCAAATCATTTGCGCCGTCGCCCACGGCGATGACTTGCTCCAGCGCAATTCCCTCCCGGTCGGCCAGTTCTCTCAGCAGCGCCGCCTTGCGTTCACCGTCGACAATTTCGCCGGCGACCCTGCCGGTAACCTTGCCGTCCTGGATTTCCAGCTCATTGGCGTAGACGTAATCTATGCCCAAGTGCTGCTGAATGCGCCGGGCAAAAAAAGTGAACCCCCCCGATAGGATTGCCGTTTTGTAACCCAGCTTTCGCAGCGTTGAAATCAGGTGCTCCGCGCCTTCCGACAATCTCAGCGCCGACGATACCTGTTCGAGAATCGCGCTGTCCATTCCCGCCAGTAGCGCCAGCCGTTTTTTAAAGCTCGTTTTGAAATCCAATTCTCCGCGCATTGCCGATTCGGTAATCGCTTTGACTTGGTCGCCGACACCCGCATGCTGGGCGAGTTCATCGATAACCTCCGCCTCAATCAACGTGGAGTCCATATCGAAAACCACCAGGCGGCGGTTGCGTCGGTAAATATCGTCCTCCTGATAAGCGATATCGACATCCAACTCGGATGATAGCTCCAGCAGGTCAGAGCGCAGCTGGCCGATATCCTGGGTACTGCCGCGCAACGAGAATTCCACGCAAGCTTTGCTGTTGTGGTTTTCTTTGCCCAGGGGCACGCGGCCGGAAAGCCGAGTGATCTTGTCGATGTTCAGCCCACTCTGGCTGGTCAATTCCGTGACTTTGGCGAGATGAATCGCCTGTACTTTCCGCGCCAGCAAGGTCACGATATGGCGGCGTTTTCCCTGTTGTTTCACCCACATGTCATAGCTTTCTTCGCTGATGGGCTGGAAGCGCACCTGCATTTCCATTTCGTGCAGCCGGAACAACAAGTCTTTGAGTACCGGCCCGGCTCCGTCCCCGGATGGAATATCCACCAGAATGCCCAGGTTTAGCGTATTGTGGATAACGGCCTGGCCGATATCCAACACATTGACGTCATATTGCGCCAAAACAGAAGATACCGCGCTGGTTACGCCTGGCTTATCTTCACCTGATACATTGATGATTAAAAATTCTCTCACAAGCGCTCCATGGGGTTAACTTAATCGCAGGTTCCATTGGGTCGCTATTATAAGGGTTAAAAGATAAGTTAGAATAACGCGCCTCGGAATTGTCAGAGGGCGGCGGTTATATCTCGACCGCTCAATAAATCACTCCCGGCTGGGTATTGATGTTAAAACAGCTGTTTTCACTTCAGAATCGTTTACCGTTACTTGTACTCGGCGCGCTGATTGTCGGCAATGTGCTGCTCGGCACAGTGCTCTATCATCAGTTGTTGGGCATGGCAAACGCCAACCAGGCGACGGTCGGCAGGTCGTTCGCCCACCAGCTGGCCTACAGCGTAAAAACGCCCATGTTGCACCGGGACCCGCTGAGCCTGCAGGTTGCCGTCAGTGAGATAGCTCGCCAGCCAGGTGTGGCAAGGGCGGCGATTGTGGATAAAGACAACCGGTTGCTCGCCGAAGAACAGGTGGCTAGTGTTGGAGAAAATGGCTTGGAACAATACCGCGCGGCCATAACGATTGAAGACGCCGTAAACGGTTTTGCGCTGGTTGAGCTTGATCGTTTTTTCTATCGCCGGCAGGGGGTGGCGTTATTCAGAATGGCGCTGGTGTTGTCGGTGCTCACGTCGCTTGCGGCTGTGGCGGTGTGCTGGCGGCTGCATCATAACTATGTTGAGCGTATTAGGGCGCTTATTACGCGTCTTCCTAGTGCTGAAGCGCCCGCTGCTAATGCGGGAGAAGGGTCCTCCGTTCAGGCCGCTGAATCATCAACACTCGCGGACGATGAGTTGGAACAGCTTGAGCAAAAAATAGCGCCGCTGTTGACGGTTAAGCACCAGGACAGTCAACCGGTGGGTGTGGAACAGCAACACTGCACGCATGTGGGGCTAAAATGCGACACTTTCGTTCAGTTACGGGGGCAGCTCAGTGGCGATCATTTTACTGAACTGCTCGCGGAATTGGATGCGCTGGTGCAAAGTCTACTCAAACTATACGATGGTGAGTTGATTTCCTTTTCCGACAATACCCTGGTGTTGCAGTTTACCGGCGCGGCGGAAGATGATGATTATCCCGTTCGGGCGCTCTACACGACCTTTGCGTTGCTTAAGCGACTTCAGAAGTGGCGAACCAGCAAAGGATTGGAATTGGAGATTGCCGCCGCGCTGTGCACTGGGCCGATGGAAAAGGCGCATTGCGGCTTGATGCGGAAGCTTATGGTTGAGGAGTACCAAAAGCGATTGCAGCAGTTACATGGCAGAGCTGCCAGTGGCGACGTGTTGTTGGATAAGGCAACCGCCGGCCACGTCGCCCTTGACCATATTGCGTTGTTGGAGCCTGTGTCGTCAGATATGGACGTGTTGCGTTGCGAAGGGTTGGAGGCAACGGCCGACACCCTGGTCGTTAGGCAGTTGGCATTGCTGGATGCCGTTAGTTGATGGTGTGATTCGTTTCTCGTCTTGGTTTGGTGCCATTATCCCGCGGACCAGCCGTACCAACCAAGAATTAGCGCTGCCGCTTGCTAAACTTCTCCTTATTTTCTTCCCGTTTCGCATCACTTTTGCGCAACAACACATAGGTCGCGCCGCTGCCGCCGTGTTGTGGCTGCGCGCTGTGATAGGCTAATACCTCCGGCATTTGTCGCAGCCAGTGGTTGACGCAGCTCTTTAAAAGGGCGGGCTTGTCGCGGCCCTCGCCTCGGCCGTGGGTAACCAGGCAGCAGCGAATGTCGTTGGCCAGGCAGTCTCGTATAAATGTAAGGATGGCCATCCTTGCCTGGCTAACAGTCATACGATGCAGGTCGATTCGCGAGTCTATGGCATATTTTCCCAAGCGCAGCTTCTTATATACACCGTGTTGAACACCGTCACGTTTAAACGCCAAAATATCGCGCGGATGAACCAGGTCAACAAATTCCTCTGAGGCCAAAGGATTGACGTCGCCCGATAGTTCTCGCGCCGCCGCCCGCCGTCTCTCCTTTAGCCCGGGCGTTTTTTCAGGGGTGTTCGCAAGCGGAACCCTTGCCGGATCCTTTAACGGACTAACATCGCCAATGAGTTCGCGAAATAATTGGGTGTCTGAGGTTTTCTCGTTCATGGGAGATATTGTAGCGGAACTGGGCTGGACGTTTAACGTTTGATGGGAGATGCAAAGGCGGCCGGACGTCTGAGGCTATACGTCAGGCGTTATAGAGACAGCCGGGTTGGTATTGGCGGCTAAGCCGCTATGAAGCGCTTATTGAATTTCCAGATGAGAGGTGTCGATATCCCTCTCCACAAAGGGTTGTTTTTCGCTTTCCTTTAGTACGTCTTTGCCCACGTCCGCCACCGTTATGTGGTCAGTCGCTATATCGGGGGTTTGGTTGCCCGCTTGGTCTTTTCGCGGCAATATGTCGGCCCCCAGTGGCGCCAGGGACAGCCCTCCTGTGTCGCTTGCCGCCGGTTCGGCCGCTGCTTCTTCGACCGCCGGGGTTGATTCTTTTTGCTGCCGGACGCTTACCAGTGCGCCGGCACTTTGCATTGCGTCTTTATATCGATTGGCGTTTGCTTCATCCAAGCCACTTTTGACAACCACGAGTTTCCCGGTAAACAGATGGGCAATGCCGGACAGGTCGGTTTTGAAAAGCGTCGCCAGGTTCTGTTTTACATCATCAATATGGTGGCCTGGGGCGAGATCCCCCCTAAAAATGACTTCGTGTTGTTTATCCGTCATGGTGTTTCCCCCCTGATAGCGCTGGCAGTTATTGGTCCATTATCTTATAGCGCGGTCTGTTAAAAGAAGAAAGAGTTCTCAATTTAGGTGACTAAAAGGGTGCCCCAGATAACAATAAACAGCATTAACGACAAAAAAACTGCCGCGGAACCTATGTCCTTGGCGCGTTTGGCCAGGTCATGGTAGTCAAGGCCCACCCTGTCGACGGTCGCTTCAACAGCTGAATTCAATAGCTCTGTGATCAATACCAGCACAATGGTGGTTATCAACAACAAGCTTTCCGCGATGCTTTCCGATACCCAGAAGGCAACCGGTACCAGCAGCGCGCCTATAATGGATTCGATTCGGAATGCTTCCTCGTGGGCGAAGCAGGATGTCAGGCCGGCGATTGAGTTGCGGCCGGATTCGAAGACGCGCCGTTTAACCAGGCCGTACCAAAATTTGCTCGATTGCCGATCGTCTTGTTCGGTCACAACTGATTTACTCCACTGTTGGTTCAAGAAGAGGCTCCGTTGTCGATGAAGCGTTGGTCCATTTCCAGCGCGGCCATGGGTTCGCGGGTTTTACCCACTACCTTTGCGGGAACGCCGGCGACACTAGTGTGCGGCTTAACCGGTTCCAACACCAGGCTGCCCGCGCCAATTTTCGCGCCTTCGCCAATTTCGATATTGCCGAGAATCTTTGCCCCGGCGGCAATAAGAACGCCGCGTCGGATTTTAGGGTGGCGGTCTCCGGTCTCGCAACCCGTGCCACCGAGGGTTACGGAGTGCAGCATTGACACGTCGTCCGACACCACCGCGGTTTCCCCTATCACCAGCCCGGTCGCATGGTCGACTAGGATGCCGCTCCCGATCTGTGCGGCCGGGTGTATATCTACGCTAAACACCTCCGCTATTCTGCCTTGCAGGTAGCGCGCCAGTTCGCGGCGGCCGTTGTGCCACAGCCAATGCGTTATTCGGTGAGCCTGCAATGCGCGAAAGCCTTTAAAGTAAAGTACCGGCATAGCGTATTGGTCACAGGCGGGGTCGCGGTCAAAATAGGCCAATATGTCCCTGCATACTTTCGCGGTGGTTGTGCTGTCGTCGGCCAGCGCTGATTCAAACACTTGCCTCAGCGCCAGGGAAGATACAACAGCGCTGCCCAACTGCTCCGCCAGATTGTGGGCAATTGCCGATGACAAACCGGGATGGCTGAGTATATTGCTATGGAAAAAACTCGCTAACGAAGGTTCACGGTTTGCCGTCGCCGTTACTTCGGCGCGGATGGTTTCCCAAAGCTCTTTTTCCGTGGTGGTTACATTCATGTTTTGTACAGACAGCTACAGAGCGTCGGATACTAACACAGGATAAACCGTGCGAAAATTTCTTCGATATTATCCAGAATGGCGCCTTTTAGCAGGATGTCGGATTTTTCCACCGCGGCTGCAACGGTGGGCACCTCAAGTTGTTGTTCGTAGGCTTGCGCCACCGGCCTGTAACTGAGGTGCCAGGGCTCGGGAGCGACGCCCCCCTTGTCTTCCGCATAGGGGCGAAAAAATGTGGTGTTCTCCTTTAACGCCGCAGTTAGCCAGTCGTTAAACGGGCCAAATGGGCCACCCTGTTGATATTCTTCCGGCACCAGTTGTAGCTGGTAATCCGGCGGCACCGCGGATGAATCCCAAACGTCAATATCGGTACCCCAATGGTGCCGCGATGTTCCCGGCAGTGCGGACCAACGCAAGATTGCCCATAGTTTTTCAGTATCGGTCAGCTTCCGCAAACTGACGGGGTTGCCGAGTTGATCCAGCACCGGACGCTGCCCGCCAGCTTTGGCGTTCCAGATATCGCACTGTCGCTCAAACGAACGAAAGCCGCTGGCAACGTTGAGTGTATAACCCGCCTGCGCCGCGTCGGCGATAAGTTGCCGCAACGGGTCGGCTAAACACCGGTGCACCAGTACGGCGGAATCCTCAAACTCGATGAGATGTTCGGTAGACTGCCCCAGCAGTTGTTCCACGGGAATTTGATCCAAAAGACCGCCCTCAATTCGCGCCCGACGTTATCATAACACCCTATTTGTTTGCTATTCTTGCTGCTGTGACGTCTGCGCCAAATGGCAGTAGCAGCAGAAGGTAGAATAAACGGGACCCCCTTGTTATGAAGCAGGAATTAGATCAGCTGCAGGCCATCTACGATGCGCTGGTGGAGTTTTTTGTCAATTACAGCTTTCAACTGATTGGCGCCATCGTCATTTTGCTGGTGGGGTTGATTATTGCCTCGCGAGTTGCCCGGTGGATCGAAAAGCTTTGTCTTAGAAAAAACCTGGATGTCACGCTCAGCCACTTCCTTGCCAGCTGCGCCCGCATAGCCATCGTAATCGCCGTGGCGGTTATGGTGCTGAACAATTTGGGTATCAATATCACACCGCTGGTGGCGGCGATAGGCGCCGTGTCATTGGGCGCCGGCTTGGCGGTGCAGGGGTTGTTGTCAAATTTTAGTGCGGGCCTGAATATCATTTTGACCCGTCCGTTTGTGGTTGGCGATACGATTTCCGTTCAGGGCGTGACCGGGGTCGTCAAGGAAGTCAAGCTGGCCTATACGCTGCTGAATGACGAGGACGATGTACAAATCACCATTCCCAACCGACATATCGTCGGTGAGATCTTGCATAACTCTCAAAGCCACAAGCTGGCGGAAACCATTATCGGTGTGGCTTATGGTTCGGACACCGACCAGGTGATTGGCATTATTCAGTCTGTTTTGGACGGCTTTATGAGTAGTGACGGCAATAAGCGTCAGGTGGGAATTGATAGTTTTGGCGACAGTAGTATCAATATCGGCATCCGCCTGTGGGTGCCAACGGAGCAGTTCCATGAAATGCGCTTTAAGCTGAATACTGAGGTTTTTAAGGCGCTGAAAGAGGCGAATGTCGAGATTCCGTTCCCGCAGAGGGAAATTAAAATTTTGGATGATAGTGCGGGGCTTACGTGAGCAGGTGGGTTTATTGTGGAGTCTTTTGAGTGACAGTAGCGGACGTTTTGGGTTGGTGCCATCTTCCCGTCCCGCCAGGGGAGGTTTATCCGTGACCGGCCGTTAAGTTTGCCAAATTGCCGGCGCTGCGGT
>JANQKW010000232.1 GCA_028280905.1 Porticoccaceae bacterium
CTTGATCTGCTGTTGGAGTTCCCGAAGTTGGACAAGTTCAATTTCGTAGTGGCGATTAGCAGCGAATGCAGCCATAGTGCCTTCCACTCCACCATAGACGGTGAAAAAATCTTCGATTTCGGAGAGACTGGGGGACACCACGCGGCAGCCGACCTGGGGAGTGATAATCAGGTAACCGAAAGCGCGTAAATAGTTGAGCGCCGAAGCGACGGGTGCGCGACTGGCGTCAAACTCCTTGACCAGATCCTGGGTCAGGATTTCTTCGCCAAAGCGGTAATAGCCTTCTGCCAGGCGGCGCTCGATCTGATCGCAGATCATGCCTGCCTTGCCCGAGAGTGCGCTGAACTTGATTTCGGCGACCATAAATCGTTCCTTGAACCGTAAAACTTAAATCTTAGCATGCTAGCTATTTTTTCTCACCAGGCGCAGCAACCGAATTGCAAACAATGAATAAGGGTGGTGTGAAAGGGCGGTGCAACATGCCGAGCCGTACGCCACGCGGGGATGCCCGAAAAGGGATCTGCTTATGACCGCTTATCGAGAAATGCCAGTAGATTGGCTCCAGCTGCCGCTGCTGCGGCCCGCGCGCCAAATACAATTGCCGGGCCGAGGGTGGCGCCGCCCCCGGGGTAGCTTTGTCCCATTACCGAAGCTGAGGTACTGCCAATAGCAAATAACCCCTTAATTGCCCGGCCCCCGGTTCGGAGAACACGGCCGTCGTCGTCAGTGATCAAGCCCCCGCGTGTACCGATATCACCCGGGCAAATCGGGATCGCATAATATGGCGGTGTCTCGATAGGGGCCATGGTTGAATTGGGTGTACATTTACTGTCGCTGTAATGACGCTCATAGGGCTCATTGCCGCGCCCGTAATCGGTGTCGACGCCTGTGGATGCCAGTCTGTTGTAGCGGGCAATGGTACGTGAAAGGCCCACCTGGTCTATCGCCAGTTTAGTGGCTAATTGTTCCAATGACTTTGCTTTGACGATCAGCTTTCGCTTATCGCGATTTAGAAATGAGTCAAACACCGCGGGCATAGGGAGCAAAGGCCCTGCAGGGTAGCGTTGCCGAAAACGCCGGTCGAAAATGAAATAACTCAACATGTCGCCTGTACCCTCAGCTATTGCGGATATCATGTTTCGACCTGCTGTATCGTAGTCAGCCGCTTCATTCAGAAACCGTTGCCCTTGACGATTTACGATGATGCTTCCGGGAAAAGAACGCTCCATAAACATCCCGCAGGTGAGTTGAGCGCCTGGCATTTGATAGACGGGTATCCACCACGCTTCGTCCATGAGGTCAGTGTCGGCACCGGCTTGGATACCCGCGATATGACCATCTCCCATATGTTCCACAGGCGCAACGCTATACCGAGTTTGGCTCGAATAGGGTAGGTGACGGGCACGCAAAACAGGATTATGGGAAAACCCACCACTGGCGAGAACAACACCCCTTTTGGCTTTAATCCGCAGTTTGGCGCCGTCCTTTGACACCACCGCGCCCTGGATTTGTTCGCCGTTGTCGATTAGTGAGCAAAACGCCGTTTGCGTCCACAGGGGCACATCCCGTTCCCGCAACGCCAGATGGCACCTTGCCGCCA
>JANQKW010000268.1 GCA_028280905.1 Porticoccaceae bacterium
GTGTAAGCTCGACGCCGGCTTCCCTGCCGGCGACGGTTCCAAAACCCTTACCCGACCCCACCCTTCAAATCTACCGCTGTGCTGTTTTCCAGATAAAAACACCCTGTTAAACAGCAAAGCGGTAGAGTTGAAGAATTGACTGGGGAGATGCCTTTGCAGACCGTCACCCGCAGGGAAGCGGGTGTCGAGCTCCCAGGGATGGGTTTACAGCGTGTCTGCAAAGGCATCTCCGCAGGCGATTCGTCACCGACTCTGAAAGAAAAACATAAAACCGAGTCTCAAAAAACTGCTCACAGACGACTACGTGAAAGTGGCACCAAATCAAGAAGACAAACTCAGTTGTTGGCGCAATGCTCACTATCAGACCTACTGAGAATCTATTGCGAAAGATGCTCAATCAAGTGCAAAGACACTTTATCCTACCAATCCAGCGGTTTTTCCCTGAGCGACAGCGCGTGGTCAAGCCCGATATCGATCATCGGGCCGATCTGCTCAAAAGCCTCTTGCGTAAACGCCGCCGGTTTGTTGCCGTCAAAAAGTTTGTTGAGCTGCGCATAGACTACCGTGTTGCGATAAAGGGCTAGAATCCAGTAAAACTTCAACTGCGGCTCCGCGGCTGTGTAGCGCGTGGAATCCAAGTATTCCTCGACAACTTTTCGTCGACTCCACCAGCCCTCCGCTCGGCAAGGCATACGGCATTGGAAGGCGTAAAACGGGCAATCGTCGGGTTCTCCCCAGTACATCAGCAAAACAGCCAACTCCAACAGCGGGTCCCCTATAGTACACATATCCCAGTCCACCACGCCCTGCAGCTCCAGCGAATCCAGATCAATTAGCATATTGTCCAGCTTGAAGTCGTTGTGCACCAGCGCGGCGGGGGAATCCGCCGGTGTGTTGGCCGCCAGCCAGTCCCTCAGCTCCGCGAGTTTGCGCAGTTGTCCATCATCGAAAACCAGGCTCCCCCGCTTGAACCAGCCCTGGACTTGGCGGGACAAATACCCCTGCGCTTTGCCCAGGTCGTCGAGCCCGGCTTCAGTGATGTCAACACAGTGCAGTTGCGACAGGGTCCCGACTAGAATCCGGCTGAGCTTGTCGCCGATTTTCGGGATATTTATTATCGTTTCCGGTAGGTCGATGCCGATCGCCGTACCGGCGCGGAATTCGCTGATGCAGAAAGGCGCGCCGATCACCGATTCGTCATCGCAGTAAATCAGCCCCCTGGGCGCATAGCGAAAATGGTCTCCCAGCCTTGACAGCACGTGATACTCCCGCGCTATGTCGTTGGCGCCGGGCGGCAGGGGCCCGGACGGCGGACGGCGGAAAACGGCTTTGTTGCCATCCATTGAAATCAGATAGTTCAGGTTGGCGCTGCCCATGCCAAACTGGCGCGGTTGGAAATCCGCGTCAAAACGGTGCCCTTGTGTTTGCAGGTACTCGGCTATGGCGCCCCAGTCCTGCGGGACTTGTGCGTTTTCTTCTAACAACATGGCATGGGCTGCGGTAATCGGCTTGATGAGTTAAAGCGTCAGGCCACCGTCGACGACCAGGTGTTGGCCGGTGGCATATGCCGCCAGCGGCGACGAGAAAAATAACACCGCGCCGGCAATGTCTTCGGGGCTGCCCACGCGACGCAGTGGTGTCTGGTCCATATAGGACTGCACAACTTCCGGGGAATTCTGATTGGCGGTTAGCTTGGTGGGCACCATCCCCGGGGCAATGGTATTAACCCGCACGCCTTTCGGGCCCCACTTCATCGCCAGCGCCTTGGTCAGTTGAACCAGTCCCGCCTTGCTGGCGCTGTAGGCCGGGTTATTGAGCGCGGGGTGGATAGACACCACCGAATCCATATTGATAATGCAGCCTTTGCTTGCCACTAGCAGGTCGAGGAATGCGGTGCACAAGTGCATCACCCCGGTCAGGTTGATATTAAGCACATGTTCAAAGCCTTCCCTCTCAAATTCCGCTTTTTTATAAAGTACCGTGCCCACGCAGTTTGCCAGCACATCCAAGGAGGCAAAGTTGTCGGCCAGATTTTCTATCGTCTCGCCGTCCGCCGTGTTGAGTTGATGGTAGGCGAGTCCGCTAAAATCCTTGTCATATTGATCCTGCGGCCGGGTTCCGGTAATGCTTACCGATGCTCCTGCATCGAGAAATGCCCTGGCTACACCATAGCCAATGCCGTCGGAGCCGCCCGTTACCAATACCTGCTTGCCTGAAAAATCCAGTGCGTTTGTCAAACTCATGTTCGTGGTTCCTTATAACGCTTGTCGGTGAGGAAAATCGTTGTTTCAGGGCGTCATCAAAACTTTCATCATATTATCCGCCTGCTTATCGAAGGCTTCATAGGCCCGGGCGCCCTCCGCCAGTTTGAAATGGTGTGAAAACATGCCTTCGGCTTTGATGCTCCCGTTTTGAACCAGGGGTATCAGTTCGGACCAGCAATCGACGACTCCCGCTATTCCACCGTGTACCGAAATGCTTTTTGCCTGGGCTTTGTGCATCGGCACGGAGGAGCTGTCTTGCAAGATACCCAGTATGGAAATCTGGCCGCCGAAGCGCGTCAACCTGACGGCCTGTTTAAGCGTATCGCCTACGCCTACCGCCTCGATCACCGCGTCCACACCCAGCCCGCCAGTATCTTCCCGTATTCTGGAGATGGCTTCATCCGGATGCAGCGGAACGCCGCCGAAAGTGCGGGCTCTCTCCCGCCTCGAAGCTACCGGATCTATCGCGTACACCGCCTCGGCGCCCACCGCCATTGCCGCTTCCGCCGCCATGGTTCCCACCGGGCCCTGGCCAATTACCGCGACACTGTCGCCCGGTTTAACCTGCGCCAGCTTAATGCCATAGTAGCCGGTGCTCAGCGCATCCGTTAACAGCAAGGCTTGCTCGTTGCCAATGCCCTCGGGAATGGTTGTGGCGCCAATGTCCGCGTGATACACCTGCAGATACTCGGCTTGCCCGCCTTGAACCAGTGGGCTGATGCCGTAGGCCGTCGATGGGGTGCCGGTGGTCCAGGCTTCGCACAGATTGATTTGACCCGCAAGACAGCGGCGGCACTCTCCGCAGCCTACCCCGCCGGCGACCAATACGCTGTCGCCAATGCGGTGTCTGGTAACCGCTTTGCCCAACTCAACCACTTCGCCGATGGTTTCGTGACCCGTGCAAAAGGGTTCCGTTGGCTGAGAATAGTCGAAGTCGCCAATCTGCCCGCCGTGGTACATGTGTAAGTCCGAGCCGCAAATACTGCAGTGCTTGACCTGGATAATCATATGCCGATCGTCGGTAAGTTGCGGATCGTCAAAACTGTGGTAGTCGATATCCTTGGGCCCGTTAAAAACCAACGCCTTCATCTTGTTTCAACCTTGAGCCGCTTCAGTCTGATGGGACTGGATAACCAGCTTGCCCAGCTGCGAGATGTGCACTTCGTCCGGTCCGTCGGCAATCCGCACAAACCTGGCGTAGCCGAAAAATCCCGGCAGCGGCGTGTCTTGACACAACCCCATGCCGCCGAAAGACTGCATGGCGCGATCGGTGACCTCTTGACACATTCGCGGCGCCACTACCTTGATCATGGCAATCAAGTCCTTGGCTTCCTTGTTGCCGTATTTATCCAGTTTGTCGGCCGCGGCCAGGGTGAGCAGGCGCGCCTGGACGATATCGCAGTGGGATTTCGCGACATCGGCGCGAATGGTGCCCTGTTCAGATAGTTTCTTGCCGAAAGCCACCCGTGACTCAACACGCCGACACATAAACTCCAGCGCGCGCTGGGCCGCGCCTATCAACCGCATGCAGTGGTGAATGCGGCCGGGGCCGAGGCGCCCCTGCGCAATTTCAAACCCGCGGCCCTCGCCGAGAATCATGTTGTCGACGGGCACCCGCACATTTTCGAGCAGCACCTCGCCGTGTCCGGCAGGCGAGTGGAGTTCGCCGAAAACCTTCAGCGGGCGGACCAGCTGCACCCCCGGT
>JANQKW010000270.1 GCA_028280905.1 Porticoccaceae bacterium
ATAGCCGGCGCCACCGTTGACTCGGTAACCGCATTCTCGCTAAACGGCGAGTCAGTCAACACATTGGGCGATGAAGACATTAGTATCCAAGTGGATAACGGTGTGCTGAGCGTTCAGGGCTCCGCTGTTTCGACGTTTGATATCTACACGACCAACGGCGTTATCCACGTAATTGATGCAGTGATTACGGAGACATTGGCAGATTAGCAACAACCGGGTTATCTCAGTAGGGTTTTTTGAGCGGCCTTTTGCGAATAATAAAGTCGCCGGATTCGTCAAAACCTTCTACGGTGATGTCAAGGATCGAATTGACGTCTAGCCATCTCAGTCGGCGATCCGATTTGAATCGGGTTTGGTTTCTTCCCTGCCTGGAATATTCGCTTTACTATCAGTCGCCTCAGGGTTTCTTTGCTGATGATAAGTGGTATCTGCATCAACGTTTTCTTTTACTGATGCGGCGATTTCTAACATTCCGTCCATAGGTGCTGCGGGCATATCGTTTTCCTCGTAAAGTAATTTGGAAAAAAATAGGTGATCGGCTTTATCTGTGTTTATTAGGTCAATACCCTTCATGCAGTCGTAGTGACGCATTTTCTCAGACATGAAGTGCGTTGGACCTAACCGACACTGTGTCGGCTGTACACTATATATAGTGCACAAGTTGTCCCTGTCAAGGAATAGACATCTTCCGTGGTCATTGCGAAGTTGGTAAACGGTTTTGCCATATAGCTCGGAAATTACTCGGCTGATTTCCAAATACTCATCACGGAGGCGGCTGACAGGCAGCTTCAGATGGGTTGACAAATTAGCGATATCCTCCGGTAAAAGAAGAACGGCATTTTTTTCATCTAGGTTCCTACAGCAGTCGCCACATTGATTGCATTTGAACAATTTGCCGGACATGGTTGCTACTCGCACTTTTCGAATCTGTAGTGAATCCAGTATCGTTTGCCGAGTGAAGGGTTCTTGATCGATAGCGTAAGAATAGACCCGTCAGGCGATACTCTAGGTTTTTTGAGTGATTTAGATTTGCCGGGAATCTCGGCCAAGGTTTCAGAATCCCTTAAGGTTATAGATGGATCAAGTAAAACAAATTTATATCCGAATGGCGCGTAGGCTGTTAAAAGAGCTTTGGCCGTCCTTAATTGAACACCAAAACCCAGCTTGGTTCCGTCTTTTGCATATGCTGAATTTTCCGTTTCCGGCGTCTTTATTTCCACCATAAAACCCAATTTTTCCTTTCTCTCCGCTTGCGGCTTCACTTCAGGTTGCCATTCCAGAAAGTCTCCCCTTTTTTGTTTCCCGAGGGGATGATTTCCGGTTCTTCAGCTGTGAGCGTTCGATCAAGGTAGCTGCCCCGATAGTAAAGGCGATAAAAAACTGGCCTTTCATCTAATTGCGCAAACCATACTAGGTTTTCCTTGGGCAACTTACCCAGTTTTCTCAGCCATCCGTTCACGAATGTGTATGAAGATCGGGTGACAACAGTTCCGTCTTCATCAAAAAAGTAGTTGTGCTGAACATCTGAATAAAACGGCCTAATGGCAATTAACTCCCTGATCTTCGAAAAAAATAATTTGATAAATAGGGTAAGAGCCAGCAGCGATGTAATCAACAGATAGAGAGTATCTTTAACACTTATGTAGGGCGTGATTTCCCTTGATAAAAATTCCCTGTCGATAATAAACAAAATAAACGGAGAGCATATTAGAGCGAGTATCTGGGCAATATTGGAAATGGTTGAAAAACTAGGCCTTTTCATATGCCCCCTCAAATTACGGACAGTTTGCAACAGTATACTTAATCGGGAGAAGGTGGGGTTAATGTAATCTGGCAATTGGGTTCCAGTAGCGCGTCAGGCGTTTTATAAGAAGATCGATTTTTATTCTCTAATAGTTTTTGTTGAAGCCGGCTTTTTTGGACCATTATCAATATGGCGGAGGGTCCTTTTCACTGCAACTGGAGGATAAATCATGACATTTAAACTAGAAGGTAATGTTGAACAGATATTGATTGAAACCCGGGCCGTGGCGGGTGATCACTACACCGACGACTACGGCAACGACTGGGTGGTGCACGATGATCGGGATGGGCTGCGGTTGCAGATCGACGGCCGGCCGGATGCTTGGATACCCTACTGGACCATGTTGACCATCAAGCTGCCGGGCTTGCACAAGGTGAACTAGCGAGATGTGCGTAAGTATCGCGGTTTATAACAACGCAGTATCGGTGACGGGTGGTTCTTGGGCCGAGGGAACTGGGTAACACTCCAAACGGAAGGGATGAAACCGCCGGGAATCAAAAAGGCTTGGCGCCCGGATCCCTTCGAAATTCGCGGAACAAGCTAAATTCCCAGGCTCGTAAAGCAACCACCAGGCTGGTGCCGAACCTTTGCTCAAGTGGCAAGGTTGTGTCTTCATTGCTGAAGTCATTAAATTCCAATGCCAGGCGCTCCATCTTTTTCATCATGGCGGCGTTGGATATATGGGATAACATGCCGTTGCTGAAAACTAGCTTTTCGCCGGCATTGGTAAATGATGATCGGAAAAAGTCGGACTGCACTTCGCGCTGAAAAAATTGTTGAATGGGGCCGTTGGGCCGCCAGCGGAAATTTTTCGCCACCGTCAACCGAACGCGATTTAGCGGCAACAATTCAATAATTTTTAAGCGATCCAACTTTGCCAATAGTTGAATGCATTCGGATTCGGACAAGGTATAGGCTTCGAGTATTTCATCAAATGTCCAGTGGTTCAGCACGCAAATAGACACCAGCAACAGTTTTATATCAGCGGCGATGTCCCGTTCCTGCTGTTCGGTAAGCATTTCTATGCGGTGGCTGTGCTCCACCATTTTCTGCATCAAGTCCGATAGCTCAATCCCCAGCAGCTGACACACCTGTTCCAGCCGCGGCAGGGAGAATTTTTGCTCGGCAAAAAGCCGTTTGATGCTGTTTTCGGAGAGCTGCAAATGTCGCGCAACCCGCGCATAGGTAATCCCCTGGGCTTTCAGTTCCCGCTTTAGCGTTGCCATTAAGGCTGCTGTCTGGTTCATCGCGTAACCCTCAAAAGTTTTGGTATGCGGTGCTTTTGGTTGTGTTGAATGGTGCATTTTCCATAAAAGTTGCGATAATTAAAACCCTTGAGTAAATTGGCAGTGCGCTTATCGGAACGTCTTCGGCAATAGGGCTATACTGCGCGCTGGTTAATGATATGAATAACAAACAACAAGGGTAAGGAATGGGTATTTGGTCGCAGGCCAGTTCACTGGCCGAGCAAACTCCCGCCGATCGTAATCGCTACGTGGATTTCTTGCGGGCCGCGTCAATATTGTTCGTGATTAGCGGGCACTGGTTGATTGCCACGGCCTATTTTGATAGCGAAACGGGCGCCATGGAAATGCTCATGATGCTGGACGTGCAGCCCTGGACGCAGTGGTTGAGCTGGTTGTTTCAGGTGATGCCCATCTTCTTTATTGTGGGCGGATATTCCAACGCCGTGTCCCTGGAAAGCGCCCGGCAAAAAAATACGCCCTACGCCGACTGGCTGGTGGGGCGGTTACACAGGTTGCTCACGCCGCTGCTGCTACTCGTCGTTTTTTGGGCGGGCACGTCATTCGTGTTGTATTTAGCCGGGTTGCCGTCAGATACGATTGTTTTTGCTTCGCGCTCGGCATTGGTGCCAACCTGGTTCCTGGCTATCTACACCATGATCGTGTTGTTGGCGCCGGCCACCTATGCGATATGGCGACGATGGGGCTTTGTATCGCTTGCGGCCTATATCGTACTGGCGGCGCTGGTTGATCTGGCGTTTTTTCTGCTTGACTGGCGTTTTATGGGTTGGGTCAACTACTTCTGGGTGTGGTTGGCCATGCATCACCTGGGTTTTGCCTGGCGTGATAAAAGGTTAGGCAAACCGGCCGTGCTGCTGGTTGTTTCTCTGTTGGCGCTGGGCCTATTGTGCCTATTGGTGTTTACCGGCCCCTATCCGGTGGCGATGGCCGGTTCACCCGGTGAGGCGGTCAGCAATACGCTGCCACCGAAAGTGACGTTGATAGCGCTGGGTGTACTTCAGTTTGGGCTGCTGCTGGCGATTGAAAAGCCCATGCAGCGGTTGTTGTCCCGCCATCGAGTCTGGACGGCCACGGTGGTGATTAACACCATGATTATGACGGTCTACCTTTGGCATATGACCCTATTGGTGATGGTGTTGGGCGCGTCCTATATCGGCGGGGGCATCGGCCTAAACCTGGAACCCGGTTCAGCGAGCTGGTGGCTCTCGCGACCGCTGTGGTTGGCCGCACTATTACTGCTACTGTTGCCGGTTGCCCTCTGGTTATCACCGCTGGAGCGCAGGTCGCGGGCAAAAGGCGAACCCGTTCCCTCAACCTCGCGGCTGATTGGCGGCGCCACAATGGCCGGTTTGGGTATCGCCACCGTTACCCTCTATGGGTTTGATGGCAACCCGCTGTCGGGATTTCACGTTGGTTCTTTAATTTTGATTCTCGGTGGTGCGGTCATCTGCGGTTTGATGCCTAGATTTCGTCAATCGTCGGTTGTGGGAGGTGAATAACCTTGGTTTTCGGTATGAGAGTGCTTCCCTTGGTGGTGTTTTTATTGTTGCCGGCTCTGGCGCACGCCTCCTGCGTGGTGTTGCTTCACGGCTTGGCGAGGTCTGAAAACTCCATGCAAGCACTGGAGCAAGCACTCATAAAGGAGGGTTACTCGGTGGTTAACCTGGGTTACCCATCAAGAGAATTCCCAATAGAGATATTGGCAAACAAGGCGATTGAGCCGGCTTTGGAAAAGTGCCCGAAAGACGAGGATATAAATTTTGTAACCCATTCGCTTGGCGGTATTCTGGTTCGGCAGTATTTGAGTGAAAAACAGATTCCCAATTTGAGCAGGGTGGTGATGCTGGGCCCTCCGAATAAAGGCAGCGAAGTCGTCGATAAGCTGAACCAGGTGCCCGGCTTTAATTTTGTTGTTGGTGAAGCAGGCTTGCAGTTGGGCACCTCCAATGTCAGTGTTCCGAACAGCCTGGGCAAGGCAAATTTTGATGTGGGCATCATTGCCGGCACCAAAAGTATCAACTGGATGCTATCGCTACTGATTCCGCAGGATGATGATGGGAAGGTTTCAGTGGAAAAAACCAAATTGGAGGGGATGAAAGACCATATGCAACTTCCCGTGTCGCATCCCTTTCTGATGAGCAACGATAGCGTTATTCGCCAAATTATTTATTTCTTGCGTGAAGGAAGGTTTCAACGACAGTAAAAGTTCATGCCGCAATGATCCATTTGGTCGGTCATCCCGTATAAAGCTAAAAACCAGGGAAACTGATTATGCGCAGATTACTTTTGCCACTGACTTTCGGGCTGGCGTTTTCGGCCGCTTGCTGATTTTATCTTTGGTAATAATACAACCAAGCAAAAAATTGATATGACTGCTCCGGTTACCCGGGAGCGATCGGAAAAAATCGAGATGACGGCGCCGGTGACACGATCCCAGAATCCGGACGACACATGGACGGTATCATTCGTGATGCCGTCGAAGTGGACGACGGAAACGCTTCCCATGCCTAATAATGCGAAGGTGACGTTAAGAGAAGTGCCGAGCGAGTTGATCGCGGCGTATCAGTTTACCGGTGCGGGGAATGAGGCCAACTTCACCAAGCACCTGTCGTTACTTGAAAAGTGGTTGTCGGATAATGGTTACGGGATAGCGGGCGCGCCAAGATACGCGGGCTACAGCGGGCCCTGGGTGCCCGGACCGCTTAAACGCAATGAAGTGCTGGTTACGGTTTTAAGGCTTCACTAGGGTGTATTTTTTTGACTTGTGTTTGTGCCACTATTCCGCGGCCATCCGGGGACAGTGTTTGAGACTCGCTGTGAATACGTCCGTGTAAGCTCCGCACCGGCATCCCTGCCGGTGAGGGTCTCAAACACTGTCCCCAGACGGCCGCTAACGTCGGTGCTACT
>JANQKW010000277.1 GCA_028280905.1 Porticoccaceae bacterium
CGACAGCAGCGGCAAACAGTGGTACACAAAAGATTATAAGGAAGTGATCGGCAAGTATGCCTACGAAAAACGCGAGCAGTTGGACAGGGATCCATTCCAGGGGATTTTCAATCGAATTGCCAATGATTTAATGCAGTACCGGGCAAAACTATCCGGCGAACAGGCGGAAGAGTTGCGAACCATTTCCGAGCTGCGGTTCGCAAAGGATTTTGCGCCGGACGCCTTCGCCTCCCATATCAGCGCCAATAAAGACGGCGAACTGGAGATTGTGCGGTTGCCCGCGACCAATGACCCTATCATCGCGCGAATTCAACGAATTCGAGAGCGGGACTACCTGTATGTCGATACGCTACAGGAATACTACGACGCCTTTTCAAGACAAATGGGCACCCCCTATCAGACATGGCGTACCTTGAGTTATGAAGAGGTTCTGAACGTCAGGGAGTTGCGCAGGCAGTCACGCAACCGTCTGATTGCCGGTGTCGGCGCGATTATCGGCGGTGTGGTCGCCGCGGGTTCTGACAGTGGTTCCACGCAGGTGGGCGGCGCCGTTGCAGCCGGGGCGGGAGGGTTGCTGGTGAAAAGCGGCCTGGCCAAGAAAGCCGAGGCGCAGATACATGTTGAAGCCCTGTTGGAGTTAGGGCAATCTCTGGAAGCCGAGATAGAGCCGCGAGTGATTGAATTGGAGGACAGAACTATCACGCTGACCGGAAATGTCGAGGCCCAGTATGACCAGTGGAAGGAAATCCTGGGTGAGATTTACCGCGCCGAGCGCGGCGTTCAACAGTAGGCCATGGGAAAGATACCGAAGTATGTCCGAAAACCCTGTACCTGAGAATCAGGGCACCAGAAAAATCACACCGGCTGAGGTGCCGCTCAGCAATCCGATTGCCGACGGCGGGGAACCGCAATTTCGCGCCTGGTACCAGAATCGACTCACCGTGTTCGCGCTGGCCGCCACTGTATTGCTGGCGCTGTTGGTGATTTTTGTGTTGCCCGAGCTGGTTAGAACCCCCGAAACACAGCCTGTTGCGGTGGAGACTATCAAAGCGCTGCCCGCCAAGCCGTTGGAATCTCCCTTTCAGGAGGCGCAGTTGGCGAAAGCGCGGCGCGAAGCCCAGGATGTGCTGAAGCAAATCCTGGAAAAGCAGCAGTACCTGGAAAAAAAGCAAGTGGTGCTATGGGGCAAGCAACGCTTTGAGCAAGCCATGGATAGCGCCGCGCAGGGCGATGTGTACTATCGTCAACGAAACTTTGCCGAGTCATTATCCTCTTATGGCTCAGCGCTTGGTAGCCTGGCCGCCCTGGAGAGGGAAATCCCCGCGGTTATTGCCGCGGCAATGGAGTCCGGAGCTGAATACCTCAAGAAAGGCGATGGGTCGGCTGCCGCCGAGCAGTTTAAACAAGTGTTGGCGATAGAACCCACGCATGGAGAGGCTGCCAGTGGGCTGCGCCGCAGTGACAGCCTCGACCAAGTTCTGGCCTTGGTTGCGCAGGGAGATGAATTTCTCGAACAAGGTGAACTCGACAAGGCGAAAGCGGCTTTCGAGCAGGCGGTGAAGCTAGACCACCAGTCGGCGCGGGCAAGCGAGGGAAAGCGGCGCGCGGAAGCCCTGATCCTCGACCGCGATTTTGTCGAAGCCATGAGTGCAGGGTACAGCGCGCTCGACAAGGGTAAGCTCGCCGAGGCGGAGAAGGCTTTTATTGCCGCTACCCGGCTTCGCCCGCAGGACAAATCGGCGAGCAGCGCGTTGGTGCAGGCCCGCAACAGAGCGGCCCAGCGCAGCCTAAACCAGGCATTGGTCTCGGCTGAAAAAGCAGAACGGGCCGAGCAGTGGCAGCAGGCGCGAGATATCTATAAACAGGTACTCGGCAAAGACTCGTCCGTGATTGACGCCAGGGTCGGTGAATTGCGGACCAGCGCGCGGGCCGACCTCGATAGCGCGATTGAAAAACTGCTAAGTGATCCCATTCGTTTGGCTACCCCGGGGGTGTTTCGCAGGGGCGAGCAAACGCTGCGCGATGCCAAGGGCGTCTCCAACCCCGGCCCCCGATTGCAGAGGCAGATAAGCGGCTTAGAGGCGTCCCTGAAAAAGGCGGCGTCACCGGTGCTGGTAAAATTGATTTCCGACAACCAGACGCGGGTAAACCTGTACAAGGTCGGCGAACTCGGCAACTTTAGCAGCAAACAGGTGGCGTTAACGCCTGGCAACTATGTGGCTACCGGCGTTCGTCCGGGCTACAGAGACGTACGGGTGGAGTTTCAAGTGACGGGTGAGGATACGGTGAACTCTATCACCATAATTTGTACTGAGCCCGTTTGATGACTGATCCTGTTGCACCTCCTCAAACGCTACATCCAGATGAGCGGCAGACGAAAGCCTCGGGTATTTCCGCCGCTGAATTCCAGCCGATAGACAGCGCGCCGCCAAGTCGCGCGCAACAGCTGAAAAGGTTACTTTTCAAGCCGCTGGCCATAATGGTGGCAGCGGCCTTGTTAGTCCTGATAGCCGTGCTGTGGTTTCTGCTCACTGCGCGGGCATTGATTGTGGAGGTCTCGCCAGCGGACGCGGAGTTGGATATCACCGGCGGCCTGGTGTTTTCCCTGTCTGGCAATTATCTGTTAAGGCCGGGAGATTACAGCGCAACGGCTGTGGCGGAGGGGTATTTCGAGTCGCAGACGGATTTCAGGGTGTCGGAAGCGGATTCGCAAAAGCTGGCGATAACTCTGCAAAAAAAACCGGGGCATGTCTCGCTGACCTCACATCCCGCAGCTGCGGAGGTGCGGGTGGATGGGATTGAGAAGGGTAAAACGCCTGTCACAGTCTCAGGTTTATCGCCCGGCAGTCACAGCATCACCTTGACCTCGGAGCGTTATTTCCCGCTGCAGACCGATATCCAAGTCGAGGGTCTGGACAAGACTCAGCATATCGAGTTGTCGCTAGAGCCCGCTTGGGGGCAGTTGGTCATCTCTTCGCGACCGGCGGGGGCGACGGTAACGGTTAACGGTGAGGTCCGCGGCGTTACGCCCTTGACCACCGAATTGCTGGAGAGCGGCGAACTGGTGTCGCTAAAGCTGGCTGGCTTCAAGCGTTGGCAGAGGACATTATCGGTTGCCGCGGGTGAAACCTTGACTCAGGAGACCCCAGTGCTCGACCCGGCCGACGCCTTGCTGGCGATTGCCAGTCGACCGACGGGCGCCAGCATCACGGTCAACGGCAGTTTTCGCGGCACCGCACCGGCGGAATTGGCGTTGGACCCCGGCAAAGAACACCGGATCTCACTATTTCTGGATGGCTACCAAACGGCCAGGCGGACAGTCCAGTTGAACTCAGGTGAAGAGACGCGAATGTCTGTTAACCTCTCGGCGAACGCGGGCGATATCCGCATATTGACGACCCCTAAAGACGCTGAGATCTGGATTGACGGCAGATTGAGAGGAAAGTCGGGAATTACGGTCAATTTGCCGGCCAAGGCGCACAAACTGGAGGTGCGCAAAGCCGGCTATGCCAGCAAAGCCCAGACCATCTCACCCAAACCCGGCGTGGAGCAAGTGGTGCAAGTAAAACTGCTGACCGAAAAGCAGGCTCGCTGGGCGGCCACGCCCAGGCGTATTACCAGTCCGGGCGGACAAGCGCTTAAGCTGTTCAAACCCGAGGACAGTTTCACGATGGGCGCATCGCGTCGGGAAGCCGGCCGCCGTTCCAATGAAGTGCTGCGCGAAGTCCGGCTTGAGAGGGCGTTTTATTTGGGGGTGGCAGAGGTTACCAACGAACAGTTCAAGGCGTTTCAGAGCAAGCACAGCTCCAGCCATGCCAGCGGTCAAACGCTCGATACACCCCGGCAACCGGTGGTCAGCATCAGTTGGCAGCAGGCGGCCTTGTACTGTAACTGGTTGAGTGAAAAGGAAAAGTTGCCATTGGCGTACCAGGTTGAAAACGGCAAAGTGGTTGGCTATAACCCCCTGGCTACCGGCTATCGCTTGCCCACAGAGGCGGAGTGGGCATGGGCGGCTCGCTATAACGGCGATGCCATGCTGAAATACGATTGGAAGGGTGAATTCCCGCCGCAAGCCAGGGTGGGAAACTACGCGGATATTAGCGCGGCGAAAATCGTCGGCCGTGTTGTCAAAACCTACAATGACGGCTTCGCGGTGTCTGCCCCCGTGGGCAGTTTCTCGCCAAACGAAAAGGGATTGTTAGATCTGGGTGGTAACGTCTCCGAGTGGGTAAACGACTATTATGGTATAGAAATGAGCCTGTCTGCCAAGGCTGAAGTTGACCCGACCGGCCCTGAAAAGGGCGAATTCAGGGTATTGCGGGGTGCAAGCTGGCGGCATGGAAGCCTTGTCGAGCTGCGGTTGTCTTTTCGCGACTATGGCGAACAGGGCAGGGACGACGTGGGGTTCCGGGTAGCCAGATACGCGGAATAGTGAACGGTGATGAGGGTTCTTGACAGCAAAGGTAAATTTTCCATAGGCAGGTCCGCAAGTCTGGCCCTTTTGTCTGTGGTGTTGGTGACTTTCGTGGCCGTTGTGCTTGTGAATCCGGTCGCGGCGGAGGAGGAACCGGTCGAAGAACCGGACCAGGTGGAACAGACATCCGCGCCGGAACCGCCCCGCGCAACCGGTGATGAGGAAGAATTTGATCCCACGGAAGAGATTGTCGAAGATTTTTCGGTACCTTTTCCAGTGGATATTTAGCACATTGAGATGAGTCGAGGATAGGAATGAAACAGCGTGCGTCGTCGGAGTTTATCTATCAGGTGTTTGCCCTGATTGTCGCATTAATTATTGTGCATGCTTTTTACGTTACCTTGGTAAGGCCCAATGCCAATGCCATTCTGGAGCAACAATTGGCGATGGAGGCAGCCGGCCAGGCCTACGTGGCGGAGCGGTCATTCTATATCGTCGTCAAGGATTACGAGCAGGAGGCCTGCTTTGTGTTGATGTTCTGGGCGGTGGCCATTATGGGCCTGAAGGCGCACCGCACCATCAATGAACGCAAATTGTTCAACAGCAAGTTGCTCAGTGTTGACGAGGGCACTCGAATCCTGCCTGAGGACGCCCGGCAAATGTCCAGGCCGATCCAGGCGTTGCCCGACGAGCAACAGTCCTACTTGCTGCCCCGCGTGTTGATCGCAGCCTTGCAGCGATTTTCCTCTACCCGCAATATCCAAGATGTATCGAGCGCTGTCGGCGAAGTGTTGGATACCGAGTCCGACCGGCTGGATTCGGAATTGTCGATGGTGCGCTATATCGCCTGGGCGATTCCCTCCATTGGGTTTATCGGCACGGTTCGCGGCATCGGTGAAGCGCTGGGGCAGGCTCACAAGGCGGTGCAGGGCGACATCGCCGGCGTTACGGCCAGCTTAGGGGTGGCGTTCAACTCCACGTTTATCGCGCTGGTTATCAGCATCGTGGTGATGTTTCTGATGCACCAGCTGCAGTTGCAACAAGAACGGTTGGTGCTGGATACGCACAGTTACTGCGACAGTAAGCTAATTCGTCACCTTAAATCAGATCAGGTGAGCTGATGGATATCGCCATTATAGAAATTAACGATATTGGGGTGCGTTGTTTTCACGGCGAAACCAGGGTAGTAAGCCCCGGTTACGCGCTGCTCGGCAAGGACGGCGTGATTACCGGCGAGGCGGCCATGCGGCGCCGTTACCTGGAACCGCAGCGGGCATTTAACCAGTATTGGCGGCAGCTGAATTTATCCTCTCTGCAAATCTCCAGCAGATTTGCCAGGCACCATGCGGACCTCGCCTACGCGCAGTTGTTGCAGTTACACGGGGAAGCCGGCTCTCCCGAGGAAGTGATCTTTGCCGTTCCCGGCAGTTTTACCGACGACCAATTAAGCGTACTGCTGGGCTTGGGCAATGCGTTGCCGTTCGATGTCGTCGGCCTGGTTGATTCCGCGGTAGCCGATTGCGCCGGCGTGTCGGGCGAACTGCTGCATGTGGATGTGCAACTGCACCAAACTGTGCTGACGCGGCTTCAGACAGCTGAGCAGCTGGCGCGAACCGGCGTTGAGGTGTTGGCGGACGTTGGCCTGAGTGCCTGCTATGAGTCTTGGGCGCATCATATCGCCGACCAGTTTATACGCCAATACCGCTATGACCCGTTACATACCGCGGCCGGTGAACAGCAGTTACACGACAAGTTGCCCAATTGGGTCGAGCAGTTGCAACACGCCAGCGAGCTGCCGATTGAGCTGGACACCGCCAAGGGTGCGCTGCGTTTAAACCTCAGTCGGTCGGATATCAAGCGGGCCGGCGAGAGTCAACAAAAACCCTTGGCGTCCGCGCTGCAGAGACTGGCCGGGGAGTCGACAAGGGTCATTTTTAGCCACCGTATCAATCAACTGCTGGGCAACGGGTTGCTGTTAAACGGCGGCGGTGCGACAACACTCACCGAATCGGGCCTGGCGTCGAATTGTCTGGCCAACATTGATGCTATCCGCAGCACGGAGGGCGATATCAACTTTGTCACCCGCTTGCCGCTGACGGAAAAACCTGTGGCTGTGGACGCGAGTGATGAGCGAGCACCGGCCAATGGTGCAGCCAGCCATGTGTTGGTCGGGGACGTGGCCTACAGAATAGGTGAGCGGCTGGCGCTGGCCGTTACCCCCGAGGGCATAAAGCCCGCCGCGGAAACTACCGCCGACAACCACAGGTTGCTGCTGTTGAAAAACGGCGGAAGGATCGTATTGAAGGCTGCCCAGACAGATATTGAAAGCCCTGCGGCGCTGCATGACTTAAAGCCTGGGGACAACATCAACATAAGCGGTTTCCAACTTAGGTTAATCGAGGAACGCTAAATGGCTGGCGCGAGACGAAAGCGGCAAATGACCACTTTCAGTCTGTCTTTTCTGGACATTATGGCCTGTGGCTTCGGCGCCGTGACGCTGCTATTTTTGATTTTGAAACACGACGTTGAGGCCGTTGAAACCGCAGACCCCAACCTGGTGGCGGAGGTCAATTTGCTGCAGGAAGACCTGCGTTTGGCGGAAGACGATCTGGTCCAGTTGCGCAATAGCCTTCGTAAAATCGAGGAGCAGACGGTGCAGGCGCAGGGTTTGTCCGTGCGGGTGCTAAAAAAAGTTGATGAAACCAAGCGCGAGCTGAGCATACAGTCCGACCCGGAAGATGAAATCGCGATACTGCGGCAGCAAGTCAAGGAACTGGAGGAACAGACCGCCAATCTGCAAGACAGCGGCCGCGATGACGATCTTCGCCGCTTGATCGGCGACGGGCAGCGCCAGTACCTAACCGGGCTTAAGCTGGGCGGGCGACGTATTATGATACTGGTGGATGTCTCCGCCAGCATGCTGTCTGATTCTATCGTCAACGTGATACGGCGGCGCAATATGGATGATGACTCGAAGAGGCGAGCTGAAAAATGGATGCGGGCGAAGCTCACGGTGGAATGGTTGGTAGCGCAGTTACCGAAACAGAGCCAATTCCAGGTTTACGGTTTTGCGACCTCCGCTTTGCCTTTGTTGGAGGGCACCGGTGGGCAGTGGCTGGACACCAACGACAGCGGCCTTCTCGACGACTTGTTTGCGTCGCTCGATGAAACCGTCCCCCAGGGAGGCACAAGTCTGTTAAATGCCTTTATGGCGTTGGACGAATTTGAAAAGCCAGCCGACAACCTGTTTCTAATCACCGACGGCCTGCCTACCCAGGGAGAAACGCAGCCGAAAAACAATACGGTATCCGGGAAAGAGCGGGTAAACCTGTTTAATAAGGCGGTCAAGGCGCTCCCCAGGGGATTACCGGTCAATATTATTCTGTTTCCCATGGAGGGCGATCCCCAGGCCGCCTCGGGATTTTGGCAGTTGGCGTTGCAGTCGAGAGGCGCCTTTCTCAGTCCGTCGAGGGATTGGCCATGAGGCGGCGCAAGCGCTCAATGTCGGAAATTAATATTTCCTTCCTGGATGTTATCAGCTGTGGCTTCGGCGCCATCGTGCTGCTGTTGTTGATTGCCCGCACGGTGGAGTCTACCGCGTTCGAACAGGGCCAGGATCTGGATGGCAGTGTTGCGGATTTGCAGCAACAATTGTTTGATATTCGCGGTGAAACCACGATCCTCAACAGGGAATTGACCTCTAAGGAGGAGCAGCTTTCAGAGCTGCGTTTGAGAATTGCAAGATTGCAGGAACAGTTGGCCAGCCTTGAGCGTCAACGGGACGCCATTGCCCAGGTCGACACTACCGAACAACAGGAGTTGACCCTGGCGCTGCAAGTGCTAACCGAGGAGATGGAGCGGCTGCTGGCGGACCGCAACCGGGTTGAAAACAATATTATCGGCGGCATTCCGGTAGACAGTGAGTATTTGATTTTTATTGTTGACACTTCCGGAAGCATGTTCAACTTCGCCTGGCCCAAGGTGCGCAAGGAGATGATCAACATTCTGGACATCTATCCCGATGTCAAGGGAATCCAGATTATGAACGACATGGGGGGGTACATGTTCTCCAGTTATCGAGGCAAGTGGATTCCGGATACCCCGGGGCGCCGCAAAGCGATTATCGATCGGCTGGCCACCTGGACCCCTTTCAGCAATTCCAGCCCCGTGGAGGGCGTGCAGCGGGCGATACGGTCGTTTTATGCGGCGGATAGGAATATCAGCCTCTATGTGTTTGGCGATGACTTTACCGGGCGCTCCATCGCCCAGGTATTGGACGCCGTTGAAAAAATCAACAAGCAGGCGCTGAGCGGCGAGAGGCGCGTGCGTATCCACACCGTGGGTTTTCCTGTGCATTTCTTGGTTAGCGGCGGCAGAGCGCAAACCGCTTCGCGCTTTGCTAACCTTATGAGAGAACTGAGTTATCGCAACGGCGGAACCTTTGTCGGCCTTAATAGCCTTAATTAGAGGAGTGGAATAAATGGGTGGTGCAAGATATGTCATAGTTGTCTTCCTCAGCCTGCTTCTGATTGGCTGTGGGCCGACTAATGTGAATGTGGCGGGCGACTTTCCCTCGGCGCTTACCCGGGAAATTCCGTTGGTCGCGGGGGTCTATTTTGACGAGGAGTTCAGCAACTACACCTATACCAACGAGCGCAAGGTCTCGATTGCCATGGGGCAGTCCCAGGTCGAATTATTCAACGTAGTACTGGGCGATTTATTCCGGCAAGTGGCTGTGCTGGATGCGTTACCGCAACAGCAATCGGCGGTGGACCTGGTCATCGCGCCCCACGTGGAGGACGTGCAGTTGGCAATGCCCAGGGACACCAAGCTGCAGGTATTTGAAGTCTGGATAAAATATAACATCCAGGTGTTCGACGGCAACGGGCAGCCGGTTGCCGACTGGATAATGACCAGCTACGGCAAGAGCGTCGATCAACTGATGTCGTCGGATGAAACCGCGCTGAACCAGGCCACCGTTATGGCGCTTCGCGATGTCGGCGTTCAGTTGATCACGCGATTTGCAAGGGTTCCCGATGTGCAGAGGTGGCTGGAGTTCAGGCTGAAGGAGCAGCAACCCGTGAAGGGAGGTAATGAGGTATGACTAGACTGATAGGCATTATTCCGTTGATAGTTTTGGTTTGCAGCTGCACTACGTCCACCAATATTGACGAGTACCGCGGCAAGGACACCAGTATTGTGCTGGATTCGTCGGAGAAGGTTGTGGTGTTGGGGCGTCGCCAGGCCGGAGAATATGAAACGGAACCGGACTTTATTTCCTGCATCGGCAATAAGTTGGCCAATGGCGGCATCGTTAGCGTCTATCCTGAAGAGGAGTTTATCGACCAACTGTACCCCTGGTTCGAGCCCCGCACCGCGCCGCTGCACTTGAAAAGAATGCAGCGCATGTTACAGGAGCCGATGATTGCCGAACGGGTAAAGGATATCGGCGTTCGCTACATGATCTGGGTCGATGGCAACACCGAGGTCACGGAAAGCGACGGCAGCTTGAGTTGCGCGGTTGGTCCGGGTGGCGGCGGTTGTTTCGGATTTGCCACCTGGGACAAGGCCTCCGATTATGAAGCCATCATCTGGGATCTGCAGGATGTCGATGAAGAGGGCAGGGTGCGTGTCGATGCCCGCGGCTCCTCGTATTTGATCGCGGTGGTGGCGCCCGTGCCCTTTATTGCCAGGGTTCAGTCCGAGGCGTGCGACGGCATCGGCAAACAACTTCGCACCTTTTTTACCAAGGCGGCTGTAGTGGAGGATTAGCACGGTGCGCGCTCTGCTGAATATATGCCTGGCTTTATTGCTCGTCACAAGCAATCTCGCCTTGGCCGAGAGTTCGGAGCAAAAAACCGGGCGCGAACTTTATGAACAAATACTTCAGGAAATGCCCATCTACGAAGATGAAAAGCTGGTCAACTACGTTAAGAGCATCGGGCAAAAGATCGTCGCGGTTTCCGATACCCGCGGCCTGACATTCACCTTTACGGTGATCGACGATGAAACCATTAACGCCTTTGCGCTGCCCGGCGGTTATATTTTTATCCACCGGGGGTTGATCGCCTACCTGAATTCCGAGGCGGAATTGGCTGCTGTGCTGGCTCACGAAGTTGCTCATGTTACAGAGAGGCACCATGCCAGGCAAAAAAACGCGGCGGCGGGTTCGCAATTAATCGCGGGCGTGTTGGGTGTTTTGACCCGCAGCGGTGACGTGGCGGAAGCGGGCGCGCTATGGGGTGCCACTGTGGTTAGCGGCTTTGGTCGGGAGATGGAGCTGGAGGCCGATGGGGTGGGCGCCCAATACCTCTACGATGCCGGCTACCAGCCGCAGGCGATGATCGAGGTCGTTTCGCTGCTCAAGGATAACGAGCGCTTGCAGAAGAAAAAGGATAAGGAGCTAGGCCGAAAAACGCCCAACTACCACGGGCTTTTCGCTACGCACCCACGCAACGATAAAAGATTAAGAGAAGTGATTGACCAAGCCGGCAAATTGCCGGAGACACCGGATGCGGAGTTGAATGTCACGCCCTTTAGAATCGCCACCGATGGTCTGATCTGGGGTAAAAATTACGGTTCCAAAGCGGTTCCCGACAATATCTACCAGGATGAAAAAAGGGCGTTCCGATTTAACATTCCCGAAGGTTGGAGTTTTCAGGAAAGCACCTCCGCCATTGTCGGGCAGCCTGAAGACAAAAGCGCCCGGCTGACGATTTCCATCAAGGCGAGGACGCTGGAATCGCCCGATCAATACATTAAGAACCAGCTGAATATCCCGCTGTTAAAGAAATCCGAGCCGATGAACCAGAATCGATTAAAAGGCCACACCGGCATGGTAC
>JANQKW010000345.1 GCA_028280905.1 Porticoccaceae bacterium
TGAAGCGCGACCGCCACCAGCAGGCGCTTATCGACGCCGCTACCAGCGGCAACCGCAAGTTTTTTCTCGGCACCGACTCTGCCCCGCACACCCGCGACAACAAGGAAACCGGCTGCGGATGCGCCGGCTGTTACAGCAACCACGCTGCCCTGCCGCTCTATGCGGAAGCCTTTGAAAGAGCCGATGCGCTGGACAAGTTGGAGGGTTTCGCCAGCCACTTCGGCGCGGATTTCTATGGCCTGCCCCGCAACGGAGACAGCGTGACGCTGCGCAGGGAGGCCTGGACGGTTCCGACCAGCATCCCATTGGGAAGCGACAGCATGGTGCCGCTAATGGCCGGCGAAACACTCAACTGGCGGGTCTTGTAAATCGTGGCGAAGGGTATGGAAGGACGGGGAAATCTAACGATTTCCGAGCGGTTCCGCGGTTTTCTGCCGGTTGTAGTAGACGTGGAAACCGGCGGTTTTAACGCCCAGACTGACGCGTTGCTGGAGATTGCCGCAGTTACCCTGTTTCTGGACGGCGATGGCATGCTTTACCCGGACGAACTTTTCTGCCAACAGGTGGCGCCTTTCGAGGGTGCTAACATCGAACCAGCAGCCCTTGAAGTGAACGGCATCGACCCGTTGGACCCCGAACGACGGGCGATAGCCGAAAGCGAGGCGCTAAAAGCCGTGTTTCAGCCCATTCGTGCGGCGGTCAGAGACAACAGCTGTTCCAGGGCCATTATGGTTGCCCACAATGCGCATTTTGACCTCGGGTTTGTCAACGCCGCCACCACCAGGTGCAATATCAAGCGCAACCCATTCCACCCGTTTTCCTGTTTTGATACCGTCACGCTTTCGGGCTTGGCATACGGACAGACAGTCCTCTCTAAAGCCTGTGGCGTGGCCGGAGTCGAATTTAGTAACAGCAGCGCCCACTCAGCCAGTTATGATGCAATGAAAACGGCCGAGCTGTTTTGCGGTATTGTCAACCGGTGGAGAAGACTGGGGGGCTGGAAATAAAGACTTTAGAGCACCATTTTACGTATTAACATACAATTACCAGACTACTGCTAATCGAACAATAATTAGGATAAAGCATGACAGACTCATTCAAAGAAGATGCACTTCAATACCATCTCGAACCCACGCCCGGAAAATTGGCTATCCAGCCCACCAAACCCATGTCCAACCAGCATGACCTGGCGCTGGCGTATTCGCCGGGCGTTGCCTACGCTTGCGAAGCCATCGCGGAAGATCCGGCCAATGCCTCCCTGTACACGGCCCGCGGCAACCTGGTGGCGGTAATCTCCAACGGCACCGCGGTGCTGGGGCTGGGGGCGATAGGCGGGTTAGCCGGAAAGCCGGTAATGGAAGGCAAGGCTGTGCTGTTCAAAAAATTCGCCAATATCGACGTGTTCGATATCGAGCTGGATGAAACAGACCCGGACAAAATGGTTGAAATCGTCGCCGCGATGGAGCCCACCTTTGGCGGCATAAACCTGGAGGACATCAAAGCGCCCGAATGCTTTGAAATAGAGCGCCAGCTGACCGAGCGAATGAATATCCCGGTTTTCCACGACGACCAACACGGCACCGCGATTGTCGCTGCCGCCGCGGTGTATAACGGGTTGAAAATCGTCGGCAAGTCCTATGAGGAGGTAAAACTGGTGGTCTCCGGCGCCGGCGCGGCCAGTATCGCCTGTGTCGACCTGCTGGTTAGCATGGGGGTAAGAAAGTCCAACGTTATTCTTACCGACAGCAAAGGCGTCATTTACCAGGGGCGGCAGGAAGGCATGAACCAGTGGAAGGAAAAATATGCCGCCGAAACCGACTGCCGCACCCTCGAAGAGGCGATGGTCGGCGCGGATATCTTTATGGGGTTATCCGGCCCCGACGTGCTGTCGCAAGAAGCGGTCAAGACCATGGGTGACAAGCCGATGATTCTGGCGATGTCAAACCCGGTGCCGGAAATCATGCCGGAGCGGGCCATTGAGGCACGCCCGGACGCGATTATCGCGACCGGCCGCTCCGACTACCCCAACCAGGTTAACAATGTACTTTGTTTTCCCTTTATTTTCCGCGGCGCGCTGGATTGCGGCGCGACCAAAATTAACGAGGCGATGAAACTCGCCTGCGTCAGGGCGATCGCCGACCTGGCGAAAAAAGAGCCGACGGAAGCGGTTACCAAAGCCTACGCCGGGGAAACATTGAAGTTTGGCCCCAACTATCTGATACCCAAGCCCTTCGACCCCAGGCTTATCGAAGAGGTGCCCGTCGCGGTGGTCAAAGCGGCGATGGAGAGCGGCATCGCCACACGCCCGATAGAAGACCTGGAAGCCTACCGGCACAAGCTGCACTCCTACGTCAGCAGCAGCCGGATTTTTATGCAACCGGTAATGGCAAAGGCGCAGAGCGTCGATGCGCGCTTAGCC
>JANQKW010000372.1 GCA_028280905.1 Porticoccaceae bacterium
ACTGTTTGAGCGACAGCGAGTTACCGCAGCGCCGGCAATTTGGCAAACTTAACGGCCGGTCACGGATAAACCTCCCCTGGCGGGACGGGAAGATGGCACTGACCCAACACGTCCGATCAAGCACAAACATACACAACCGCGTTTTACATCTTCACCAAAGGTTTTTGTCACCGCCCATAACAAAAAAGCCCCCATAACCGGGGGCTTAAGATAGAACCAACAACCGTTATCAGTAGATGTCGTGTTTGGTGTTGGTGACGTTAAACTTACCGGTCGGGGTGATCAGACGCTCGTCCTTGATCACTTTCTTCAACTTGCGTGTCTTGTCATCGACAACCACGATGGCCGAAGGGGCGTCAGCGCCGTTCCACACGGAGAACCAAACTTCATCACCCTGCTTATTGTATTCAGGCTGCACCACGCGGGCCGGCCCCTTATCGGCAACACCCGCCCACTGGGCGATGGGCAACACCTCATAGCCGGCATCCAGATCATCCGCATTGAACACCGCAATCGACTGGCTGATCTTGACGTCCGGGTTCAGTGGCGTATCAACCCACAGGTTCTTGGATTTCGGGTGAGTCTTCACAAACAGCGAACCGCCGCCCTGGCCTTTCAGCACTTTTACCACTTTCCAAGCGTTTTTCTTGTACTTCTTGGGATCCGTGCCTATCACCGTGATCTCATCGCTACCCAGGGCGCTGGTTACCCAAACCGGGCCGTAGGACTTGGTGTTGAGATTGGCGCCGCGACCCGGGTGCGGGATTTCAGTGGCGTCAATCAGCGCTTCCATCTCCCGTTCCTTGGAATCCACCACGGCTATCTTGTTGGACTTGTTGGCCGCAGTCAGGAAATACCTGTGGCTTGAGTCCCAACCGCCGTCGTGCAGGAACCTGGCCGCTTCCAGTTCGGTAACTGCCAGCGCTTTCGGGTCTTCGTAGTTCACCAGCAGGATCTTCCCGGTCTCTTTTACATTGACGATAAACTCGGGATGCTCGTGGGAAGCCACAATCGCGGCGACGCGGGGTTCAGGGTGATATTCCTGGGTGTCCACGGTATAGCCGCGGGTCGAGACGATTTTCTGCGGCTCCAGGGTTTCGCCGTCCATAATCACATACTGGGGCGGCCAGTAGGAACCGCCGATGGCGTATTTGTCTTCAAAACCCTTGTATTTGGAGGTTTCAACCGAACGCGCCTCGGAACCGATTTTTATTTCGGCCACGGTCTTCGGCACCTTCATATACAGGTCTATCATGTTGATCTTAGCGTCGCGGCCGATAGTGAACATATAGCGGCCTGAACTTGAGGGACGGGAAATATGCACGGCGTAGCCGGTATCCACAATCGAGATAATTTCCTTGGTGTCGCCGTCGATCAATGCAACTTGCCCACTGTCGCGCAGGGTGACGGAAAACAGATTATCGATATCGAATTTGCCCTGCGGCCTGTTCGGGCGGTCATCCGGTTTTACGTGAACTTTCCAGCTGGCGCGCATCTCGGCCATACCAAACTCGGGCGGCGTGGACGGGTTGTGCTGCAGGTATCTGGCCATCGCATCAATTTGCGCCTCGGTCATATCGCCGGAGGTTCCCCAGTTGGGCATTCCGCCGGGTGTGCCGAAGCTGATCAGCGCCTTTAGGTACTCTGTGCCGCGGGGCAGGGTAATGTCCGGGGTCAGGGGTTTGCCGGTGGCCCCTTTGCGCAGCACACCGTGGCAACCGGCGCAGCGCTCAAAGTAGATTTGCGTGGAACTGACCCACTCCTCGGGCGTGATTTTCGGACCATTGGGGTGCAGCGTCATATCCACATCGCTCGCCATGGTCGGCGCCCCCATATAACGAACTTCCGATCCGGATGTGCCGGGGTGGTCTGATTTTTCCTCTTCCGCCATCGCGTAGCCTCCGGCAAAAGCAGCGGCTAACACCAGCGTAGCGGCGAGTGATTTGCGTTGATGTTTCACGTCGATCTCCTCTGCAGGCTGTTTTTTTTGATGAGACAGGTGATTTTTCACGCCTAGTGTCCCTCCGGCAGAGCAAAAAGCCATTGATAATTGTCAAGGATCTGCAGACCTTTCGATTATTTTTATTTTGGAAACCTCTTCTATGCGCCGCTGGCGCTTTTCGCGCCGCTTGCGTTTCTCCACCAGCGGCGGGCAGACGTGATCGTTCCAGTAGGTCACCTGGCAGTCCAGGCAGAAATGGCACTCGTTGTCGATAATTTCACCGGTCGGCTTGATGGCGCCGTTTTGGCAGAGTGCCGCACAGGCCTGGCAGGGTTTGCCGCATTCGTTGCGGCGCCGCAGCCAGTCAAAAATACGGAACCGCCCGAGAATACTCAGCGCCGCACCCAGCGCGCACAGGTATTTACAAAAAAATTTGCTGTTGAAAACTGAAATTAACAGCAGCGCCGCAGCGTAAAAGACATAACCCCATTCGCGGGCAAACTGCATGGTGATCACAGTCTTGAAGGGCTCCACCTCGGCCATGGCGGCAGCCGTCGCGAACGAGTCCAGGGAAACGCCCACCAGCCCGATCAAGATAAAATATTTGATTGCCCAGAGCCGTTCGTGCACCGCGTTCGGAAATTCCAGAGACGGAAGATTCATATACCGGGCGCCCTCGTGGACCAACTCCTGCATGGCGCCAAACGGACACAACCAGCCACAAAAAACACCTCGGCCCCACAGCAGTATGGACACAGCGACAAAACTCCACAGCAGAAAAATGGCGGGATCCAGCATCAGCGTATCCCACGTGAAACCATGACTAAAGGTTTGAATAAAGGCCAGCACATTGACAATGGACAACTGCGCGGCAAACACATAACCGATGAAGACCACCGTAAAAAAGAGATACGCGGTGCGAAGACCCTTAAACAGCCGCGGATTTCGCACCAACCAATCCTGAAAGAACAGGATAAACAGCAGCAAGCCCAACGCCAGTGACAGAGTAACAATCGTGGGCACCTGATGCTGCCAGGGCTCCAGCCGCGCCTTCCAGCGGTTGGCCTCGCCGTAGAAAGGCGGTTGGCTGGCCGAGAGCACGACGCCCTGGGAAGGCCACTCAAGAACGTCCGCGACTTTTCTTGCGGATGCCATTATTGAGCGATTCAGCACCATGGCCGTAATAGTCGCGCTGGTGATGCCGTCTATTCCCACATAGCCCGGCCTGTCGGCAGCGTTGACCCGCACCCTGTCCAGGGCGAACAGGCCTACGTACTGATCGGTAAATTGCCGCAGGTCGCTCTCCGTTACACCCACTACCAGTATCGGCTCTTCGTGCTGGACAATCTTCAGCCCGACAATGGCCGAGCGGGTGTCCATTGCCACCAGGGTGGCGATGGGCTTGCCCGAATAGGCGGGGATGGGCGCAATCTGATGGGTATAAAAAACCGCGCCCAGTATTTTTTCGTCCCCCTGCACCAACCGATACCGCAACGGCCCGGTTTGCTCCGCCAGCCCGGTTGCCTCTTCAAACCAAGGACGTATCTGGGGCAGTTGCAGGTCCGCTATATCCGGCATATCCTTCGCCACCGCGGAATTTACCCCCGCAACGGAAAAAATAAGAATTAATAACCGTGATAAGGCCATTATCCCCCCTAATGGATACGATCTAAATCAACAACCGTAAGCATGCTGGGGTCAGCTTCAGAAGAGCTTGATGGTAGTCAAGAAAAATAGCAGACACTGGCCTTAGACTGCCTTCCAATGAGGAGACACACCGCCTTTGCACTTTTATCAGCGCTGATTTCACCACTGTGCTGCTGGGCGGGGGACGACGGCGTCGCCAACGAGCGCCCGCCGCTGACCGGCGATCAGCTGGCAAAGTACTGGGGCGTCGACTGCCCGCAGATTGCGTCAACGACAAGCGATTGGATTGAAGCGCAACTGACTCAAAACGGGCCGGATTGGTCGGGAGTCGACTGGCGGGAGCTGGAACTCTGTGCAGTAATTTACAACGTCAGGGAGAGCGGCAGGTACCAACCCTGCCCCGACTATGGTCGGACACTACTCGCCTTAAAACGTTTGCGGTCCGGCGGAAATGAAAGCAATACCGATGTCATCGGCGACTACCTTACAAACTGCAACGGGAGACAATAATATGAAGCCTGGTCACTGTTATAAGACTATCCTGGTAGCCGCCTGTTGCTCCGCAGCCGCCTTGCCGGCTATCGCAGCGGTGCAATGCGAAAAGACCACGCCATGCGCCGACACACCCTATCTCGAAGAAATTTTGGTTACGGGAACCCGCACCGCCAGAACGCTGCTGTACAGCCCCAATGCGTTGGCCCTCGTCGATGAAGAGACAATGCGCTGGCACACCAGTGAATCGCTGGCCGAGGCGCTGCGGGATATTCCGGGCGTGACCATCATCGATGCCGGGCAGGCCGGCATGAAGCGCATTCGCATTCGCGGTGAGGAGTCCTACCGGGTGGCGGTGCTGGTGGACGGCCAGGAAATTACCGATCATCGGGGGGAAGGCGTGCCCCTGACGCTGGACCCGGCCTTGGTGGAGAGGATTGAAGTTATCAAGGGCGCCGGCTCGGTGCTTTACGGGCCCAAGGCGCTGGGCGGCGTTATAAACTTTATTACCCGCAAGGGCGGCGATAGGCCACTACAGCTCACCGCCGCTTCCGGCTGGGATTCCGCCACCGGCGGCGAGCAGTACTTTGCCAGCGCCTATGGCTCAGCTGCCGGTTTCGATTACCGCGTCTCCTTCGCCAAGGACCAGCAGGGCAACCGGCAAACCCCCGCCGGCGAAATCGACAATACCGAATCGGCCAGCGACAGCGTGTCCGTCTACCTTGGCAAACGCTGGAATAATCACCGGTTGGGAATCAGTTGGGAGGACCACGACGCCTACTCGGAAGTTTTTGTGGAGGATGAAGTGCGTTTCTCATTTCCGTTTAGCGAATTCGAGTTGGAGATTCCGCAGCGCGACCGGCGCAAGACCGCGCTGTTTTACGACTGGACAGACGTGCTGGAGAACCTGCGCAAGGTTCACCTGGACGCCTACCGGCAGGTTAGTGACCGCCAGTTCCATACCTACTGGGAGCAGGCGCTGTTCGGCATGGAAAAGCAAACTTTTTCGGAATCGCAACTGGTCACCGAAGGCGCACTGGCCCAGCTTGACTGGCGGTTGGGTGACAGCCACTATCTGATTACCGGTGCACATTACACCCTCGACCGGGTGGACCAGGACCGACTGGAATTATTGAGCCTCTCTTCTCCCGCGTCCATGACCATCCCCACTGAAGTTTACGACCGTGCGGAACTGCAAACCCTGGCATTGTTTGTCCAGGACGAGTGGCAGCTTTCAGACTCAGTTGCGGTAACCGCAGGCATTCGTCAATACTGGGTGGACAGCGAGCTGAAGGAGAGCACCCGTGCCGACCTGACCACGCCGGATAAGGAGGACAGCGAACTGATTGCCTCCATGGCGGCCATCTGGGAAGTCACAGATGGGTCGGTTTTACGGGCGGCCTATTCCGAGGGCTATATGTACCCATCGCTGTTGCAACTGGCAATAGGCGGCGTTGAAAGGATCTTTGTCAACCCCGACCCGGAACTGCAAACCGAGAATTCGCAAACCTGGGAGCTGGGCTGGCGCTATGCCGGCGACAGGCTGCAACTGGATATGACACTGTTTAACACGGAGGCTGAAAACTATATCGACCATGTACCCTGCACCGACCCTGCGTGTGTCGGCGGAACGCGCCGCGCGCCTGCGGAAATCTATGTAAACATAGGCGAGGCAAAAACTACCGGGCTGGAAGCCTATCTCGAATACCAATTGGGTGACTCACTGAAGCCTTACACGGCAGTGACACTGCTGCTGCGCGAAAACTATTTTGAGGACTTCAGCACCAGGGACGCCGGTTTGCCGGCAATCAGCGGGGTGCTTGGCGTGAAACACCAGCGTACTGTCGGAGATCGGGGACGCTTGATGTTGGACGCCTACCTGCGCGGCGAGAGCGCGGCTGACCAACTGGATGAAAACCGCAATGAGCACCACAATGGCGGCTGGGTCAGTTTTAACCTGGAATTGGGATTTGCCTTTGGCCGTGAGCAACGCTACCGGCTGGCGTTGGAACTGTTGAACATGACGGACAAGCGCTACTCCACTGCCACTGAAAACCTGTGGGCGCCGGAGCGTTCCCTACAGGCGAGATTTACCCTGGATTTGTAGAATCAGTTTTCCGCCAATTCGCAGAATTCGCTTGCTACCTGGAACCACCTGTTTAATCGCTCTTCCCCGGCGGTTTCCAACAGATAGTCTCTATTGAGATTGCTCGAATCCAGGGTTAATTCGCCCTCATTTGTATAGTCGGACAAAAACGCCCAGGCGGCGTGCACCACTGTTAACGGCGCCATTTCGCTAACACCGCTTTGCTCCGGATGACGGTGCCAGCGAACCGCCTCTATGATCGGAAACGGCAGGCTCCAGATTCCCAGCAAATAACTGCCCAGCAGCGGCCGGTCCTTGAGCAGATCGCTCTCTTCGGAAACGCGGTCGCCGTAACTCAGGGCAATCAGCTCCCCCAGCCCGCTCATCATACCGGCAACCTGGCAGTGGTCTTTACTGCGCTGCGACAGATCCGTGTCCCCGGCCAGCCTCGCCGCCAGCAGACCAACCCTTTCACTAAGCTGGTTGAGTCGCTGGAGTTTCTCAAGGTTCTGATTTGTTGCGGGGAACGAATGAAACACCGACGTCATCAACGCCAGGTTTTTAATGGTATCGGTGCCCAGATAGGTGGTGGCTTCCTCGGGCGACTCAAAGTGTCTTCTCAATCCGAAAAACGCCGAGTTGACCAGCTTAAGAACCTCGGAGGTAAGCCCTATATCCTTGGCGACTACCCTACCCACCTGCCTGATGGAAACCTCCTCGGAGGCAACTTCCCGCATTAATTCGTCATACACTACCGGCAACATCGGCAGTGATTGTATAGAGCCGAGGAACGACTTGATCTCCTCGGAGGACAGCATCTCCTGCAACGCCATGGCCTTTTGCACGCAGTTGCGCACCTTCTCCGCGTCGGCCGGCTTAGTGATAAACTGGTGCGCCGCGTGAACGCTCTCCAGGGTCAATTCCTCATTGGCAAACCCGGAAAGGATAATTCGTATCGTCGACGGCGAGATCTCCTTAATCCGGTTCAGCAGCTGGGCGCCGTTCATCCCCGGCATGCGCATATCGCTGATGATCAGGTCGAACTCGTGTTCCTCGAAGGCTTCCAGGGCATCGGCCCCGGAGTTGAAAAAGTGCATATCCCACTCTTTCTTGAAGGGCCTCAGCACACGGCGCATACCATCCAGAATACTGCTGTCATCGTCGACAAATGCAATTCTTTTCATCCAAATGCAACCCCTGTGGTATTGTCGCGTTTATTATCTATAACCACTTTCCATTTGCTGTATTCGGTTCCGTATCACCCCCATAATTTCTGCCATACTAAGTTATTGTATTTGCCGGTTGCAAACTATTTCTTTGTTATAAAGGCCGCTCACAACGGCAAGCGAGTAATCGGCCCTGGTACAAGATGGAAATAACAGGGAAGTTTTTTTTACAATACCCATTCAATCAAGAATAAGACGTCCTATGGAAACAGCCATCCAGTTGCTCACGACACTCAACGGCCTAGTCTGGGGTCCTTACATGCTGGCCCTGATATTAGGCACCGGATTATTTCTCACCTTCGGCCTAAAATTTGCGTCAATACGGAAAATACCTCAAGCGTTTCGCCTATTGCTGACCGGTCGCAGATCGGCGGATGAGGGGGAGATTTCCCCTTTTAATGCCTTGATGACTTCGCTGTCCGCCACCATAGGCACCGGCAATATTGCCGGCGTGGCCACCGCCATTGCACTGGGCGGACCGGGCGCGCTGTTCTGGATGTGGATTACCGCGCTGGTCGGCATGGCCACCAAATACGCCGAAGCTGTATTGGCGGTCAACTACCGCGAGCTTGACGACCGGGGCAACCATGTCGGTGGCCCCATGTATTACATTAAAAACGGGTTGGGGAAAAACTGGCGTTGGCTGGCGGTGGCATTCAGCATTTTCGGCGCCATCGCCGGCTTTGGCATCGGCAACACTGTGCAAAGCAACTCGGTGGCCGACGGATTGCAAAGCGCTTTCGGGGTACCGGTGCAAGCGACCGGAATCGTTCTACTGATTCTGGTTGGTACTGTGGTGCTGGGCGGCATCAAAAGAATTGCGGTAGTGGCCGGAAAGCTGGTGCCGATCATGGCAATCGGCTACCTCGCCTGCGGCTTAATCGTACTGGCAGTCAATATAGCGGAGATTCCCGCGGCGCTGTTGCTGATTTTCGAAAGCGCCTTTAGCGGCCACGCCGCCACCGGTGGCTTTGCCGGCGCGGCCATAGCGGCGGCAATAAGATTTGGGGTTGCCCGCGGTATTTTTTCCAATGAGGCCGGGCTGGGCAGCGCGCCCATCGCCCACGCCCATGCAAAAACCAACAGCCCGGTGCGGCAGGGCTTGATCGCCATGCTGGGGACGTTTATCGATACACTGGTGATATGCAGCATCACCGGGTTGGCGATTGTTACCTCGGGTATCTGGAAGACCGGAGAATCCGGCGCACCCCTCACATCGGCTGCCTTTGACGCAGCGCTTCCCGGAATAGGGGGTTATATGGTTGCGGTGGGGCTGGCGGTTTTCGCCTTTACCACCATTCTCGGTTGGAGCGTTTACGGCGAGCGATGCGCTGAGTACCTGTTTGGCTCCCGCGCCATTATACCGTTCCGGATACTCTGGACGCTGGCGGTACCGCTTGGCACCCTGGTGCAACTGGATACCGTCTGGCTGCTGGCCGACACCTTTAATGCCTTAATGGCGCTGCCTAACTTGATTGCACTGCTATTACTCAGCCCGGTGGTGTTCGCGCTAACCAGAGAATCGCTAAAAACCCCGAGTGTCGACAGCGGCTCGAAGCAAACGCTTTAGGAGTAGTAGCACAAACGCCGCGGCTTTCCGAGATTATTAACCCGGCTATTAAATTGGTCATAGGGACGGGATTTTGCCAATAGCGGACGCTTCTCGTCTTGGTTTGGTGCCACTATTTCGCGGCCATCCGGGAATAGTGTTTGAGACTCGCTGTGAACCCATCCCTGGGGCCTGCGCACCGGGGGGCTGGTGGCAGTGTGCATCGGCTTCCTCCTCATCCTGAA
>JANQKW010000393.1 GCA_028280905.1 Porticoccaceae bacterium
ACTCCGCGGGCTGGGTGACGGGCATCAACACTTCCTGAGCGCCGGCCTTGTTCATTTCTTCCCGCACAATCTTTTCGACCTTGCGCAATACTCGCAGGCCGAGGGGCAGCCAGTTGTAAAGGCCGGAAGCAAGTTTGCGGATCATCCCCGAGCGCAGCATCAGTTGGTGGCTGACAACTTCGGCGTCGGCGGGGGTTTCTTTCTGGGTGACAATCAGGAATTGAGAAGCGCGCATAATCCAAATGGGTTCAAACAGGTTCGATAAGTTAAAAAATTTAATTTATTTAACAGGTGTTTACGGATAAACGGTTAACAGTTTTTACAAAAGTGGCTATTCTACGGTTCTCGGTTCACCGGGTACAGAGATTTCCCATCATTATTATAAAGAGAACAATACTATGTTTATGCTGCATCCAAAGCTTGTACAGGACAGCTTTTTCCTCGGGGACTTCCCCCTCAGCCGCTTATTGATTCAAAAGGACGCTAACTACCCCTGGTTTATTCTGGTGCCCCGCCGAGAGCGGGTGACGGAGATTTATCAACTGGCGCCTTCCGACCGCCAGCAATTGATGACGGAGTCGTGTTGGCTGGCGGAAACGCTCCACAAGGTTTTCACGCCCGACAAGCTCAATATTGCCGCCCTGGGCAACCAGGTGCCGCAGCTGCATATCCATCATATCGCGCGGTTTCAAGATGATGCCGTTTGGCCAAAGCCGGTTTGGGGCGCGATCAATCCGCTGAAGTATGACCAACAGGAGTTGGACCTGCGCATTGACGTCGTTGTCCAGGCGTTGGCAGTTTTTGATTTCCAGGCCAATGAACGGATGGGCAAGCCCAGCGAGGAATAATCACCCTTCTAGCGCTGTGTCCTCTGAGGTATAATCCGCGGCTTTTTCAGAGTGCCCTGCTTTCGGTGGGGCGACGATGAAGGTGATTTATGCCGATTTATGAATATCAGTGCCAGGCGTGCGGCCACCAGTTGGAAGCGCTGCAAAGAATGAGCGACGACCCACTGAAGGAATGCCCCTCCTGCCAGCAGCAGTTGAAGAAACTGGTTTCCGCCAGCGCTTTCAGACTGGGTGGCAGCGGTTGGTATGAAACTGACTTTAAATCCGGCAACAAAAAGAATCTGGCTGGAGACGCGGGCGCTGCCGGTGACAAAAGCGGCGACAGCCAGACAGGCAAGGCCGAGTCAAAGAATACTGCGTCGCAACCCGCCGACAAAAGCAAACCTGCAACTTCAAGCGCAACCGCTTGACAAGCCCAACGACGGGCCTCGGCGCTGCGGCTACTTAAAGAAAGCAATTACGGATAGGAAACAATGCGCACAGATTATTGTGGTGTTTTGAATACCTCGGACATAGATCGTGAAGTCACCCTCTGTGGTTGGGTGGACCGCCGCAGGGACCACGGCGGTGTGATATTCATTGATCTGCGCGACCGCGAGGGAATTGTCCAGGTGGTTTTTGACCCGGATAGCGCTGAGCATTTCACGCTGGCCGACAAGGTGCGCGGCGAATATGTGCTGCAGGTGAAAGGGCGGGTGCGCGCCAGAACGCCGGAAACGGTAAATCCCGAGATGGCCACCGGAGAAATCGAGGTCTATGGCCTGGAGCTGGACATACTCAATCGCGCCGAAACGCCGCCGTTTCAGCTCGACGAGCACATCCAGGTGGGCGAAGACGTGCGCTTGAAATACCGCTACTTGGATCTTCGCCGCCCCGAAATGCTCAACAACCTCAAGCTGCGCTCCGATATTACCGCGGTGTTGCGCAGGTTTTTGGTAGAGCGCGGCTTTATGGAAGTGGAGACGCCGATCTTGACCAGGGCCACGCCGGAGGGCGCCCGCGACTACCTGGTGCCGAGCCGCACCCACGAAGGGAAATTTTTTGCGTTGCCGCAATCTCCCCAGTTGTTTAAGCAACTGCTGATGATTTCCGGCGTTGACCGCTATTTCCAGATTGCCAAATGCTTTCGCGACGAGGACTTGCGGGCCGACCGGCAGCCGGAGTTTACCCAGGTGGACGTGGAGTTCTCCTTTGCCACTGAGGAGGAGATTATCGCCACCAATGAGGAGATGATCAGACAGCTTTTTCGCGAGGTTTTGGACGTCGATCTGGGGCAATTCCCCCGAATGCCGCACGCGCAGGCGATAGACAAGTATGGCAGCGACAAGCCGGACCTGCGCATTCCGCTGGAGTTGGTGGAAGTGGGCGACATGATGACCGACGTGGAGTTCAAGGTGTTTTCCGGCCCCGCCAAGGATCCGAAAGGCCGCATCGCGGCGTTAAAAGTGCCGGGTGGCAACGACAAGCTCAGCCGCAAGCAAATCGATGACTACACCAAGTTCGTCGGCATCTATGGGGCCAAGGGGCTGGCCTACATCAAGGTGAACAACAGGGCGGATGTGGAAGAGGGGTTGCAATCGCCAATTGTCAAGTTTCTGCCGGCGGAGGTTCGCCGGCAACTGCTGGACCGTTTGCAGGCTGAGGACGGCGACCTGATTTTCTTTGGCGCCGACAAGGCGGGCGTTGTCAACGAAGCGCTCGGGGCACTGCGCTGCAAACTGGGTAAAGACCTGGATTTGTACACCTGCGACTGGGCGCCGCTGTGGATTGTCGATTTTCCGATGTTTGAGGAAACCGATGACGGCAGCCTGACCCCCTTGCACCACCCCTTTACCCGGCCCGCCTGTACGGTCGAGGAATTGCAGAGCAACCCGGAGGGAGCCTTGTCCCTGGCCTATGACATGGTGCTGAACGGCACCGAACTGGGCGGCGGGTCGCTGCGTATCCACGACGCGCAGATGCAGCGGGTGGTACTGAAGATACTCGGCATCGATGGGCAGCAGGCGGCGGACAAGTTCGGTTTTTTGCTGGACGCGTTGCAGTATGGCTGCCCGCCCCACGGCGGCTTGGCCTTTGGCCTGGACCGCCTGGTGATGTTGATGGTGGGTGGCGAGTCCATTCGCGATGTTATCGCCTTCCCGAAAACCCAGACCGCGCACTGTGTGCTGACGGAGGCGCCCAGTCGCGTTGACAATAAACAATTGCGTGAACTCAACATCAGGCTGCGGGAAAAGCCGCAGCAGTAGCTCGCCGGAGGTTTTAATGGCTGGTCATAGTAAATGGGCCAATATCAAGCACCGAAAAGCGGCCCAGGACGCCAAGCGGGGTAAAGTTTTTACCAAATTGATTCGTGAAATCGTGGTTGCCGCCAAGCAGGGGCCCAACCCGGATGACAACCCCAGATTGCGGGCCGCCGTCGATAAGGCGCTGGGCGCCAACATGAAGCGGGATACCATTGACAAGGCCATTCAGCGCGGCGCCGGAGCCGGCGAAGGCGACAACTACGAAGAGATTACCTACGAAGGCTATGGGGTTGGGGGTGTCGCGATACTGGTGGAATGCATGACCGATAACCGCAACCGCACCGTCTCCGATGTGCGGCACGCCTTTACCAAACGCGGCGGTAATCTGGGTACTGATGGGTCGGTCGCCTACCTGTTTACCCGCACCGGTCAAATTACGTTTGCGCCCGGCGTGGATGAGGAACAGCTGATGGAAGCGGCGCTGGAGGCCGGCGCCGAGGACGTAATCGCCAATGAGGACGGCTCCGTGGACGTGATGACCGCCTGGGAAGAGTTCATTTCGGTTAAAGAATCTATCGTGGCGGCCGGTTTTGAGCCTGAAAGCGCGGAAGTCACGATGGTTGCGTCCACCACAGTACCACTCGATAAATCAGCCGCGGAGAAGATTCTGGCGCTGATTGATCACCTCGAAGACCTCGACGATGTTCAGAATGTCTACAGTAATGCCGATATACCTACTGAGGTTATGGAACAGTTGGTTTAAATGACGTCTGTTCACACTAATTTGCGACTTGTCTCAATAAAACGGGCGTGAGTCGCGGGCGTTTATGTGACCGGTTTGACAGTAATCGCCGGCAGCGAGTCGTTACAATGCCGTTAATTGTGTCGGACTAATCGGTTAGATATAGACCGGCTGTTTTGAGTAGACGCAAAATGACGGGCTGCTGTTATTCGCCGGCAGCCGGTAATAAGAAGAGGTATAACAGGTGGATTTAGCAACCTTACTCGGGTTTGTCGGCGCGTTTTGTGTCATTCTCGCTGCCATGTTCTTCGGCGGCTCAGCTCTCACGTTTATTAACATACCGTCAATTATGATTGTGCTGGGCGGCACCTTCCTGGTGGTGTTGATGAAATTCAGCCTGGGACAGTACCTGGGCGCTTTCAAGGTGGCGATGCGCGCTTTTATGTACAAGGTGGAGAAGCCGGAGGAGCTGATCCCGCAAATTGTTGAACTGGCCAATGTCGCCCGGAAAGAAGGCGTACTGGCCCTGGAAAACCAGGAGATCAGCAACCCTTTCCTTGAAGAGGGGGTCAAAATGCTGATTGACGGCAACGACGCGGAGGTGGTCAAGACTGTGTTAACCAAGGATATGCGGCAGACCCAGGAACGTCACACATGGGGCGCCAAGGTTTTCAGCGCGAGTGGTGATGTCGCACCGGCGATGGGGATGATCGGCACGCTGATCGGTTTGGTGCAGATGTTGTCGGCCATGGACGACCCCAAAGCCATCGGCCCGGCGATGGCAGTGGCCTTGTTGACCACTCTGTATGGCGCCATGTTCGCCAACATGGTTGCCCTGCCGATAGCGGACAAGCTGAATATGCGGAAAACCGAGGAGGGCCGGGTCAAGGCAATTTGTATTGACGGAATCCTGGCTATCCAGGAAGGCCAAAACCCCCGGGTTATCGAGTCCATGTTGAAAACCTACCTGGCGCCGTCGAAACGGAATAGCGATGCCGAACCACAGGAGGCCTAGCCCGGATGTTTCCTGAAGGCTTGTCGAGCGGGAGCGGTCAACCAGCGTGATTGAATTCGAACAGGAAGAGGAGGAAAAGTCAGCGGGCGCGCCTGCCTGGATGGCGACATTTGCCGACCTGATGTCGCTGCTGATGACCTTTTTCGTGCTGCTGTTATCCTTCTCCGAGATGGATGTGCTGAAGTACAAGCAGATCGCCGGCTCCATGCGAAATGCGTTTGGTGTGCAAAACATTATCAACGTTAAAGATATCCCCAAGGGAACCAGCGTAATCGCCAAGGAATTTACCCCCGGGCGAATTGAAGATCCCACGGACTTGAAAACCGTACAGCAGCAGACCGCCACCTTGACCAAGCGCAACCTGGATGTGAGAGTCAAGGACCCCGGCGAGCAGGAGGAAAAGGAGAAAAAGGCCGCCATAGTGGATTTGGATACGGAGCAGGCAAAACAACTGCTGATGGAAAAGCTTAAGGACTTGATATCCGAAACGGAAGCCGATGCGGAAAAGCTTAGGAAAGAACTCGAAAAGGAAATTGAATCCGGCAAGATTGATATAGAAACCCGCGGCCGCTCGATCACCATACGCATCAGGGAGAAGGGCTCTTTCGGCTCGGGATCCGATGCCTTGCGGACTGACTTTATGCCTGTTATGGGGCGCTTGCGGTCGGTTATTGTCGACATCAACGGCAAGATAGCCGTTGAGGGCCACACGGATAACCTGCCCATTTCCAACGCCTATTTCAGATCCAACTGGGACCTTTCCTCGGCGCGGGCATTGACGGTGGGCCATGAGCTGTTTAAAAACGGCGAGGTGGATGACGAGCGTTTTATGATCGTCGGGTACGCGGATACCAAGCCGTTCAACGAAAACGACACCGCCGAGAACCGCGCGCGTAACCGCCGGGTGGAAATCGTGATTCGCCAGGGGTTTGATGACGAGACGTCCGCGGAGTTGAAGCGGCTGGAGCAACAGGACCCGGACTTGTTGGATGCTCTGAACCTCGATGACACGGGAGCCGGTCTGGATACGGGAGCAACGGGCGATGGCTGAAAGCGAGCGGCGGCGCTATTTTCGAATTAACGATGATGTGGGCATGAGTTACCGCAAACTTGAGGCGTCGGGAGACGGCGCCCGATCGGCTGATGACGTCTCCATTACCCTTGAGCATGTGCTGCAGGGCATAGACCGGGAACTGAACACGCTGGTTAACACGCTCTGGTCGGAGCAGCCGTCCGCCGCCCGGGCGATAGGACTGCTGAACAGAAAAATCAATGTCCTGGCAAGCAGGGTGATAGAAGATGATATTAACGCCAGGGAATTGGCCAGCGAGGTGGTGCCTGTCAATATCAGCGCCTGCGGTGTGTCGTTTACCACGCCGGAGCAGTTTGGTTTCGGCCAGTTAATGGCGTTGGACATTACCCTCAAACCGTCAAATACCATTTTGTCCCTGACCGGAAAAGTGATAAGTTGTGATCCCGCGACAAGTCGCGGAGACAGCGCCTACCGCCTTAGAGTAGATTTCGAAGGGATAGGCGCTGATGCGCAGGAGCAGCTTATACAGCATATCGTGCAGCGCCAGTCCGCGGGTTTGGCGTCCAAATAATTTCTAATCGGGCCGGTTTATCTCAACCGGCCTTCATTCAACGAGTAATCAGGGAATTAATCGATGAAAGTACTGCAAAAAACGGCTGAATACACCATTTATCAAAAGCGCTCCGGCCGCCATGCCGTGAAAACCGCCGACAGCAAGTGGGTCAACGGCGATGAAAAGGTCAAAATCCTGCTGGAGGCGGGATTGATCAAAGCCGCGATGCCCGCCGAGCCGGCGCCGGAGGCCGCTGAGCAAGCGGAGCAGGCAGCGGCGACGGAAGAGACCGAAGCCGCCGCGACCGAGGAAGAGGCTTCCGCGCCGGAAGAACAGCCTGAGGAAGAGGAAGCAGCCGCAGCGGAAGACCCCGCTCAGGAAGAAGCGGCTGCGCCCGAAGAAGAGCCTGCGCCCGAAGAAGAGCCTGCGCCCGAAGAAGAGCCTGCGCCTGAGGAAGAGCCTGCGCCCGAGGAAGAGCCCGCGCCCGAGGAAGAGCCCGCGCCTGAAGAAACGCCTGCACCGGAACAGGCGCCGACGGCGGAGGCGGAAGCTGCGGAAGCCGAGTCGGCCGCCGAACCTGTCGAAGAGGCTGAGCAGGCGCCGGAATCCGAAGAGGAAAAGCCTGAATAATGGGCGGCGGTAGCCGCCCTTCGCCAACGGTTGCAATACCATGACCCGTATACTGGGCATCGACCCGGGCTCACAGAGAACAGGTTTTGGCGTAATTGATGTCAGGGGCGGCAAAACCACCTACATTACCAGCGGCATCATACGTCTTCCCCGGGAGTCGCTGCCGTCGAGGCTGAAAGTTATCTTTGAAAACGTCCGGGCCGTTATCGAGGAACACCGGCCGGATGAGATGGCCGTGGAAGAAGTGTTTTTTTCCAAAGATCCCCGAGCTGCCCTCAAACTCGGACAGGCAAGGGGCGCCGCGATAGTGGCCGGGGTCACCTGCGACTTGCCTGTGGCCGAGTACGCGGCGCGGAAAGTCAAGCAGTCCGTGGTCGGGACGGGTGCTGCGGAAAAGTCGCAAGTCCAACACATGGTGCAGCGCCTGCTTTCCCTGCCCGGGGAGCCCTCCGAGGATGCCGCGGACGCCCTGGCCGTGGCGCTCTGCCACGCATACTACCTTAAAACCAGCGCCGCCCTGGGCAAACAGGTTCACTACTCGCGGGGCAGGACTAAGAAATTGTGAGGAGTCGATTTTGATAGGCAGGATTAGCGGAGTGCTGCTGGAGAAGCAGGCGCCGGAATTGTTGATAGACGTGCAGGGACTCGGCTATAACGTGTTGGTGTCAATGAATACCTTTTTTGAGCTCCCCGAAGTCGGGCAACAAGTGGTATTGCACACCCACTTTGTCGTCAGGGAAGACGCCCAACTGCTGTACGGCTTCTTAACTGTCAGGGAGCGGCAGCTATTCAGGGATCTAATCAAGGTGAATGGCGTTGGCCCGAAGGTTGCGCTGGCGGTACTGTCGGGTATCAGCGTCGATGATTTCGTCACAACGGTGCTCAACGGCGACGTTGCCGCACTGGTCAAAGTGCCGGGCATCGGCAGGAAAACCGCCGAACGCCTGTTAGTGGAAATGCGGGATAGGCTCA
>JANQKW010000418.1 GCA_028280905.1 Porticoccaceae bacterium
ATCGGCATAGAACTTCAGCGCCTGGGCGTTGGTGGCGGACCCCTGCACGGAGAGGTGCAGGTTGAGGTTTGGGTAGCGCTCCCGCGCGTAACCCAGCACGCCCATATCGGCAATAATCAGGGCGTCGGCCTGCAACTCGGCCGCCAGGTCCACCGCAGCCTGCCAGCGATGCCAGCTGTTAGGTTGCGGGTAGGTGTTGATCGCCACAAACAGTTTAACCTGCCTGGCGCGGGCGTATTCCAGCGCCCTGACCGCCTTGCGGTCGTTAAAGTTAAGGCCGGCAAAATGGCGTGCGTTGGTGTCGTCCTTAAAGCCTATGTATACCGCATCCGCGCCATTGTCCACCGCCGCCTTCAGCGCGGGCAAACTGCCTGCCGGGCAAACAAGCTCCATGGTTGTTCCTTATTCAGGGTAAAAACCGTCGAGTATAGAAAGAAGTGAATACTGCAATTTGCCCGGCTAATTTTCCATTGACGTATATCAACCGATATAAAAAACCCGCCGGTTTAAGGTGTGTCAACGGGGGCTTGGCTGACTTCCGAGAAAAACGCCCATATCTCCTCTGCCGCCTCTATATCGCGGGCATCGCCGCCGAGCAAGCTGGCAAACCGCGTCGATTTTGAGGGCACCACATGGCCGGACCCGCGCAGCGCGTACAACCGCACCTGGTGACCCAGGCTGCCCCGCCAACGGGTCACGGTCACGCCGGTATCCGAGTCGCCATCGGTATCCTGCAGCTCTAGGGTCTCCCCTTCTCCCGCCGAGGCAAGTTGCGCCCAGTAGGTTGCCGAGTCCATCGAGGACAGAACCACACCCCGGCTGGCGTCACCGCGAATCTCCACAAGGCCTCCGTGATAGGGATTGATCGGATCTTCGGTGCCATTGAATATCGCCACGGAGACGGGCTCACCGCTGGGCCGGCAATCCAGATTCTCCCTCACCGGAAGGTTCGCGGCAATCGCGGCCAACGCGGCAAATTGCCCGGGCATTTCAAACGCCAAGCGATATACCATATGTCCGCCATTTGAAAAGCCGGTGGCAAACACGCGCGTTCTGTCGATACCGAACCGCCGTTCAAAGTAATCCAACATTTCCCTAAAGAACGCGGGGTCATCAATGTTATCCGTGTTGGCCGCGTAACCGGCGCTTGCCCGGCAATCGTTCCAGTGATTTTGGTAGCCGTCCGGATACACGGCGATGCCCCCCTCCGCGTCGGCTATCCGGTCAAACCCGTAGGCGGTTATCTCGCGCATTCTTGCGCCGCTCCTCCCTGAGCCATGCAAAACAAACAGCAGCGCGGGTTGCGAATCCAGTTGTTCCGGAAGATAGTAGGCAAAACTGCGCTGCCGGCCGCCCACGGCTAAGGATGCATTCACCAACTCGCCGTTTTCAGGCGGGTTGGCCAATACATGGGTTTCGAAAAAATAAAAATACAGGGTCGCCACAACTGCCAGCAGCAATAGACAAACCGCGCTAATTGTTTTCAAGCTCATTTGTCTTTATATCTACTCAATAGTGAACCGCCAGCCATACCGTATCACAGTCGGGCTTGGTCCAGGCAACCTTGTGCTTTTGATGCGCCGGCAGGGTGAGGTAATCGCCGGCCCGCAAGGTTAGCGACCGGCCGTCGACGAACTCCAAAACCGCTTCACCGCGCAATACCATTACCCATTCATTGTGCGGCTGGTCGTACCAACCGGATTCCGGCGAGGTGTGGCCCCTGGAAACGATGCGTTCAACGGTTACACCCTCGCTGTCGACCAAGCGGTCAAAGATTTCGGCTTCCAGGGTTCCGGGTATTGCGTCGAAGATATTGGGCATAGCTTAAAATCCCAGGGCACCAAAGTTGAACAACTAGGCGATATTCACATACACCCATCATCTTGGACAGTATTTTCTTAATGATGCAGAGCAGCTGGAATATTTAGCTCATATGGAAAAGAGGCTCAATCAGGTTAGGCTTCACTGACCTGATCAAAATCCTTGCTCTCGTCCGCAACGCTTTTCTTCAGCAGTTTTTCCCTGAATGGCGTATCGGCGACGAGGCCTAACAGGCAAAAACCTAGACAAGCAAATTGCCCTATCACCATCGATTGACCATCGACTTCACTGCCGACAGCGTTCAGCACAAAGAAGCATAAAACCTGAACCAGTGCACATAGGAACATGGATTTAGCAAAACCAAGTTCTTTGGCAAAAAACCACGAGACGAAAAACACCAAAACCCATGGAATGATAAAATGTTCAAGCATATGCTTTCCTCTGAATTATCCGACACGCTATGCGGGCGCAAACACCAACGTTTTGCGCAAAGCTTACATAAGCACCCTAGACAGACTTGCAACATTCCGTCTTCAAACAGAGAGCTGCCGGCGCTAACGATAAAGCCATCCCGGAATAGATTCAAGGAAAAAGCTGTATTAAGAGATCCGCCCCGGCCGAAAGACCTAAAGGTCTAAAGAAAGTAGCAGGAATCTTTTCCCGTTAATCACCCAGCGGCACCAACAGCACTTTCTGTTTGGCGCGATGGATAATGCCGGGCAAGGCGCCGCCAATCAGCGTGTCGTACAGCGGACTGTGGTGGTGATTGCCAATAACAATCAGGTCGGCGTCAACTTCGTCGGCAATATGCAAAAGCTGATCGGTTGCGGTGCCCTCGATAATCAGCGCGCGGCAGTCGATACCCTCTTCGGCAACCTGTTGCGCGAGCCCCTGGAGTATGTGCACGTCATCCCCGTAGGCGTCTTCGAGCTCGGCCTTGACCTGCTCGTCGTCCGCGCCTTCGGTGCCCGGCAACTCGCTTTCAACAGTGACCAATATCAGTTCGGCGTTGTACAAGCCCGCCAGGTCCTTTGCGGCTTCGAGAATGTTGTCTTGACCCGACTCGGTTTCGACGGCGGCAATAATGGTTTTCATAGCGTTTACCCCAATGTTGTGGCGGAAAGGATAGCCAATGAAAACAATAATGCTGCCGACCGGTTTTTTTAATTGACGGGTATCAAGGGTTGGTAAAACGTCGCCGGATTGCATCCTCACTATGCGCAGGTTGTCGACTACCACCAAATAATTGCCTTGCGGACACTTGCTTTGGCCCAATCGACACATTTCTATAACCCATTGATTTAAAATCACTTAATCAAAATATCTCACTACCACTTTGGTAGTAGATGGCCATTTTTGCGCGAACCTAGGGGAAATTACGGATGACTTGGATCAAGTAGATATTGCGGCCGGCTGTTTAGAGTTAGGTTGCCGCGGCGTGCAATTACCGCGGTATTTCCAAACGGTTATCTCTAACGGGGGATGATGAAAATGTCTCAAACGAAGATAAATTTGCTGGATTTTAAAGACCCGAAAATCAAAACGCTGCATATCACCTGGTTTGCGTTTTTTCTGACATTCGTGGTCTGGTTCAGTCACGCGCCTTTGCTGGCGGTGATTAAGGAGGCGTTTGACCTGACCACGCAGCAGGTAAAGGCGCTGATGATTTTGAATGTTGCGATGACGATTCCGGCGCGGATTTTGATCGGCATACTGGTGGACAAATTTGGTCCGCGCCACGTTTACAGCGGCCTGTTGGTTATTTCCGGCGGCATTTGCCTGCTGTTTGCCACCGCCAACAGCTATGAACAACTGGCAATGTTTCGCTTTTTGCTGGGCTTTGTGGGCGCGGGTTTTGTGATAGGCATCCGCATGGTGGGCGAGTGGTTCCCCGCCAAGCAGGTTGGCCTGGCGGAAGGTATTTATGGCGGCTGGGGCAATTTCGGTTCCGCTGCCGGCGCCATGTCGCTGCCCACCATTGCGCTGTTGTTTGGCGGCGATGACGGCTGGCGTTACGCGTTGGGCCTCACCGGCGTGCTGGCCGCCATCTACGGTGTGTTCTATTACCTGAACGCCCGCAACACCCCGAAGGGTTCCACCTATTTCAAACCCAAGAAATCCGGCGGGTTGGAAGTGACCTGCTGGCGCGACCTGTGGTTTTACCTGGCGATGAATATTCCCATGTATATCGCGCTGGCGGTGCTGGCCTGGAAACTGTCACCGGCCAACCTGGGGCTGCTGACCGACTCGGCGACCAACCTGATATACGGCGGGCTGGTGGTGCTGTATATATTCCAGGCCAGCCAGATCTGGAAAGTGAACGCCGAGCACCTGCGCGAGGGCGTGCCGGATATGCAGAAGTATAAATTCAAGCAGGTGGCGGTGCTGGACTGGGCCTATTTCGTGACCTTTGGCTCCGAGTTGGCGGTGGTGTCCATGTTGCCGCTGTTCTTTCTGGAAACCTTTGAAGGGCTGGACCCGGTCAAGGCCGGCCTGCTGGCCTCCGGCTTTGCCTTTATGAACCTGGTGGCGCGCCCCAGCGGCGGGTACATGAGTGACAGGTTCGGCCGCCGCAAAACGCTGCTGGTTTTGATCTGCGGTCTGGCTATGGGGTACTTTTTGCTGAGCCAGATCAGTGGCGCATGGTGGATACCCCTGGCGGTTATCGCCACCATGTGCTGCTCGTTCTTCGTGCAGGCCGGTGAAGGCGCGGTGTTTGCAATGGTGCCGCTGGTGCAGCGCCGCATGACAGGGCAGATCGCCGGCATGGCGGGCGCCTATGGCAATGTGGGCGCGGTTACCTACTTAACCGCGCTGTCGTTTGTTGAATACGATACCTTCTTCCTGCTGATTGCGGCATCGGCGGGGGTGATCTTCCTAGCAGTGCTGTTCCTGGATGAACCCTCCGGCAAAATGACGGAGATCCTGCCGGATGGCACCGTGGAACTAATTGACGTAACCTAGACAGCCCAGGGCCTGTTAACAGCAATGGGACAGGCCCTAACAACAACCATAAAAGATGCGGTTGGATGGAAACATCTCAAACCTTTCAGGCGACAATCGGGGTCTGCTCGGACCCCGGTATCAAGCCTATCAATGAAGATTCCGTCGGCTTTAGGATTCCCGACGACCATCTGCGCACCACCAAGGGCGCGGTGGTGGTGGTGGCCGACGGCGTCAGCACCGCTGAGGCCGGAAAGGAGGCGGCGGAGCGCTGCGTCAACACCGTATTAAGCGACTATTTCGCTACCCCGGAAACCTGGAGCGTTAAGCATTCGGTTCAAAAAATTCTAACGCCGCTCAACCGCACGCTGTATAACCTGGGACACGAAATTCCCAACGAAGCCAGGGGCTATATCACCACCCTCAGCATGGTGGTAATCAAGTCCCATATGGCCTATCTGTTTCATATCGGCGACAGCCGGATTTATCACCTCAGAGGCCCTGGACAGCTACAGCAAATGACGCGAGACCATACGGCGGGGCTGTCCGAGAACCAGAATTACCTGATTCGCGCGATGGGCATGGACACCGGCCTGAACGTGGACAGCAGTGTGGTGACGCTCAAGGAAGGCGATATCTTCTTTCTAAGTTCCGACGGTGTTCACGATTTCCTTGCGGAACAGGATATTCAAGCACTGATAGAAGGCTACGCTGATGATTACCAACAGGCATGCCGGGAAATTGTCGCCGCTGCCAGCGCGGCGGGCAGCAACGACAACCTGAGTTGCTGCCTGCTGCGCATCGACAAGCTGGGGCTGGAGAATATTGAAGACCTCAACGAACGGCTCACGCGCCTGCCATTTCCCCCGGAACTGTCGCCAGGGTTGAAAATTGACGGCTACAAGGTACTTGAGGAGATGTACGCCAGCGAGCGCAGCCAGCTCTACCGGGTGGTGGATATGGACTCGGAGCAACAGCTGGTGATGAAGACGCCCTCCCAGAATTACTGCGATGACCCGGCGTATATCGAGCGCTTTATCATGGAGGAGTGGATTGGCAGCCGGGTGGATCACCCCAACGTGGTTAAGGTGATTCCGCCGAAAAAGGAGCGGCAGTTTCTGTACTACCTGATGGAGGCCGTTGACGGCGAAACACTGGACAAGTGGCTGGAGAAACACAGCGACCGGCGCCCCAGCGAGTTGATCCGTCTGGTAGAGCAAATCGCCCAAGGGGCGATGGCGCTGCACGAGAAGCAGACTGTGCACCAGGATTTAAAGCCCAGCAATATTATGGTAACGCCGGAATTGGCCATTAAAATTGTGGATTTCGGGTCAGTTTATGCACCCGGGATCCACGAAATTTTTATCCCCATGGAGCGGGAGGTGGCGCTGGGCACATTGGACTATGCCGACCCGTCCTACCGGTTTCGCATTAATACCGGCATCAAGGGCGATGTGTATTCGCTGGGCGTGATTGTGTACGAGATGTTTAGCGGCGCCCTGCCCTACGGCACCAAACTGGAACACTGCTCCAGCCACGCGGATTTTCTTAACCTGCACTATGTTCCCAGTTACCACCACCGGGATATTATTCCGCTGTGGTTCGACCGCGCCCTGGAGAAGGCGGTGTCCATTGACCCGGAAAAACGCTACGAAACCCTGCCGGCGTTTTTACACGATTTGAAAAACCCAAATCCGGCGTTTTTAAAGGAGGATCCCCACGAGAGCGGCGGCAGGGATATGCTGCTGTTCTGGAAGATGGTGTCGTTTGTGCTACTGGGGTTATTGATTATGACGTTGCTGGTGTTGGCACAGAGATAAGAGACGGGAGACGTAAAATCCCTCATCTGCCATCTCCCATCTCACCCATCGAATTAATATTGGCGAAGGTCACATCGGGAAGGGCGACGGCATCGGCATGGTTTTTCATCCACTGCCCGAGCCGCAGCTGGTCGGCATCCAGGCACTGGCGAATGCTGTCAGCCAGATCCACCGACAGCACCGCGCAGGTGGGATGACTATTGTCGGCATCGACGGCAAAAGCCGCTCGCCGTTCCGATTGTCCGGCCCGTTCGATCAGCCGGGCATAGACGTGCCGAGGCAACGACAATTGGTCGCAGGGCGCGACGGCGATAAATGGCGTGTCGGCCGCCCGCATGCCGGCGTGGATACCGGCCAGCGGGCCGCAGTAGGGATAGCTGCCGTCGTCAATCACCGTAAAGCCCAGTTGGCGGAAGGTTGTGTGATCTGTATTGCTGTTGATAATGATGGAAGCCGTATGATGGCGAAGATTTTCGACACTGTATTCAAACAAGTAGCGGCCCTGGTACTCGACCAGGCCCTTGTTAACGCCCCCCATTCGGGCGCCGCGACCGCCGTCCAGCACCACGCCGGTTATGTCGGGATTGTCCAGCTGCGCCATATTTTCTCCGGTACCCAACGGTTAGGGTATAATTATCCTCTTTTTTGGCATTAACGCGATTCTAATGACTAATTCGTCACCCGCCATTATTGATCCTTTCGGCCGCCGCATAAACTATCTGCGTTTATCGGTAACCGATCGCTGCGATTTTCGCTGTACCTACTGTATGGCGGAGGAAATGACGTTTCTGCCGCGCACCCAGATTCTCTCCCTTGAGGAGGCCGCGTTGATCGGCCGGGCGTTTGTGGAGTTGGGCGTTACCAAAATACGCCTGACCGGCGGGGAACCGCTGGTGCGACACAATTTTATGTGGCTCGCCAACGCGTTGGGCAAGCTTGCCGGCCTGAATGAACTGGTGATAACCACCAACGGTTCGCAATTGACCCGCTATGCGGATGAATTGGTCAGCGCCGGGGTTAAACGCGTGAATATCAGCCTGGACAGCCTGGACGAGGCCACGTTTCGAGAGCTGACTCGCGTCTATGCCCGCCAACACCTTGTTCAGGTCACCGACGCG
>JANQKW010000018.1 GCA_028280905.1 Porticoccaceae bacterium
TCATGCCGGTGACAATTTGATCCGCTTCCTGGGCCGCCTCAAGTTCTTTCCAGGCTTCCGCGCGGCGGGCTTTTTCACGTGACAGCCGGGTCGCGCCGAAACCGTCTTCTACCGCTTCCAGGGCGACCTGAACCTCGTCGCCCTCCTTGATGGTCAATTCGCCTGATTCGTCAGTGAACTGGTTGACTGGAATCACGCCCTCGGACTTCAACCCGGCGTGGACTGTCACCCAATCCTTATCAATATCTATTACCACACCGGTTACGATTGAACCGGGGTTCATTTCGACAGTTTTTAAACTCTCTTCGAAAAGTTCAGCAAAGCTTTCGCTCATGGATCACTACTCTCTCGGGCGCTGAGCCCGCTATTACCGCGTTTCCAGAAGACGCGGGCAGTTAAAAATTAGCAACCGAGCCAGTTCTGGACATTCCACTCAGTTGCCGGTTTAAGCTCGCTTGACTAACTGGCCTTAGCCAGGCATCGACGAATAACACCCATTGTCTTTTGGTAAACTTCGTCGATAGTCAACCCCGAACTATCTATCACAAGTGCGTCGGAAGCAGGTTTCAACGGCGACACGCTGCGGGTGGCATCCCGGACGTCGCGCTCCTCAACCTGTTTCACGAGGGCGGCAAGGCTAACATTTTCACCCTTATCTATCAACTGCTTATAACGCCTTTCAGCCCGTGTTTCCGGGCTCGCAGTGAGGTAAATCTTGGCCTCGGCTTCCGGAAACACAACCGTACCCATATCGCGGCCATCGGCTACCAATCCCGGGGGCGCCGCAAAGGCCCGCTGGCGTTTAAATAGGGCGTCTCTCACCTCGGGATAGGCGGCGACCCTTGATGCCCAACAGCCGACCTCTTCGCTGCGAATATCGCTGCTGACATCTTCTCCCTCCAGGAGTACTTGCAAGGTATCCGACCCATCGAGCGTTTTAAACGCTATGTCCATATGGCCCGCCAACACGGCCAAGTCTTCAAGATTGTCGAGTTTCAAGCCGTGCCGCTTCGCCGCCAAACCCACCAGGCGATAAAGCGCCCCGCTGTCCAGGTAATGGTAACCGAGGTCACTGGCTACCATCCGGCATATTGTTCCCTTTCCCGAACCGCTAGGGCCATCAATGGTTATGACCGGCACCTTATTACCCATCTTCTACGTCCTTTCCGCGATTTCGCGGATATTCATTCCCAGTCTTCTGGTGAGTTCGACGAAACCCGGAAATGATGTCGCCACATTGTTACAGTTTTTTATCCTGATATCCTTGACGGAGCGCAACCCCGCAACGGCAAATGACATGGCAATACGATGGTCTCCCAGGCTATCCACTTCTCCGCCCTGTATGTCACCGCCGATTATTTCAATGCCATCCGGCAGCGGGTCGGCCTGCACACCCAGTCGTTGCAGACCGTCGGCCATTGCCTGTATGCGGTCGCTTTCCTTAACCCGGAGTTCTTCCGCACCGCGCAGCAGGGTTTTACCTTCGGCGCAGGCCGCCGCGACAAACAGCGCCGGAAATTCGTCAATCGCCAAAGGCACCAGTTCCTCCGGTATCTCGATACCCTTGAGCGGCGCATAGCGCACCCTGATATCGGCAACCGGCTCGCCGCCCGACGAGGATTGATTGATCAATTCGATATCCGCACCCATCATCTGCAAAATGGAAATCACACCTGTCCGGGTGGGGTTTACGCCCACATGCGACAGCACTATGTCCGAGCCTGGCGCAATAGAAGCCGCAACCATAAAAAATGCCGACGATGAAATATCTGCCGGAACATCCACCTCACAACCGGTTAGTTCGCCGCCGCCCTCGATAACTGTAATCGCGCCATCCCGCTTTAACGGATAGCCAAACCCTTGCAACATCCGTT
>JANQKW010000339.1 GCA_028280905.1 Porticoccaceae bacterium
GCGCCGCACTCTAAACGCGATACAGCTTAACGGTATTGATGTTTATGAAATGTCTCCTGCCGATATCAAGCAGATAATTCCTCTAATCAACCTGAATTCTCGGTATCCCGTGCTGGGTGGGTTAATGCAGCCCAGGGGCGGTATTGCCCGACACGATGCGGTGGCATGGGGGTTCGCACGCGGGGCTTATAAGGCGGGTGTCGATATTATTGAAGGCTGCGACGTTTTGGGTTTTGAACACGCTGGAGGTCGGATTAAAACCGTTCAGACCTCCAGGGGTGCTATAGAGGTCGGAAGTGTTGCCATGGCCGTCGCCGGTCATAGTAGTGAGCTTGCGCGGATGGTTGACTTGCCTCTGCCGATTATCAGCATGGCTTTACAGGCGATGGTCAGCGAGCCGATTAAACCGATATTAGAGACTGCGTTTATATCACCTTCGGTCCATATGTATGTTAGCCAAAGCGACCGTGGTGAAATTGTGTTGGGTGGCCGCGCCGATACTTATAACTCTTACGCGCAACGTGGCAGCATTCCCACTATCGAGGATAACGTGGCTGCCTTGTTGGAGTTGGTGCCGCGTTTCAGTCGACTGAAATTGATGCGCCAATGGGCGGGAATTGTTGATATGTCTCCCGATACCAGTCCCATACTCGGTAAAACCCCCATCGATAATCTCTATATCAATTGCGGCTGGGGTACTGGAGGCTTTAAAGCGATTCCTGCTGGTGGCGATACCTTGGCCTACACCATTGCTAACGATAAGCCTCACCCATTGATCAACGCCTTTGGCATTGACCGCTTTGAGCGGGGGGCCTTGGTCGATGAAAGCGCCGCCTCGGGTGTTAACCACTAAATTACTATCCCCTTAGAGAGTCAGGAGAAGCATGTTACAAATCCATTGTCCCTATTGTGGTCTTAGAGATGAAACGGAATTTACCTTTGGTGGCCAGGCCCATATCGTTCGCCCGACAAATCCGTCAGTGGTTTCGGATCGCGAATGGGTTGAGTATCTCTATATTCGGGATAACCCAAAAGGCTTGCACTTGGAGCGTTGGCAGCATCGTTTTGGCTGCCGCCAGTGGTTTAACGTGGTTCGCGATACCGCGACCCATCAAATTCACGCAAGCTATTCCATGGGCGAGCCGCGGCCCTCTTTAGAGCAATTCTGTCCTGCCGATACTCAGCCGCTTGTACCGTCAAAAAAAGTGGATGAGGTGAGCCATGAACAGGCTTAATCAATGCGCTCGCTTACCTCAAGGCGGGCTTATCGACCGCAATCAAACGATTACATTTCAATTCGATGGTAAGTGCTATCAGGGTTATAAAGGGGACACGTTGGCTTCGGCCCTATTGGCCAATGGCGTTCATCTGGTGGGACGCAGCATGAAGTTGCATCGCCCCAGGGGTGTGTTAAGCGCCGGGGCGGAAGAATGTAACGCCTTGATGCATATCGGCGAAGGAGGGCGAAGCGAGCCCAACGTTCGTGCTACTTTGCAACCCTTGTGTGAAGGGATTAAGGCTGTATCACAAAATAATTGGCCGGCTTTAGGCTTTGATATTCACGCCATACTCGATTGGACTGCCGGATTATGGCCGGCAGGTTTCTACAACAAAACATTTATCTGGCCCTCCTGGCGATGGTATGAGGGTGTCGTTCGGGCTGTGGCGGGGTTAGGGCGTCTACCCGACGAGGATGATCCGGATCATTATACGCAGCAAACTTACCATTGCGATGTACTGGTGTGCGGTGGCGGGCGCGCAGGTATGCAGGTAGCTATGGATACCGCGCAATCGGGTAAGAAAGTGCTATTGGTGGAGCAAGACGGCGAACTGGGTGGCAGTGCTCTGTGGGATGGCTCGGACATTACCCCGTTACGACAAGCAGTCAAACAATCACACAATATTAAGGTACTTTGTAATGCTACCGCTGTGGCTTATTTTGATCATCACTGGGTCACGGTATCAGAGCGTTTAACGCCATCTTGCACAAATGACGCGAGGTCCGAAGCGTTAAGCGTGCGGGAGCGACTTTGGAAGATTAAAGCAAATCATATAGCCCTTGCCACGGGGGCCATTGAGCAGCCTATTGTCTTTCCCAATAACGATCGCCCCGGCATTATGCTGGCATCGGCTGTTCGGCAATACCTTAATCGCTATGCGGTATTGGTGGGACGGAAGATTGCGTTAGTGACTAATAATGACAGTATTTACGATCTGGCCTATGAGCTAAGAAAAGCGGGTGCCGTTGTGCTTTGTATTATCGATAGTCGCACGGCCGGGTCGAGTTTGGCTGCGGAGAAAGCCGTGCAACAGGGGTTTACGGTCTATTACCGGGCGCTACCCCGTAATACTCGAGGGCGTTTACGTATCAACAGCCTTAGTGTTGAGAGCTTGGACGGTCAACTGATTGAAGCAAGGGTTCCCTGTGATGCGCTCGCCATGTCGGGGGCCTGGCAACCGGCTGTGCACCTGTTCAGTCAAGCGCGTGGCAGCTTGCGATACGATGAATCGACGGCAGCTTTTGTACCGGATCGCATCCCGGATAATATGTCTGTTACCGGAGATGCGCTTGGTTTTGATTACGGGCAATTGACTGAAGAGCATCCTGTATTCCGCTATATCCCTAAGCATCAGCTGGGCAGGCAATGGGTCGACTTCCAGCACGATGTCACGTTGAAAGATATTGATATTGCTGTGCAGGAAGAGTTTGTTTCAATAGAGCACCTGAAACGTTATACCACCGCCGGTATGTCGGTCGACCAAGGTAAAACCAGTAATATTAATGCACTTACCGCATTGGCCGAACGTTTACAGAAACCCATTCCTGAAATCGGTACCACCACTTTTCGCCCCTTTTATATGCCGGTGACACTGGGTTCATTAAACGGTGGGCGTAAGGGTGAGCGCTATGCGCTAGCCCGCACCAGTCCCCTCCATAACCAATTGGAAAAAGCCGGGGCTGAATTCTGGGATTACGGGCATTGGCGCAGACCGGCTGCGTTTCCCCGCGCCGGTGAAAGTGTAGAAAACGCCATGCAGCGCGAAGCCTTGGCGGTCCGTCAATCAGTGGGTATTTATGATGGTTCGCCACTGGGCAAAATCGAGGTGCGAGGCCCGGATGCGGCGGAATTCTTAAATCGTTTTTATATCAATAATATTCTGACACTTAAAGTCGGTAAGGCACGTTATGGGATTATGCTCAATGAAAAAGGCATTGTGATTGATGATGGTATTGTTTGCTGTTTAGAGCCGGGGTTTTACTTGGTCCATACCACCAGCGGCAATGCCGATACTATTTATGCCTGGATGGAAGAGTGGCAGCAATGCGAATGGCCGAATCTGGATGTTGTTATCTGTGCGGTGACAACGCAGTGGGCAAATTGCACGCTGCAGGGTCCCAATGCGCGCAGGGTGTTGGAAAAACTCGGCACAACACTGGATCTGGATAATGTGCGGTTTCCTCATATGAGTATTCAGTCAGGGTTTGTTAATGGTGATATCCCGGTTCGCGTTATGCGGGCCAGCTTTACCGGCGAATTGGGTTATGAAGTGAATATTCCGGCCAATTACGGTGATGCGCTATGGCAAAATCTGCTGGAAGTGGGAGCTGAATGGGATATTACCCCTTATGGCGTAGAGTCGTTGATGATTTTGCGCACGGAAAAAGGGTATTTACATGTTGGCGCTGACACTGATGGCACCACGGTGCCGGACGATATCGGTTGGGGTGGGCCGATCAAAAACAAGAAGGCCGACTTCATCGGTCGCCGTTCTTTAGCCTTACAAGACAATACTAAATCCGATCGTTTTCATTTTGTCGGTATTGAGTGTCCGTCCCTGACCCGTTCTGAATCGGTGTTGAGTGGTTCACATATCATTGGCATTGGTGAGCAAGCACCTGCAGCAAGTCAAGGGTATTTAACCTCGGCTTTTTACAGTCCCAATATCAACCAATGGATTGGTCTTGGCCTGGTAAGAGGTGGCCGCGAGCGTATTGGTGAGACTGTGGGGCTTTTTCATAACGGGTCAGTTCAACCGGCAAAAATTGTTGAGCCGCCTTTTTTTGATAAAGAAGGGGGGCGGCTTCATGTCTAAGGCTGCGTTAATTTGGAATCCAGTATCTCCTTTTGAGGGGAGGGAGCAACGTGGGTGCAACCTTACTCGAATGAGTGCTCGCGTGCGCTCACCGGGAGAAATGATGATACATCATGTTCATCAGGGCAAGATAGCCAAGGAGGCAGAGTACAATGAAAAAAACTGTTCAACAGAAGTAGCCGCTATCGTTAAGTCTGTTCATGCTGGGGAAAAAACATCGGCTGATACAGATTTCCCGGTGTTTTGTATCTCACCGCGAGAATGTCTGATGGTCTCTAAGTCAGTGCATTCCCTTCAGGAAAAGGTTTCACGTCTCAATGATGTATCGGATTTCCCGTATTACACAACGGACCTTAGTGATCGCTATGCGGTGATTAAATTGTCCGGGCCAGGAGTAGCCAGTGCTCTGGCGAGGGGGACTGCTGTTGATCTAGAAGGCCTGTGTAGGGATGTTGGTAGCTACGTGCAAACCCGTCTGTTTAATCGAGCGGTGATTATTCATCGGGTGTCTATGGTTGGAGACTTTGATATTTATGTTGATCGAAGTTTGTCAGTGCAACTGATGATTTGGCTGTTTGATGCCCCATAGTGTGGCGACTCCGGCCTCGCGTATCTGTAAGAGCGTTTGCAATAGAGTGTTAATCAGTCGCCACTTTTTAAGGCCGGGGTAAATTTGCAATGATAATTTTTTTGGTGTTTTGTGATGATTCAGCCTGATCAGGCTCCAGCGTCTTATATTCTTTCCTTCAAATGTCCCGACAGGCTCGGCGTTGTAGCCCGTTACTCTGACTTACTGTTGAAATGTGGTGCCCATGTTGTAGAAGTATCTAATTATACTGATACATCAACCAACACGTTTTTTCTTCGTTATGTATTTGATGACAGGGCGTTGAAGCTCCCCATTGATGTTTTTCATCAGCGTTGGCATGAACTCGCTTTACAATTAGATATGGATTACTCGTTGCGTGCGGAGAGTGAGCCCCCTAAAGTTGTGCTAGCCGTATCGAAATATGATCATTGCCTCAGTGCGCTGCTAACAAAGTGGAAGTCCGGGGCGTTGCCGGCAGATATCGTTGCAGTGGTGAGCAATCACGAAGATTGCCGACCACTCTCGCAATTTTACGGTTTGCCTTATTACTACCTACCCATCACGCCGGAGACGAAGCCCCAGCAAGAGGCAAAAATTCTCGCGGTGATGTTGGACACCGGGGCAGATTTATTGGTTCTGGCTCGTTATATGCAAATATTGTCTGACGACCTATGCCGTGAGCTGAAAGGGCGGGCTATCAATATCCATCATTCATTTTTGCCGGGTTTTAAAGGGGCAAAACCTTACCACAAAGCCTATGAGCGTGGGGTGAAAGTAATAGGGGCAACGGCCCATTATGTGACCCCTGAACTCGATGAAGGGCCTATTATCGTTCAAGAGGTTCGGCCAGTCGGACATCGAGTTTCTGTAGAGCAAATGGCGCATCTGGGACACGATATTGAAGCGACAGCATTGTCTTTAGCGGTACGCCTACACTGTGAACAGCGGGTGATTTTAAATGGTCAACGCACGGTTATTCTCTAGTGAAGGCGGCCGGGTTAACCCATCTCGGGTATGAATTTAATCAATAGGAGGAATACTATGAACCCTTTGCATACTTGCAACCCACTCTTCTACATAAGGCAACAGAAGATAATAGAAGCCTTACCTCTGCGGACCTTTTGGGCCACAGGGTTAGTGTTGCTGGCTTTTTTCTTATCGGCGTGTGTCCATACCGGGGAAAACCAGTGTGAAGACCTTGCCCGTGTTGCGATTCCAGATACAGAAATTGCCCTTGCCGAATCAATACCCGCCGGCGATTTTAAGGCGCCAGATGGTAAAGTCTACCAAGTGCCGGCATTTTGCCGTGTTCACGGCATCGCCCGGCCGAGTGCGGATTCTGAGATTAATTTTGAAGTCTGGTTGCCGCTTGCCGAGTGGAGCGGCCGTTATTACCAACTTGGCAGTGGCGGGTTTTCCGGCATTATAGAGTACCAGCATTTAGCCGGTTCTCTGCGTATGAACAATGTGGTAGCCGTTACGGACGACGGGAATAAAAGAACGAATTTCGTTTTTCCTATGGCAGACTGGGCGTTAAACCAGCCGGAAAAAATTGTCGATTACGGTTATCGTGCTGTAACAGCAACGACGGTCGGTGCCAAAACTCTGGTGAATGCCTTTTATAGAAAGGCCCCCGACTTTAGTTATTTTGCGGGTTGTTCCGGTGGCGGCAGGCAAGCGCTAATGCAGGCGCAGCGGTATTCCCATGAATGGGACGGTATAATCGTGGGCGCGCCCGCCAATAAGACAGAGCTATTCACTCTGCATGCTCATATTCAAAGCACCTTAAATGCTACATCCGGAAGTTATATCACTCAGGCCAAGTTACCGGCCATCCAGCGTGCCGCGCTCGCCAGTTGTGATGCCAATGCCCATGTTATTAACGGGATTGCAAATGATCCTCGTGCCTGTTCTTTCAAGGCTGCGGACCTGTTGTGCGAAGCCGAAGAAACGGACGAGTGTTTGAATGCCTCCCAAGTTGAGGCATTACAGCTGATTATGGATGGCCTGACGGATCCGCAAACAGGTGAACAGTTGTATCCCGGCTTCGAACCGACAACAGCAGAAGACTGGGGATATTTTATGGCAACCGAGGACCCGTTAAAATCATACCAGATAGGTTTAGCCAACGGCTTTTTCCAGAATATGGTATACGATGATCCTGATTGGGATTTTCGATCATTCGATCTGGAGCACGCTTTAAAGAGCATTGAAAACAAGAAGATTGCTGGCTATCCGCTGGAATTTGTTTTGAATTCAGACGACACGAATTTGAGTGAGCTTGCTAATCGCAAAGGCAAGATACTCATGTATTTTGGTTGGGCGGAGGAAGCTATTCCGCCTCGCGCCGGTATCGATTACTATGAAGGCGTTAGCGAATCGCTCGGTGCGGAGAGAATGCCAGATTTCTTCCGCTTGTTTATGGCGCCGGGGATGGGCCATTGCACCTACGGGCCAGGTCCTTACGCCATTGGCCAACCTACGTTTGGACATCCCGGGCTACAAGATGATCCGGAACATAGCATCGCGCGCGCTATGGAGGCCTGGGTTGAAAAGGGCATTGCGCCGGAAAAACTCATTGCAGCCAAATATACTAATGATAATCCTGACGAAGGTGTGGAGGCTACTCAGCCGCTTTGTGCATACCCAAAAGTTCCCGTTTACACCGGCTCCGGTAGCACTATGGAAGCTGCAAACTTTGTCTGTGAATAGTGATGATAGAAAGCCTTCCCGTTTATTTATCAAGATGAAGGAAGGTGCGAGATTCAACATAACGAAATATTTAAAATTTTCAGGAGAGTTTGATAAACACTTATAGATTTCGAGGCATATATAAGAGAAACTAGCCTTAACGCTAATGATTAGGAGACTTTCTTGAGTAAAAAACGATCAGTGCCTCGGCGCGGCCGACGTCTGGGCAAAGAAGCCTGGATACTGGCAGCGCGTGATGCTTTAATCGAAGGCGGCCCAGAAGCGGTCAAAGTTGAACGTATCGCCAAAACCCTGGAAGCTACCCGTGCAGCTTTTTATTGGCATTTTGCTGATCGGGACGAGCTACTCAGTGAGGTGCTCGCCTATTGGCGATTGGCCAGCGTTGCCAACTATGAAAAGGTGATTGAGAATGAAGATCATGATGGCGCTGCTGAGTTGGAAATACTCAATAATTTATGGCGAGACGATAAGGATTTTGATCCCGCTTTCGACAGCGCGATGCGTTTATGGGCAAGAAATTCAAAACAGGTTGCTGCCGCCGTTAAAAAGGTCGATAAAGAGCGTATTGATGTTCTCCATACTGTTTTTAAAAATCTGAATTATGACGAACCGGAAGCGCTGGTGCGGGCCCGAGTCGCTTATTTTCAACAGGTGGGATACTACGCACTGGGTATCAAGGAGACGCGTAAAGTTCGCAGAGAGTTGGCCCCGGTATATTTGAAGGTATTGCTGGGGGAGTAGCCGCCATTAGCCTATCGCCAGTTCATTGTCGCCACAAACCAACGAACCAGGTTTTATGATCTGTTCCCGCAAAATAGTAAGAAACCTGGCTGCCACAGCACCGTCTATCGCCCGGTGATCTACCGAGAGCGTAACCCGCATCATCATCACGGTAGATATTTCCCCCAGCTTGTTCACTACCTGGGGTTTTGCCGCAGACACGGCGAGAATTGCACATTGTGGCGGGTTAATAATCGCATCAAATTGATCCACACCAAACATGCCGAGATTGGAAATACTGAATGATCCGCCCATAATGTCCTTAATATTCAGTTGGCCCCCGGCAGCCCGTGATGCGAGGGATTTTACTTCACAGGCAATGTCAAACAGGCTTTTACAATCGGCATGACGTATAACCGGAGTAGACAACCCGCCTTCTACGGCTGTGATAACGGAGATATCAGCCTGCTGGTACTGATGTATGGTTTCATCAATTAGCTGAATATTGATTGCCGGTAATTCCATCAGTGCATTGGCACAGGCTTTAATAATGCAATCATTCACAGTCACTTTGGCCGCTGGATTGGTGTTATTGAGTTTTTTACGTAACGCCAGTAATGCGTCCATTTCAATATCCATAGCCACACGATAATGAGGTATTGTTTGCTTGGCTTCAGTCATACGCTCAGCAATAATTTTACGCAGTGGACTAAGTGGTATCGCCTTATAGATTTCAGACATCGTATCAGCCTATCTCTCCAATAGTACTGTTGACTTCTGCATCTTCGTCCTCTCGAACGATGATTTTTTTCAAAACTCCGCTAGTGGGTGCTTCGATCTCGATCGTTGCCTTCGCTGTTTCAGCCTCGACAATAATATCGCCTTGAGTAACTGTGTCCCCTTCAGATTTTAGCCACTTTACAATCGTAGCTTCTGTAATGCCCATCCCGCTTTTCGGCAAAATGATAGCTGTTGTCATGTGAAAACCTCATGTGATTAACTAATGTCAATTAAATAAACGCGCTGGTCGTTACTTGCCTTAATCATGATCAAACCATGCCGTTTGGCGCCGCAAGTAACTTTCCATTCCTGCTGTTCCGCTTTCCACACCGACCCCTGATTGGCCGTATGGCTCAAAAGAATAGCCATGTCCGGGGCCTTCTCCATTTTGTGCAGTCGCGTGCACCACTACTGAGGCAGCGCGAATATCTTTGCATAGCCTCATACCGCGAGAAAGGTCACTGGTCCATACGTGCGCACCAAGACCATACACGGTTGAGTTGGCTAAGCGCACAGCTTCTTCCGTATCATCAAAACTGGTTGTGGCAAGTACCGGGCCAAAAATTTCTTCCTGCGCAATGCTGGAATCAAAGGGGACCTTTGTAAATAAGGTGGGGCCGACATAGTATCCTCCCGAACCGCGCATCACAGATTGGCCACCATAAGCTACGTCAGCGACTTTTTTGCCATCTTCAATATACTTAAGAACGCGGTTCATTTGCTGTTGATTCACCAGCGGACCAAACGTTGTTTTTATGTCGAGAGGGTGGCCAATCACGGCGTTCTTAAACTGTTCGATGACCTTGTTAACGAGTTCGTTTTCTATGTCTTTCTGGACTAATAGCCGCGAGCCAGCAAAACAGAGCTGCCCTTGATTGATCAGTATCATACTGGCAACATTGGCCGCAACCGCCTCTAAATCACAGCAGTCTGCAAACACAATCTGTGGGGTTTTACCTCCGCATTCGGCATGGACCAGCTTCATATTCGATTGACCAGCGTACTGCAACATCAGCTTGCCAACATTACCGGAACCGGTAAAGGTAACCATGTCAACATCGAGGCTGGTGCCTAACACTCTTCCTACCGTTTCCCCTTTCCCTGGCACGAGATTCAGTACGCCACCCGGCATGCCTGCTTCCATGGCTAGTTCTACAAGTCTTTGTGCGGAGTGTGGTGAGTTTTCCGAGGGTTTTAGTATGACGGTGTTGCCGGTGGCCAGGGCAGGGCTTAGTTTCATGACTGCGTTGTAGGTAGGGTAATTCCAGGGGGTTATTGCAGCGACAACACCACGGGGTACTCGCTGGGTTGCGACCAGACTGAACTCATCGCTGCTGATAACATCACCGCTGATTTTATCTACACTCCATGCGTCATTGCGGATCAAGTTTGCCGCTGCTTTCGCCTCTCCATAGTCAATGCTGATGGGTTTGCCCATATCGGCAGCGTCCATGGCATTCAATCGTTTGGCTTCACCTTCAATAAGGTCTGCCCATTCCAGTAAAATGTTACGTCGTCGCGAGGGTTGTAGTTTGCTCCAGCGGCCGTCATCAAAAGCTTTCCGCGCAGCAACGATGGCCCGTTGGGCATCAGCGTCGCAACCGGCGGGGATATAACAGCGAGATTGACCATTGGCCGGGTTAAAGAGCTCCAGAGTGTCTGCGCTTTCAGAGGGAATGGCTTCGCCATCCACAAAGGGGCTGACTTCCAATAGTAAGTCGAAATTGCTGTAACCAGATAATGATTCGTCGTTCATATAAATACCTTGCATTATCACCGTCGTATCCAATGGATTGTATATAACCCGTGTTATTAGGGATACTAATATAACTTCTTAATCTTTTTCCTACGCCTGGTCTCTGGAAGTGAAGGATGAATCACACCTGTTACGGTCTTGTATGGTTGAATGTACTATTTATTAACATATACACTATAGTATAAGAATATTGCAATTCCTGCTATTTGTGCAACAAAATTATTTCTGTTTATGAAAACTTTATTTAGAGAACCCATGCTCCACTTTTTCATACTGGGCCTGATGATTTTCTGTTTCTATAGCTTGGCGGGCGGCGGTCAGCAGGCTGAGCGTGGTGATGCAGGTACTATTATAGTAAGCCGCGAGGCTATACTGCGTTACATGCAGCACAGGGAAAAATTCTTTGATGTAAAGCATTTTGGTGGCTTGTTAGACAGTGCCACAGTGCAACAGCGAGAGCGGCTTATCAAGGATTATGTGGCTGAAGAAGCCTTGTATCGGGAGGCAAAGGCACTAGGGCTTGATCAAAACGATTACCTGGCGAAGCGACGCCTGATCATGCGTCTGGAAAATATATTGCTAGGCTTGGTGGAGGTGGCCAGTGATATTTCAGATGAAGATATCAGAGCCTATTATCAAGCCAACACAGCGGCCTACCATGACCCTGCCAAAGTTACTTTTACACACGTGTTTGTCAGTCATGGCCGCGGTAGCGATGAAGATCCTGAAGCATTGGCCCGCTCGCTGTTGGCAAACCTTAATCACAAGTCCGTCGATTTTCATGAAGCCTTGGCCTATGGTGACCGATTTTTATACCACCGCCACTATGTCAACAAGGAAGCTGACTTGGTGGCGAGTCACTTTGGCGAAGCCATGCAGAACGCTGTATTTTCTCTACCCGCCGACGACCGGCAATGGCAAGGCCCTTATACCTCACCTTATGGCTATCACTTGGTATTGGTTACCCGGAAAACCGCCGGCATCGATCCGCCATTTAACCGTATTGCTGGTAGGGTTAGACAGGATGCGCTTCGCGAGCAGCAGGCCAGGGCGCTCAAGCAGACAAAGACGGAGATTGTCGAGCGCTATCAGGTAGTGATAGAGGACCATCTCGATCAAGTAACCATGCCAGCGGCAGAGTTAAAGGGCAGTGGGGTCAGTCAATAGTGAGAGTTTTATCCATGGGGTATTGTCTGGCCACGCTGCTATGGCTTGCTCCCTGTTCTGCCGATGACAGTCGCCCGGTGTTTGTTGAAATCAAAGAAGTCCAACCACAGCTCTATAAGCTGCACTGGCAAATACCGCCCACGATTGCATTGAACAACTGGCCATCTTTTCAGTTGCCATCCGGTTGCGGTGTTGCAGCTGCTGTACGCGCCGGTATTGGGCAGCATTATCACCGTTGCGAGAATAGCTTGGCGGGGAGCACTGTTAATATCGTGTATCCTCAAAGGCTTCCGCCTAATGGAATCCTGTTGAGGTTCATTGCCTTGTCGGGCGAGCAGCACACCAGGATGTTGTCGGTAGGTGAAATGCACTGGAAAATACCCGCCGCTGAAAGCGTTTCCGGCATTGCCAGCGATTACACCACGCTGGGCATTCAACATATTCTAATCGGGTGGGATCACCTCTTGTTTATTGCCTGCTTGTTGTGGATTGCCGGGGGTATTAAGCGCGTGTTGCTAACCATTACCGGTTTTACCCTGGCTCATTCTATCACTTTGGCGCTGGCGGCCCTGGAGCTTATTCGTATTCCCGTAGCGCCGGTCGAAGCCGTTATTGCGTTGAGTGTGGTGTTTTTAACAGCGGAAATTGCTGCCTATTTACGCAGTGGTGAACGCAGGGGTATTACCTGGCGTTATCCCTTGGTAGTATCCAGCGGTTTTGGATTGTTACATGGCCTGGGGTTTGCTGCTGTGTTAAATGAGATTGGTCTGCCACAAACGGATATGCTGACCGGGTTGGTGTTCTTCAATATAGGGGTGGAAATAGGTCAGTTGATATTCGCCCTTGGGGTGATGGGGTTGTTGGCATTGCTGGGGTCAAGGGTGCAGCGTGCGGCCGTTGCAGTGGTCTACTCAATGGGGGCCATTGCGGCGTTTTGGGTAATGGAGCGTTGTGTGTCTATGGTCACGGCTATTTAGACTGTGCGATGGTTAGCTGCGGAAACCTACTGTTTTACCAGTAGGTTTCGCACCTAAAAAATATCCTTGCCTTAGAATCGCTTACAGGATCAATACTGATATTCAACCTGTAACCCAACCGTTCGAGGGCGTATTCTCACTTGCTCATAATCAATAGGCGATGATGGGTTAACAACACCATCTTCATTGGCAACATTATCAACATACAGGGT
>JANQKW010000062.1 GCA_028280905.1 Porticoccaceae bacterium
TAAGGATTTCGGAACACGCTGTAAATACGTCCGTGTAAGCTCGACGCCGGCTTCCCTGCCGGCGACGGTTCCGAAACCCTTACCCGACCCCAGCCTTCAAACCAGCCGCTATACTGCTTTCCCAGTAAAAGCAGCTTTTTAAACGGTAAAACGGTAAGCTTGAAGAATTGACTGGGGAGTTGCCTTTGCAGACCGTCACCCGCAGGGAAGCGGGTGTCGAGCGTACAGGGACGTATTCACCGCGTGTCTGCAAAGGCAACTCCGCTGGCGATTCGCCTCCGGCTGTGGAAAACAGTAAAACCGAACCCCGCTTTACCTTACTATTACTGGCCTCTAGCATTCATCAATTGATTTATTCTGGACAGCGGTGCGCTTTTGCGGGAATGACGGGACTTAAGTCAGTGCTGGGGATCGCCGCCCGCTAACTACCCTGCAACACCAGTTCATTAAGGGGTCTGTTGTACTCAGACTCCAAAATTGCCTCCGGCGCCAATTGCTTGGCGCGTTGGTAGCTGCTTTCAGCCTTGTCGTAACGGCCGATCAGGTACAGGGATTTCGCCATAGCGAAATGCAGGCGATATTCGTCGTTCTTTTTGCGCAGCGCCCGGCGCAGAATTTTTAACGCTTCGTCGTAGCGCTGCTTGGTTAACGCAGCTTCGCTGAGCTGCAGCAGGTAGTAGGGGTTGTTGCGGCGGAAGCGCTCGGACTTTGCCTGCAGCGCGCGGGCCTGCTCGGTTTTGCCCTGCTTGGTATACAGGGCGGCCAAGTTGTTGACGGCGGTAAGAGCGCTGGAGTCGAGCCGTATGGCTTGCCGGTAGGCCCACTCCGCATCGCCGGCTTGATTGTTCCTGATATAGGCGACGCCCAGGTTGGACCACAGGTAACCGATAGTCGGGTCGCGCTCAATGGCCGCGACAAAATAGCTGTAGGCGGCGCCCAGGTTTTTGGTCAACAGGGCGTCGGTGCCCAGGTTGTTATAGTAGAGCGCCTTTGCGGTGGCGTCGGAGATCTCCTTGGCCGGGGCATCTGAATACAGAATCCGGCGTTGATTGACATCCACCACATGCTCGGTCTGGCTCAGGTGCAATACCACGTTCACATGCTGCATCAATATATTGGCTTCGCCCTGTCGGTCCCAGGTGGGAGGAACCTTGACTTCCTGATACCTGGCCTTGAGCCCGGCTTCCCGGGCCAGCGCAACAACCATATTGGAGAACGCCAGGCAATTTCCCTGTTGCTGTGCAAATGCATCGGCAGCGGTAAGCGTGAGGTCGTCGTTGTATTGAAAGGGTTGACCGAAGTTTTTGTTCAGCGCCCAGATCAGTGCCCGAAGCCTGCGCTGTTTGCCGCCCTTGCGGCTCACATGGTCGGCGACAAACTGCTTCATCTGCGGCGACAGCGCCAGGATATCCTCGTCAGAAATGGGTTTTGTCTCAATTTCTTGTAGCGGGGGAAAGCGGTCGGTTGTGGTGGTGACGGACGTGGATGTGCAGCTACACAGAATCAGGCAACAGACGACTCCACCCAGCAGTTTGCCGGTAATGGAATGCAATAGTGAAATGGTTGCCATGATTGATTGCCAATTAAGTTATTTGGCGCCTCCGTTAATCTGTGGGCCAGGCTAATCCGCAGCCGCGGCAATGCTCAGCCCTCCCTCTTTGTCCGCCAGTTCGGCGCTGTGGTAACTTTCCAGCACTTCATCATTCTGAACACTCTTCAAGTCCACGTCAAAACCCCACAGGCGGTGCACGTGTTTTAGCATTTCATCAACCGTGCGGCCGTCCAGCGGCCTGCCCTCGTGCATCTCGTGCCGCAATCTAAGGGTGCGGTCGCCCTGGATGTCGACGTCGTAAACCTGGATATTGGGTTCTATGTTGGAAAGGTTGTACTGCGCCGACAGCGCCTCGCGAATGTACTGATAGCCGTCTCTGTCGTGAATGGCGGACACCTCGATATAGTCTTTCTTGGTGTCGTCCAGAATACAGAACAGCCGCAACTCGCGAATCAACCGCGGCGACAGAAACTGCAGGATAAAGCTTTCATCCTTGAAGTTCTTCATCGCGAAATTCAGGGTGTCCAGCCAGGGGGTGTCGACAATATCCGGGAACCAGACGCGGTCCTCTTCAGTGGGGTTTTCGCAGATACGCTTGATATCCTGCATCATCGAAAAGCCCAGCGTGTAAGGGTTGATGCCGTTAAAATAGGGCGAATCAAAATCCGGCTGGTAGATCACATTGGTGTGATACTGCAGGAACTCGATCATAAAGCCGTCGTTGACCAGCCCTTCCAGGTAGAGCTGGTGCAATATGGTAAAGTGCCAGAAACAGGCCCAGCCTTCGTTCATTACCTTGGTTTGGCGCTGAGGGTAGAGGTATTGGGCAACTTTCCGCACAATGCGAATGACCTCGCGCTGCCAGGGCTCCAAAAAGGCGGCATTTTTTTCGAAAAAGTACAGCAGGTTTTCCTCCGGCTCCTCGGGGAAGCGAACCTTTTTACCATTGTTCTTGTCATCAGCCGCTAACGGAATGGTGCGCCACAGGTCGTTGACCTGCTGCTGCAGGTGCTCTTCCCGGGCAATTTGCCGCTCCTTTTCCTTCTCCATGGAAATCGGCTGCGGGCGCTTATAGCGGTCGACGCCCTGGTTCATCAGCGCATGGCAGGAATCCAGTATCAGCTCTACATCCTCAACACCGTGCCGCTCCTCGCACTTGGCAATATAGTTCTTGGCAAACACCAGGTAGTCGATAATGGAACTCGCGTCCGTCCAGGTCTTGAACAGGTAGTTGTTCTTAAAAAACGAATTGTGGCCGTAGCAGGCGTGGGCGATCACCAACGCCTGCATGGTTATGGTGTTCTCCTCCATCAGGTAGGCGATGCAGGGGTCCGAGTTAATGACGATTTCGTAGGCCAGGCCCATATAGCCCCGGCGGTAGCGCTGCTCGGAAGAGAGGAAGTGCTTGCCGAACGACCAATGGTGGTAATTGATCGGCATCCCGGAGGAGGCGTAGGCGTCCAGCATCTGCTCGGAATTGATAATCTCAATCTGGTTGCGGTAGGTGTCCAGGCCGAAGTTTTCCGCTACCCGGTTGATTTCCGTATGGTATTTTTCCAGCAGGTCAAAGTTCCATTCCGAGCCGGTCGAGATGGGCTGTTTCGTGGTTTGGGTCATGCTTCCACCTTGCGAAACAATTCGTGGAACACCGGGTAGATGTCGTCCGGCCCGGTGATATTTTGCATCGCAAAAACCTCGTCGTGTTGGTCCTGAA
>JANQKW010000087.1 GCA_028280905.1 Porticoccaceae bacterium
GGGTATCTAGGAACGTCTTTTGAGACTCGCTGTGAATACATCCCTGTAAGCTCCGCGTCGACATCCCTGTCGACGAGGGTCTCAAAAGACGTTCCTAGATGGCCGCGGAAATGTGGCACCAAACCAAGATTAACTATACTTGTGACGGGCGCTAACCAGTCAGTTAGCATAGAACCTTTTCACCAACGTTGTGTAATACAGTCTGATCTGGCACTTCCAATGCATTCGTATACAGGGCGTTTTCAGTCCAAATAGATTCATTCAGCCCCTGAATACGTATGTAATAAATTGTGTTGCTTGCCCCATCGCTAATAGAATCAAACGACTATAAATAAACAGGTCGGGGGCATGGCAACTAAACCGCAACTGAGCTTTCTGCAAATCTGGAACATGTGTTTCGGTTTTATGGGAATTCAATTTGGCTTTGCCCTGCAAAACGCCAACGTCAGCCGAATCTTCCAAACCCTCGGTGCCGACTACAAAAATATGACCATCTTGTGGGTGGCGGCCCCTATCACCGGGTTGTTTGTGCAGCCGATAGTCGGTTACCTGAGCGACAACACCTGGGGACGATTCGGCCGGCGGCGCCCTTATTTCCTGATAGGCGCCATTCTCGCCAGCCTGTCGCTGTTTATTATGCCCAACTCACCGGCGCTGTGGATCGCGGCGGGAATGCTCTGGATTATGGATGCGTCCATCAATATCTCCATGGAGCCTTTCAGGGCCTTTGTCGGCGATATGCTGCCGCCCGAGCAGCGCCCCACGGGATACGCGCTGCAGAGTTTTTTTATCGGGGTGGGCTCGGTTGTGGCATCGGCACTGCCCTGGGTGATGAGCAACTGGTTTGATATCAGCAATGTCGCGGAGCCGGGTGCTATTCCCGATTCTGTTAAGTTTTCCTTCTACGCCGGCGCCGCGGTTTTTTTTCTGGCGGTGTTCTGGACGGTGTATTCAACAAAGGAGTATTCACCCGAGGAACTGGCGGCCTTTGAGGGCCATTCGGCACAGGGCGGCGGCGAGCAGGCTGTGCAGGATTCGGTGCGCTCGGCCGCGCAATTTTTGCGGGGAGGATCGGTATGGGCGCTGGCCGGCCTCGCAGCGACCTTAGTTGTTGTCGCCAATATCGAAAGGTTGGATAAAAACCTGTTTATCCTCACCGGGGGGATAGCCCTGTTCGGTTTCTTTCAACTGATTGCCGGCGCATTGCAACGCAAGGGCGCGGCTGATAATGGCTTCTCAAACGTGATGAACGACCTGTTTCATATGCCGGAAACCATGAAGAAGCTGGCCGTGGTGCAGTTCTTTAGCTGGTTCCCGTTTTTTGCGATGTGGAGTTCCACTACCGCGGCCATCACCTCACACCACTACGGAACGTCGGATGTCACCTCTGCGCTTTACAACGAAGGAGCCGACTGGGTCGGTGTGTTGTTTTCCACCTACAACCTCGCGGCCGTAGTCGCCGCCATCACGATTCCGCTGATAGTTAAACTGCTTAACCTGCGCATTGCGCACCTGATCAACCTGGTGCTCGGCGGGATCGGCTTTATTTCATTTCTGCTGGTTGAGGATCCGCGATGGTTGATTGCGTCTATGATCGGCGTCGGGTTCGCCTGGGCGTCTATTTTGTCGGTTCCCTATGCGCTGCTGTCAAACGCGCTGCCATTTCAAAAGATGGGCCTGTTCATGGGGATATTCAACTTCTTTATCGTATTGCCGCAAATCCTCGCCGCCAGCATCCTGGGGTTTTTGGTTACCCGGTTCTTTAACGGCGAACCCATCTACGCGCTGGTGATCGGTGGAGTCAGTATGCTGCTGGCCGGGATAATGACATTGCGGGTGGAGGAACCACAGTTGACCGAGTACGCGGAGCAATTGGATGGGTGATGTGATCAGGTCTCTCGGAAGAGTGCTGCCGGCACTGTTGGTTTGCCTTGGCGTAATCGGCTGCGACGGTTCACAACAAGAGACAGACAAGGCGCTTATAGCACCCGAAACACAGCCCGAGTTCTATGGCACGCTGGAACCCTTTGCCGAGCAAGCCGTATATTTTGTGCTGACCGACCGCTTTGTGGACGGCGACCCCGGGAACAACCATGTGGAGCAGGGCGGCGAAAACAGTACCTTTGATCGTCCGATTCAGGGGGCCGGCGGCGTCGAGGCGAATATCGGCTACCTGGGGGGCGACTTTCGGGGGATACTGGATCACGCCGGCTATATCCGCGATATGGGTTTTACCGCGCTGTGGATTACCCCGGTAGTGGATAATCCCGACGAAGCCTTTACCGGCGGAGAGGGCGGCCCCGACTTGGGCAAGACCGGCTACCACGGCTACTGGGGTGTCAACTTCTATCGGATTGACGAGCACCTGCCGTCCGCCGGGCTGGATTTTCGCGAATTTGCCAGCAGACTGCGAGAAAACGGCCTCAAGTTGGTTCTGGATATTGTCGGCAACCACGGCTCGCCTTCCTTCTCCATGCCGGAGGATCAGCCGGGATTCGGCGAACTCTACGATGCCGATGGCAAGCTGGTGGCCGACCACCAGAACCTTCGCCCTGAGCAGCTTGACCACGACAATCCGCTGCAGCAATGGTTTCACCGGGAAAAGGATATCGGGGAACTGTCCAACCTCAACGAGCGGAACCCTCAATTGGTGGATTACCTGATCAATTCCTATCTTTACTGGATAGAGCAGGGCGCGGCGGCGGTGCGCATCGACACGATAAAACATATGCCCCACAGCTTCTGGAAACAGGTTAGCGACCGGATCAGGGCAAGATATCCGGGCTACTTTATGTTTGCCGAGAGCTTTAATTTCAATGCCGCTGAAATTGCCGCCCATACCCAACCGGAAAACGGTGGGATTAGCGTGCTGGACTTTCCGGGGCGCCAGGCGATGGTAAAGGTATTTGAAAATCCGCAGAGCGACTTCTCGGAGTTATTGGGCTACCTGCACCTGGATGACGGCGTCTACAACAATCCCTACGAGTTGATGACCTTCTACGACAACCACGATATGGCGCGCATCAATGCCAGTGACCAGGGCTTTATCGATGCCAATAATTGGTTATTTACTTCGCGGGGGATTCCGGTTGTCTATTACGGATCGGAAATTGGTTTTATGCGCGGCGCCAGTGAACACCAAGGCAACCGCAACTACTTCGGCGTGGAAAATATCCGGCGCGCCGAAAACCACCCGATACGGGAGGCGTTAAAATCCATCGCCAATATTCGCCAGGCGTCGATCGCACTGCAAAAGGGACTTCAGATAAACCTGCGGTTCGCCGGGCAGACGGCCAGCTTTTTGCGTGTTTACCAGAAAGACGGAGTTTCCCAAACAGCGTTGGTAATGCTCAATAAAGGAGATTCCCCGGCCGTTATCACAGCAGACAGAATGCTTAACCTGGGCGCCTGGCGCGAAGCAGTAACCGGTGAACATATTACTGTTAGTGAGCGGCAGCCAGTGATAGAGGCGGAGTTGGCGCCTCATTCGGTGAGCGTTTGGCTGTATGATCAACCGGTTAATAGTGCTGAATTAATGGCGCGATTGGTGGTTAGAGGAAATCCTGGTTAGATACGTTTGGGTTTGGAGCCACCATCCCGTCCCGCCAGGGGAGGTTTATCCGTGACCGGCCGTTAAGTTTGCAAAATTGCCGGCGCTGCGGTAACTCGCTGTCGCTCAAACAGTCC
>JANQKW010000109.1 GCA_028280905.1 Porticoccaceae bacterium
CACCAAGCTTTCCGAGGCATCCGCCTCCCTGGCGCAAAAACTCTATGCCGAGCAGGCCGCCCAGGCGGAAGCCGCGCAGGGTGACGCGGAGCAGGAAGCCGCCGCTGCCGATGACGTTGTTGACGCGGAGTTTGAAGAAGTTAAGGAAGAAAAGAAGTAAGTGTAAAAAGTGCTGCTGAACTTTGTATAAGCCCTGAAAGGGGCAAGCTTCGCATGGCAAAACGCAAGACGCGGGACTCTGTTCCCGCGTCTTGCTGATTAGAAAAAAGTAACCGACTCAACTGGATTGCCGATGTCAAAACGCGATTACTACGAGATACTGGGTGTGGAAAAAAATGCCGGCGAGCAGGATATCAAAAAAGCCTATCGCCGCATTGCGATGAAGAATCACCCGGACCGCAATCCCGATAATAAGAAAGCCGAGGAAACCTTCAAAGAAGCCACCGAAGCCTATGAGATTCTGTCGGACCAGGAAAAGCGTCAGGCCTATGACCGCTTCGGGCACGCGGGTGTCGACCCGAATTCGGGTTTTGGCGCGGGCACCGGTGATTTCGGCGGGTTTAGCGATATCTTCGGCGACGTGTTCGGCGATATGTTCGGCGGCGGTCGCCGCTCGCGAGGCGGCCCGCAGCGAGGTTCGGATCTCAGATATGACCTGCAATTAAGCCTGGAAGACGCCGTCAGGGGGATTACTGAAACCCTCAAGATTCCCAGCCAGGTGATCTGCGGTGAGTGTGGCGGCAGTGGCGCCAAAAAGGGCACCTCGCCGGAAACCTGCGGAACCTGTAACGGCTCCGGCCAGGTGCGCATGTCCCAGGGCTTCTTCCAGGTGCAGCAAACCTGCCCCCGTTGCCGCGGCAAGGGAACCATCATTACCGACCCCTGTGGCAGCTGTTATGGCCGCGGTCGGGTGGAGGAACAGAAGACCCTCTCGGTAAAAATTCCGCCCGGCGTGGATACCGGTGATCGAATTCGGTTGTCGGGTGAAGGCGAAGCCGGTCCCGGGGGCGGTCCGGCGGGCGACCTGTATGTGCAGGTGGTGGTGGCGGAGCACGATATCTTCCAGCGCGACGGCAAAAACCTCTATTGCGAAGTGCCCATAACCATCGTCGATGCCGCGCTGGGCGGTGAGCTTGAGGTGCCGACCCTGGACGGCCGGGTTAAATTGAAAATCCCCGCCGAAACCCAGACCGGGAAATTGTTTCGTCTAAGGGGCAAAGGGGTTACCACGGTGCGCAGCAGTGTTGCCGGGGACCTGCTGTGCCGGGTGGTGGTGGAAACTCCCGTGAAGCTCAACAGCAAGCAAAAGGCCTTGTTGCAGGAATTGCAGGAAAGCCTGGATGCGGGCAAAAATTCACCCAGAAAGACCTCCTGGTTTGACGGTGTCAAAGAGTTCTTCGATGGTTTGATCTGAATGCTGGGGGATTTCTTTGCCAAGCGGTATCATCCCTCATCGCATCAACAACGCTAACAGTCTCTAGAGAGTCAATATGTTGAGAATAGCCGTTACCGGCGCCGCCGGGCGCATGGGCAAAACCCTGATCCAAGCCGTAGGCAACCACCCGGAAACCGAGCTAACGGTTGCCCTGGAGCGGCCCGACAGCTCGCTCATCGGCGCCGACGCCGGCGAGCTGGCCGGTATCGGACGAAACAACCTGGCGGTCTGTGGTGATATTCAGGCCGTCATTGACGACTTTGACGTGCTGATTGATTTTACCGTGCCGGCGGCGTCCGTTGCCAACGCCGAAGCCTGCGCCGCCGGCGGCAAAAAACTGGTATTGGGTACAACCGGTTTTACCGATCAGCAGAAAGCCGGGGTGCTGGCCTGCGCCGGGCAGTCGGCGCTTTGTATGGCGTCAAATTTCAGCACTGGCGTGAATCTTTGCTTTAAGCTGGCGGATATGGCCGCGCGCGTTTTGGGCGATGACGTGGATATTGAAATCAGCGAAGCCCATCACCGGCACAAAATTGATGCGCCTTCCGGCACTGCATTGAGCCTTGGCGAAGTTGTCGCCAAGGCGCTGGGCAGGGACCTAAAAGAAGTCGCGGTGTATGGCCGAGAGGGTCAAACCGGCGCCCGGGACGGGCAGACAATTGGTTTTGCCACGGTGCGTGCAGGCGATATCGTCGGCGATCACACGGTGATGTTTGCCGCCGAAGGCGAGCGTGTCGAGATTACCCATAAGGCGTCCAGCAGGATGTCGTTTGCCCGCGGCGCGGTGCGGGCGGCTGTTTGGTTGGCGGACAAATCCCCCGGGCTCTATGACATGCAAGATGTTCTGGGGTTGAAATAATCTGTAGCCGTTTTAGGTTGGTGCCATCATCCCGTCCCGCCAGGGGAGGTTTGTCCGTGACCGGCCGTTAAGTTTGCATAATTGCCGGCGCTGCGGGAACTCGCTGTTGCTCAAACAGTCCTCGCGACTACCCCGTCAATTTTGCAAACTTAAAACACGGCCTGATTGGTCCCGGACAAACCTCCCCTGTCGGGACTCACGGCGTCACAAGTAGCAACGGCATAAGCGGGCGTCTGGGAACTATGTTTGAGACCCTCGTCGACAGGGATGTCGACGCGGAGCTTATGACCCCCAGGGACGGAGGAAATGTCGCGAATTGCCGGGAGCAATTGCGACCAGGGACGTATTCACAGCGAGTCTCAAACATAGTTCCCAGATGGCCGCGGAATACTAGCACCAACCCAAGACAGCGAACGTCTCTTATTGGCACAACGCTGCCGGTAAGAACTTGTCAGAATCTATCACGGAGGATGTCTTATCAAGTGCAAACAAGCACAATTTATCCCTAAGGCAATGAAAGCCGCTTTATATTCAAGTATCATTTCGGCCAACATCAAAACCACCCAGCAGATCAATACTATGAGCAAACCGAATGCCTTTTACGCACAGTCCGGCGGGGTAACGGCTGTTATAAATGCTTCAGCCTGCGGTGTCATCCAAGCGGCGAGAGAGAACAAAAACAAAATCGGTAAATTGTACGCAGGAAAGAACGGCATCATCGGCGCGCTGCAAGAGGAATTGATTGATACCGGCAAGGAGTCGGCCAAGACCATAGCTGCGCTTAAGTATACGCCCGCCGGCGCGTTCGGCTCCTGCCGTTACAAGCTGAAAAGTCTGGATGAAAACCGCCGCGAATATGAACGCCTGATTGAAGTATTCAAAGCCCACAACATCGGCTATTTTTTTTACAACGGTGGCGGCGACTCGGCGGATACCTGCCTTAAGGTATCGCAGCTCTCCGAAAACATGGGTTACCCTATCCAGGCCATACACATTCCCAAGACTGTGGATAACGACCTACCGTTTACCGACAACTGCCCCGGGTTCGGGTCGGTCGCTAAATATGTCGCCGTGTCGACCCGAGAAGCCAGCCTGGATGTCGCCTCAATGTGCGAGACCAGCACCAAGGTTTTTATCCTGGAAGTGATGGGGCGCCACGCGGGGTGGATAGCTGCCGCCAGTGGGCTGGCGGCGGACCGGGAGGGCGAGCCTCCGCATATTATCCTGTTCCCGGAAATTCCGTTTAACCAGCAGAAATTTCTGAACAAGGTGCGAAGCACTGTCAAGAAAAACGGCTATTGCGTCATCGTGGCGTCGGAGGGAGCCCAATACAAAGACGGCACCCTGCTCTCCGCCTCTAGCGGGGCGGACGCCTTCGGACACAAGCAACTCGGCGGTGTCGCACCCTTCCTCGCGACTCTGGTCAAAGAGGAACTGGGGTACAAGTATCACTATGCCCTGGCGGATTATTTGCAACGAGCGGCCCGCCATATTGCGTCCACAACCGATGTAGAACAGGCCTACGCCGTCGGACGCGCCGCGGTTGAATACGCGTTGCAGGGGAAGAACTCGGTGATGGTTTCCATCCAGCGCAAAAATACCAAGCGCTATGGTTGGCAACTGGGAGAGGCGCCGTTGCACAAGGTTGCCAACGTGGAGAAAAAGATGCCCCGCAGCTTTATCACCCGCGACGGTTACAACATCACCGGGCAGGCTCGCCAATACCTGGCGCCGTTAATTCAGGGGGAAGACTATCCCCCGTACAAAAACGGCGTGCCAGAAGTTGCCGTACTTAAGGGACAAATGGCGCCAAAGAAGCTTAAAACCCGTTTTAGGTTGTAGCTTTCTTGTCGCCACGCGGCTTAAACGGCATGACCATCAGTTGCCAGTAGTTTAATCTGTCGTCCCCTGCGTAGTCGGGAAGCCCATAAGTGATTCCCGACTCCCCAGCCGTGCGTTTTGCGCCCGGCCGGTCCTCTAGATAGGAACCAAACAGTCTGTCCCAAATTGACAACAACGAGCCGAAGTTACTATTGGCGTCGGGTTCACGCGCCAGGTGATGCCGGCGGTGCATCGCCGGGGTTACGATAACCCAGCGCAAACAACGGTCGACGGCGGCGGGAATGCGGATATTGGAATGGGTAAAAAAGTTGATGTGGTAGGTAAGCAGCTGCCACAGCACAATCCCCTCCACCGGCAAGCCGAATATCACTATCACCGCGACATGCATTAGCTGGCTGAGTACCGCCTCTATCGGGTGAAAACGAAAACCGGTGGAGACATCCAGCTCCGAGTCGCTGTGGTGCACTTTATGGGCCTGCCAAAAAAGGTCGACCCAGTGAACCAAGCGGTGGAAAACATACTGCTTGAAATCCAAGATAACGACGCTGAGCAGCAACCCCGGCAGCAGCGACAAGTCGAAGTTATTCAGCAAACCGAAACCCATGCTATTGGCCACTATCGCCGAAAAAATCGCCAGAATCGGCGCCAGCAACCGGAACACGATAAAATTGGTCAGCATCAAACCAAAGTTACCCAGCCACCTGAACATGACTGAACCCTGCGTCGCCTTTTCAGGTATCAGCATTTCGGCAACGGCGAAGGCGGTAAACAACACCAGGATAATCAGCGTGTAGTACTGGGCGATAAAGTTGAGAAACTGTTCTGCGGATAGCATCGACAAAAATCCCGGAGGTTAACGCATCACCAAAGCGACCAATTGCCCGTCGACAATACAAACAGCGAGAGCAACAAGTTGGTTACGGCATGCGCAATGACCGCGTCCATCACGGAGTTACTTCTGTAGCGCACTACGCCGTAGGCCAGTCCCGCCAGTGCACCGGCGATCCAATCGCTGTGTAACAATCCGAATAACGCCGACGACGCCAACAGCGCAAACCAGGAAAATGCGAGCCGGCCTTCAAGGCGCATATCGTCCTTAGCCAGCCGGGCGAGCAAATACCCCCGAAATAAAAGCTCCTCAACCAATGGAACAGTTACAACAGCCCCGAGAAAACGAAATGCCAGCCAAGCGCTGCTGATTTCCCGGCTGGACCCAAACAGGGTTTGAGCGAAACTGTCATTTTGCGCCGGGTCGTTGGGTACCAGCAACAGCCACACAACAAAGACCGCGCAGCCCGCGATAATCGGCTCCAGTTTTACTTGCAAACCGCGCAATTCGTAATGCTTCCAGCAATACGCCAACGCAATGGCCACGGCAACCACACGCAGCGGATACAGCCAGTCAAAATCCGCGGACAAGGCGGTTGTCAGAATTGTTGAGGCTAAAAGCACGATAAACGGAATCAGCAGGGCAGCGGGTTTACCCAACGGCTGTCCGCTTGACGCGGGCGTCACCAGCTGAAGGTAAAAGAAGGGCAGTTTATGAGCCACCATCAACAAGCCGAAAATCACCAAGATAAACGAAATCCAGCCCGCCTGACTGTGAAAACCACCGAGTGCAACCTCTTCGGAAATGGAACTGCCTATCGCAATCAGGGCGACGATGCGCACCGCGTTGAATAACCAAATGGTCAGAATACCGATGGGAAACAGCAATAGTGCCTGCGGAAAACGGAATTCCTTCCTGAAAATTGACAGGTAAAATGCGGTAAAAATCGTCACCAAGCCAATCCCCTCGTAACCGGAACAGGCCGGGGCGATATTGACGATAAAATTGTAGGTGCCCAGGTTCTTGATTGCGGGATCAACAATCACCTCGGGATAAATCAATGCCAGCAACCAGGCTGAAGTGTAAAAGGTCAGCTCGCTGAGCGGCCCCCATAACTCTTGAGAAGAACGCGCCAGCCACCAGGCGGCAACGCCAACCAATAGCGAAAAAGCGAGCGCCTTTTTTTCCAAGCCGACGAAAGTTGCCCAGTAACGCCACGGAGCAACGCTTAACAACCAGGTGCCGGCGAGCGCCAGCAGTGCGGCGAACCACCCGGCTATTACAGCTGATGCAATGGAGCCCGTTTGCGAAGGCTCGCCGAAAATGATCGATGTGCACCAGTAAAACAGCGCAAAGGCCAACAACTGAAGCACAATAAAGTAGTGGAACCCGTAGCCCGTCAGTTGGTTGCGCAACCGATCGAAATGATCGATCAACCGCGTCCATATCGCCAACGCCATTGCCGCGATGACCACTACTGCAAATTTTGCGAACTGGCCGGCGTAAGCCAGAAAACCGAACCAAGCCGCCCCGTCAAAAATTCTTGGAATATAGGCGTCAAAATGCAGGCTGACGACCATTAGTTCAACAAATAGCAATAATGCTAAAACGCCAAGACGGGCGATCAAGCGCTTGTCCAACTGTCGCAGCGTATGCCCAGCAGCGGAAGAAACAGGTGTTTGTACCATCCTAAATACTGACCCAAAAAACCGGATCTAGAGCATAACAAAAACGGCTGGCCATGTATCACCACCGCCAGCCGTTAAGTTACTTCAAGCTATCAGTTATCGGTTTTATTATACTCGGCTCTTCCTCTCCCTCACTAAGCCAAACAGGCCGGCCAGCAACCCGGTAGCTACCACACCGCCGGCGGCATCGATCTCCGGCACTCTTCGCGGCGGTCGGTCGCGGCCACATCTTTCCTTTATTTTATAAATGATGTATCTGATTTTTTGTGGATCATAGTCGCTGTTTCTTAACCGCTCTATATAGCGGTCGGCATTCTCACAGCTAAACTCATGGTTGCCACCCGCCGCAACATTCGACGAAAACAGCAGCGAACCTACCATCAACAAGAAAACGAAACGCAATTTCTTCATCCATTTCACCCTTATTTTTAACTTCAATTCGGGAGATTGTTATCACTCCGTTACTTTCGACGAAATTTTTCCCTTACCAAGATCAGCAAGCCAGCCATTAATCCAACGGCCAGTAATGCCCCAGCGCCATCAATTTCAGGAACGCGCTGAACACAGTCTTTACACACATCCACAGGTGGGCCACCTGCTATCGCAGTCTGTATGCTGATCAGTGAAGCCAATACACCCCAAGCCAAAGTTCTCAGTTTATTCATGATAGTTTTCCTCATTTTTATGGACAATTACATGGTCAAACGCGACTGACGGTTGTGTAGAAAACCCGCGCTAACCAAATAACACCAAGCACAGATAACAATTCATTATTTGTGCCAAAAATAGATAAAACTTTAAAAATCAATTAGATAAACAACAATAGGGCATTTTCCGGTCGGAAGCCCTGTAAATAACTCCGACAGCGTCGGCAACGAATAATATGCTGCGGCGACTGACCAGACCCCAACTTTACGCCTGGTAAAAGCCGTATACGGGTTAAACGGCGTCTTTTAGCGACCACTCGCATTGCATCCAGTAATACAGGGTTTATGATTGATTTAGCGTACAGCGATGGAATTCAAGGAACTGGATCACAAATTATCGGCCGAGAAACGGCGTTACTGGTCTGAAAATAAAGGAACTGTGCATGGAATCACTTTTTAGCTACAAAGACATCTACCAGTGCAACACGGGTTACAGCATCAGGTTTACCTTGCCTGACGGAACACCCGTAAGGCTTTCCAACACAGATAAAACCACGCTGCTGCGCGTCGCTAATGAGCTGTACCGTCACAAGGCCGAAAGGACTCAGATGCTGCGGCAAAAGAACTAGGGAACCTCTGATTAAGTGCAGATAGCTTCTGCACTTAATC
>JANQKW010000211.1 GCA_028280905.1 Porticoccaceae bacterium
TTGTGGCGAAACACCACAACAACGCTGCATCCATCATTATCACCTTGAAGGAGTACTAGCTTTCCAGCGCCGCGATAGTCTGATTAAATTTATCCACAACCGCAGCCGCGGGTCTGCTTGATAGCAGCGACGCAGCGACTGCGGCCAAGGTGGAAAACGCAAACCCGGGAACAATCTCGTACAGATCAAAAATACCGCCGCTCAGCTGTTTCCAGACCACAACGGTCACACCACCGGCGACGATTCCCGCCAGTGCTCCCGAGCGGGTTATCCTCTTCCAGTAGAGCGACAGCAGGATAACGGGGCCAAAAGCCGCACCAAAGCCGGCCCAGGCGTAACTCACCAGGTCGAGTACTCCCGCGTCTGGCGATAGCGCCACCGCGGTCGCCAGCGCAGCGATAAGAATAACCGCTATTCTGCTAATCCTTACCAGTTCCTTTTGCGAGGCCTTTTTGCGATACAGCGATTTGTAAAAATCCTCGGTCAGCGCGGCAGAGCAAACCAGCAGTTGCGAATCGGCGGTGCTCATTATCGCGGCAAGAATCGCCGCCAGCAGCACACCGGCCACCACCGGGCTGAAAAGCGACTGGATCAGCAGCATAAAGGCTGTTTCGCCGTCGGCGAGTGGTTGGTCGAAATAGCTGATCGCGAAAAAGCCGCATGCCAGCGCGCCGCACAGCGCCAGGGCACACCAGGTGACGGCAATATTACGGGCCGCGGGTATATGCCGTGGTTTTCGCACCGCTTTAAAGCGCGCCAGAATATGGGGCTGGCCGAAGTAGCCAAGCCCCCAGCCCAGCAGCGAGATCACAGCGATGGCAGACAAGGGGGCGCCTTCGGCGGATGTCCAAGCATTTAACAACGCCGGGTTTAACGCGTTGGTTGCGGCTGCCGCATTATTCCAACCACCCATGGCGTTCAGCGCGAATATGGGTACCACGATTAACGCCGCGGACATCAGCAGACCCTGGACTACGTCGGTCCAGGCCACGGCTAAAAAGCCGCCGAACAGCGTGTAGGAGACAATCGCCAATGAGCCTGCGATCACCGCATTCTGGTAGCTCAGCCCGAATACGGTTTCAAACAGTTTGCCCCCGGCCACCAGCCCGGAGCTGGTATAAAACAGAAAGAACAATAGTATAAAAAATGCGGAGATAACTCTCAGTGCGTGACTGTGGTCGTCAAAACGGTTTTCAAAATAATCGGGAATGGTCAGCGAGTCATTGGCGATTATGCTGTATTGCCGCAACCGCGCCGCCACCAGTTGCCAATTCAACCAGGTGCCCACCAGCAGACCCGCGGCTATCCAGATGGCTTCGAAGCCGGCCAGGTAGGCGTAACCGGGCAGACCCAGCAGCAGCCAGCCGCTCATGTCGGAGGCGCCCGCGCTCAGGGCGGCCGGAAGCGGCCCCAGCCGCCTGCCGCCCAGTATGTAATCGGACAGATTTTCGGTGCGCAGAAACGACCAGGCGCCGATAGCGAGCATTGCGATGACATAGGCGACAAAGGTCCCCGCTATTAGCCACTGATGATTTGCCATTATTTTTTTCTGTTCCGGTTGTTTGAGGTGCCCTTGCATGCCTTGCTGGCTATAATGGCTGCTGCCATTTGGGCGGCCAACTCAGCGCGGCTTATTATGGAACGAATTTAACCAGCAGTTTGCGGTAGTGATCAATAAATAACTCTATGAATGATTATCAGGCCAAAGATATCGAGGTGTTGACCGGACTGGACCCGGTAAAAAAGCGCCCCGGAATGTACACGGATACAACCCGCCCCAACCACTTAGCCCAAGAAGTTATCGATAACAGTGTCGACGAAGCATTGGCGGGGCACGCCGGTAAAGTTGATGTGGTACTGCACAAGGACGGCTCATTGACGGTGACCGATGATGGCCGGGGCATGCCGGTGGATATTCACCCGGAACAGGGCAAACCCGGTGTCGAGGTTATCCTGACAACACTCCACGCCGGGGGCAAATTCTCCGACAAAAACTACCAGTTCTCCGGCGGTTTGCACGGTGTGGGCGTTTCGGTCGTCAACGCGCTGTCTTCGAAGTTGGAAGTGACAATACGTCGCGAAGGCAAGGTGTATCGGATGGGTTTTTCCGGCGGTGAAAAAGTCGCCGACCTGGCGGTGGTGGACAGCTGCGGCAAACGCAATACCGGCACCAGGGTAAGATTCCTGGCCGACCCGCAGTACTTTGATTCGTTGAAATTTTCCCTGCCCAGGCTGAAACATGTGTTGCGCGCCAAAGCGGTGCTCTGCGCCGGATTGAAGTTGACCTTCAAGGACGAGGCGTCGGGAGAAACCGCCGAATGGTGTTATAGCGACGGACTGGTGGACTACCTGCTCTCGGCGACGGAAGGCTGGACAAGGGTGCCGCCCGAGCCGTTTACCGGGAGCTTTGCGGCCGACAGCGAAGCCGTCGATTGGGCGGTGCAATGGCTGCCGGAGGGCGGCGACGTCACCCAGGAAAGCTATGTCAATCTTATTCCCACTTCCCAGGGCGGCACCCATGTCAATGGTATGCGTTCGGGACTGCTGGAAGCGGTGCGGGAGTTTTGCGAGTTCCGCAACCTGTTGCCGCGCGGCGTCAAGTTGACGCCGGAAGACATCTGGGACAGGTGCTGTTTTGTGCTGTCTTCAAAAATGACCGATCCGCAGTTTTCCGGGCAGACCAAGGAGCGGCTCTCCTCCCGCGAGGCCGCCGCATTCGTGTCTGGTGTGGTCAAGGACAGTTTCAGCCTGTGGCTTAACCAGCACACGGAAGATGCGGAAATCCTGGCGGAGCTGTTTATCAGCAACGCCCAGCGGCGGGTGAGGTCCAGCAAAAAGGTGGCGCGCAAAAAAGTCACCAGCGGTCCGGCGCTGCCCGGCAAACTGGCCGACTGCTCCAGCGACGACCCGGAGCAAAGCGAGCTGTTCCTGGTGGAAGGCGATTCCGCCGGCGGCCCCGCCAAGCAGGCGCGCAACCGCGAAAACCAGGCCATTATGCCGTTGCGGGGCAAGATCCTGAATACCTGGGAGGTGGACAGCCAGGATATCCTGGGGTCCCAGGAAGTACACGATGTCTCGGTAGCGCTGGGCATAGACCCGGCCAGCGACAACCTGGAGGGTTTACGCTACCACAAGATTTGTATCCTGGCGGATGCCGACTCCGACGGCCTGCATATCGCCACCTTGATTTGTGCGTTATTCGTCCGGCACTTCCGGCCCATGGTGGCGGCCGGGCATGTCTATGTGGCCATGCCGCCGCTGTACCGGATCGATGTGGGCAAGGATGTCTACTATGCGCTGGATGAAGGTGAAAAGCAGGGCGTTCTCGACCGGATCGAGGCGGAGGGCAAGCGCGGCAAGATAACCGTGCAGCGCTTTAAGGGCCTGGGCGAAATGAACCCGCTGCAGTTGCGGGAAACCACCATGGACCCGGACACCCGCCGACTGGTGCAACTGCAAATTTCTCCCGGTGACGACACCAACAAGCTGATGGATATGCTGCTGGCCAAAAAGCGCGCCGGGGACCGCAAAAGTTGGTTGGAAAAGAAAGGCAACCTGGCTGAAGTGTAAACGTGAGATGTGAGATGTGAGATGTGAGGGGAGAGACGTCTCCCCTCTCTCGTATTTCATCTACCAATATAACCAAGAGTAACTATGACAGAAGTAATTTCCGACAATATCGAGCAATTGCCGCTGCGCCAGTATGCGGAGAAGGCCTACCTGGATTACTCCATGTATGTGATTCTCGACAGGGCGCTGCCCCATATCGGCGACGGATTGAAGCCGGTGCAGCGGCGCATTATCTACGCAATGAGCGAGTTGGGGCTCAAGTCGACCGCCAAATATAAGAAGTCGGCGCGCACCGTCGGGGACGTGATCGGCAAATTTCATCCCCACGGCGACAGCGCCGCCTACGAGGCGATGGTGTTAATGGCGCAGCCATTTTCCTACCGCTATCCGCTGGTTGACGGGCAGGGCAACTGGGGCGCGCCCGACGACCCTAAGTCCTTCGCCGCGATGCGCTACACCGAATCCAAACTGGCCAAATTTGCCGACCTGCTGTTGTCCGAATTGGGGCAGGGAACCGTTGACTGGAAGCCGAACTTCGACGGCACCATAGATGAGCCGGACGTGTTGCCGGCGCAGGTGCCCCACGTGCTGCTCAACGGCACCATGGGCATCGCGGTGGGCATGGCCACGGATATCCCGCCCCACAACCTGCGGGAAGTGGTGAGCGCCTGTATTCGTTTGCTGGAAGAGCCGAAGGCCTCTGTGAGGGATGTTTGCGAACATATCCAGGGGCCGGATTATCCCACCGAGGCGGAGATCATTACCCCCAAGCAGGACATTATCGCCGCCTATGAAACCGGCCGCGGCACGCTGAAGATGCGCGCCCAGTGGCAAAACGAGGACGGCGACATAGTGGTGACGGCGCTGCCCTACCAGGCTTCCGGCGCGAAAATCATGGAGCAGATAGCCAATCAGATGCAAGCCAAAAAGCTGCCGATGGTGGCCGATCTGCGCGACGAGTCGGACCATGAAAACCCCACCCGCCTGGTAATTGTGCCCCGCTCCAACCGGATCGATACCGACGCGTTGATGAGCCACTTGTTCGCCAGTACCGACCTGGAAAAGGGCTACCGGATTAATCTGAATATCATAGGCACCGACGGCCGCCCCGGCGTTAAGCCGCTGAACCAAATCCTCAACGAATGGTTGCGGTTCCGCATGGATACCGTCACCCGTCGGTTGCAATACCGACTGGAGAAGGTGCTGGCCAGGTTGCATATTCTGGAGGGCTACCTGACTGCGTTCCTGAATATCGACGAAGTGATTGAGATTATCCGCCACGAAGACGAGCCCAAAAAGCAACTGATGGCGCGCTTTCGTCTGACGGATGTTCAGGCGGAAGCCATCCTCGAGTTAAAGCTGCGCCACCTGGCAAAACTCGAAGAGATCAAAATCCGCGGCGAGCAGGATGAGCTGTCCGCCGAGCGACAAGAGCTGGAAAAAATCCTGGGTTCAAAGCGGCGCCTTAAAACGCTGGTTCGCAAAGAGCTGGAAAAAGCCGCCGAAGACTTTGGCGATGAGCGGTTGTCGCCACTGGTGAGCCGTGAGGAGGCCCGTGCCTTTAGCGAAACCGAATTGCTGGTGAGCGAGCCGGTAACCGTAGTCTTATCGGAAAAGGGCTGGATACGCTCAGCGAAAGGCCACGATATCGAACCCGCATCGCTGAGTTATAAATCCGGTGACAAATTCCTCGGCGCGGCAAAGGGGCGCAGCAATCAGAATGCGGTGCTGCTGGATTCCACCGGTCGAACCTACTCGCTGGCTGCGCATACCCTACCATCGGCGCGGGGACAGGGGGAGCCTGCGTCCGGCAAACTGAATCCCCCGTCCGGCGCGGAGTTCAAGGGCGTGTTAATGGGCGAGGACACACAGCAGGTATTGCTGGCCAGCGACGCTGGCTACGGGTTCGTGGCGCAGCTCGGCGACCTGCAGAGCAAAAATCGCGCCGGGAAGGCCGCCCTGTCGCTGCCAAAGGGCAGCCGGGTGATGGCGCCGGTTATGGTGACCGACAACCCGCAGAATTTTGTGATTGCGATTAGCAATGAAGGGCGCATGTTGGGTTTCCCGCTGCAAGATCTGCCGCGACTGGCCAAAGGCAAGGGCAACAAGATTATCAAT
>JANQKW010000225.1 GCA_028280905.1 Porticoccaceae bacterium
ATTCGGCGGTCCGCACGCGGCCTACATGGCGACCCGCGAATCCTTCAAGCGATCGCTGCCCGGGCGGCTGGTGGGCGTTTCGCTGGACAGTCGCGGTCAACCTGCTTATCGGTTGGCGCTGCAGACGAGGGAGCAACATATCCGGCGCGAGAAGGCCACCAGCAACATCTGTACCGCGCAGGTACTGCTTGCGGTGATTGCCAGCATGTATGCGGTCTACCACGGACCCCAGGGGTTGCGCCGCATTGCCGAGCGAGTGCACCTGCTCAGCGGGCTTTTGGCGGCTGGTCTCGACAAGCTGGGGTTTGGCGTTATCAATGGCAGTTTCTTCGATACGCTCACAATCGCTACCGGCGAACAGACGGAACGCATCCATCGGGCGGCCAGGGATCAGCAAATCAACCTGCGGGTCATCGACGGCGAGCATTTGGGTGTCTCCCTGGACGAGACAGTTAGCGGTGACGATATTGAACAACTGTGGAAGATTTTTTCACCCTCATCGACACTCACGCTGGCTGGCGTTGAAGTGGCGTCGGGCCTACCGCAGCACTTGCGTCGCAGCGATGAGGTTCTGGACCATCCGGTGTTTAACCGCTATCACTCTGAAACCGATATGCTGCGCTACCTGCGCCGACTGGCCGACAAGGACATAGCCTTGGATCGCGCGATGATTCCGCTCGGCTCCTGCACCATGAAACTCAACGCCACCGCCGAGATGCTCCCGATCACCTGGCCGGAGTTCGCTAATCTACACCCGTTTGCGCCGCTGGAGCAGGCTGAGGGCTATTTGGCCATGATAACGGAACTCGAAGCCATGTTGTGCGCCGCCACCGGCTACGACGCCGTGTCGCTGCAGCCTAATGCCGGCTCGCAGGGGGAGTACGCCGGCCTGCTGGCGATTCGCGCTTATCACCAAAGCCGCGGTGAAGGTCATCGCAATATTTGCCTGATTCCGGGATCCGCCCATGGCACAAACCCCGCCTCCGCGCAGATGTGTGGCATGCGGGTGGTGGTCACCAATTGTGACGAAGACGGCAACGTGGACCTGGACGATCTGCGCGCCAAGGCCGAGCAACACAGCGACAACCTGGCGGCAATCATGGTGACTTATCCCTCCACCCACGGCGTATTCGAAGAGGGAATCCGGCAAGTGTGCGAGATTGTTCACAACCATGGCGGCCAGGTCTATATCGACGGCGCAAACCTCAACGCTATGGTGGGGCTGTGTCAGCCGGGCAAGTTTGGTGGCGATGTCTCCCACCTGAATTTGCATAAAACCTTTTGTATTCCCCACGGAGGTGGCGGGCCGGGCGTCGGGCCGGTTGCGGCGGGGGCGCATCTCGCGCCCTTTCTGCCGGGCCACTTTACCCTTGATCAGTTGGAAGGCAACGGCGACCAAGGGGCGGAACGTAATGTCGGTGCTGTCTCCGCCGCGGCGTGGGGAAGTGCCGGCATTCTGCCGATTTCCTGGATGTATATAAAGATGATGGGCGCGAAGGGCCTGCAATCGGCCACCGAAGTCGCAATACTCAACGCCAACTATGTGGCGGAGCGGCTGAAAGGGAAATACCCGATTCTCTATACAGGTGCAAACGGCCGCGTCGCCCACGAGTGTATCGTGGATTTGCGCCCCATCAAGGAAACCTCCGGGGTCACGGTGGATGATGTTGCGAAGCGGCTGATTGATTTCGGCTTTCACGCGCCCACCATGTCATTCCCGGTGCCTGGCACGCTGATGATCGAACCCACCGAAAGTGAATCCAGAGCGGAGCTGGATCGTTTCTGCGACGCCATGTTGCAGATCTACGAGGAAATTAGCGCCGTCGCGCGTGGTGAATTGCCGGCGGACGACAACCCGTTGTGCAACGCGCCACACCCGGCGGACGTGGTCATCGCCGACGATTGGCAGAGGACGTATTCCCGCGAGCAGGCGGCTTACCCCCTGCCATCGCTGAGGGAGGCCAAGTATTGGCCGCCGGTGGGGCGAATCGACAATGTTTACGGCGATCGCAACCTGGTATGCAGTTGCCCGCCGATTTCAGAGTACCAATAAAGCCGCTGCTTTCAAGTTTCATCTCTCCTCGGCGTGGCGGCTAGCCTGCAGTTGGATTTGCAGTTCATCGGCATAATGGTATCTTGTGTTTATCTTATTGCCGGTTAGACTTTTTATTGTGAAGCCTGGTATCTCAAAGAACAGCCCGGCCCGTGAAAAATTTTTGGGTTACATCATCTTGGGTCTCATATTGTCCGGTTGCGCAACGACGCCGCCGAGCGATATGAGCAATCTCTGCAGCATTTTCAAGGAGAAGGACGATTGGTATGACGATGCGGCCAAAGCCTATAAACGCTGGGGTTCGCCGATTCCAACGATGATGGCCATTATACATCAGGAATCGAGGTTCCAGCACGACGCTAAGCCGCCGCGCAAAAAATATCTGGGCTTCATTCCCGGCGGACGCTTGTCAAACTCTTATGGTTATACTCAAGCGTTAAAAAGCACCTGGCGGCAATACCAAAAAGATACCGGAAGAGGCGGCGCAGATCGGGATGACTTTGACGATGCCATTGATTTTATCGGTTGGTACAACCACCAGAGCCACAAGCGCAACGGTATCAACAAGAGCGATATCTACCACCTTTACCTGGCCTACCACGAAGGACACGGCGGCTTTGCGCGCCGCAGTTTCACCAACAAACAGTGGTTGAAGAACGTTGCCACCAAGGTCACCGCGCGGGCCAATCGTTACAGCCGGCAACTGGCCGCGTGTGAGGAAGACTTGAAGAGCAGGGGATGGTTTGGATGGTTTTAGACCGATTAATAAGGTCTATTGTCGGCGAGCCCGTCGCGCGATAACACTAACGCCTGTCGCAGCTTTGGCGCCCGAGGCCAAGATGGCTTCTGCCGGTGGCTGGCCAAAAGAGCGCGACAAAAAAAAGAGCCTCATATGGAGGCTCTTCATGTCTTTTAACGGGTTAACGTTGCTCGATGTCTCTGTAGTCCCTGATTGCATGGCCGGTGTACAATTGGCGTGGCCGGCCAATCTTATAGGGCTCACTGAGCATTTCATTCCAGTGGGCGATCCAGCCAACGGTTCTGCCGATGGCGAAAATCACCGTAAACATGCTCAGTGGGATTCCCAGGGCTTGCAAAATAATACCTGAGTAGAAATCCACATTCGGGTAGAGCTTTTTATCGATAAAGTAGGAGTCTTCGAGGGCAATTTCTTCCAGTTTCCGCGCGATATCCAACAGCGGATCATTGATGCCCAGTTCGCCCAACACCTGGTCGCAGGATTTTTTTAACACCTTGGCTCGCGGGTCAAAGTTCTTGTAAACACGGTGGCCAAAACCCATCAGCCGGAACGCATCGTCCTTGTCTTTGGCGCGTTTTACCGCGGCTTCAACATTGCTGATATCACCTATTTCGCCCAGCATCCGCAGCACCGCTTCGTTTGCGCCGCCGTGCGAAGGGCCCCACAGCGTGGCGATACCGGCGGCGATGCAGGCAAACGGGTTGGCGCCGGAGGAGCCCGCCAGGCGCACGGTCGAAGTGGAGGCGTTTTGTTCGTGGTCGGCGTGAAGGATAAAGATTTTATCCATTGCGTCGGCGAGTATCGGGTTAACGTTAGTTTCCTCGCACGGGTTGCCGAACATCATGTGCAGAAAATTTTCGGCGTAGTCCAATTCGTTGCGCGGATACATGCTCGGCTGGCCGATGGAGTGTTTATAGGACATGGCCGCCAAGGTGGGCATTTTAGATATCAGGCGGAAGGTCGCTACCTGGCGGCTTTCCGGGTCGTTAATATCAAGCGAGTCGTGGTAGAACGATGACATGGCGCCAACCGTGGCGCACATCATCGCCATTGGGTGCGCGTCGTAGCGAAAGCCTCTATAGAAGTCGGCGATATTGTCGTTCAGCATGGTGTGATAGCGAACGGTTCGGTCAAATGCTTCTTTTTCTTCGCGGTTGGGCAGTTCGCCGTTCAATAAAAGGTAACAGACTTCCAGGTAGTCGGACTTTTCGGCGAGCTGTTCAATTGGGTAACCTCTGTGCAGCAGCGTGCCGGCATCCCCGTCGATATAAGTGATCTTTGATTCGCAGGAAGCGGTTGCGACAAATCCAGGATCAAATGTGAAATAACCGTTTTTGGACAAGGGAGCTATGTCGACGACACTGGGTCCTACGGTGCCTGACCGGATATCCAGATCAATCGCACTATCGCTTTCGCCCTTGATAGAAAGAGTTGCTTTCGTATCAACCATTTGATTCTCCTGGTAATTTGTAACAGCTGTAGAAGTCGTTGAACGTAAATCAACAATGTGCTCAGGGCTCGGAACTATAGCCTGAATAGGATATTTGTCAATTTATAGCTGCAATTCAACCCGGCGATACAAGGTATCTTCACCCGGCTGCTTCAAAACCCTTTGCCGGCCGCTCAGACGCGTTGTAATCAGGCTATAATCAACCTATAATTCGCCCGCGTTTTTGACCGGTCGCCTGCGGGCGAACGACGCTCTCTTTCCCAGATACAACGCACAACAAGCAGCGAAACTAAGGTGCAACAAGCGTGGACGATAAAAGACCAGTGAATTTGGATATCGGGACCATCAAGCTACCGATCACTTCCTATGTTTCGATACTCCACCGGGTATCCGGTGTGGTTCTCTTTTTTGCAACCGCCGTGTTCCTCTGGTTGCTGGATAGCAGCCTGGCCTCCGAAGAGGGTTTTGCTGGCGTTAAGTCGAGTTTGAGCAAACCACTGCCACAGATCATTATATGGGCCAGCTTGGCCGGACTGGCTTATCATCTGGTGGCGGGTATTCGCCACCTGGTAATGGATTTTGGAATTGGCGAGACTCTCGAAGGCGGCAAGGCCGGCGCGAAGCTGGTGCTGATTGTCTCTGTTATTCTGATCCTTGTCGCCGGAGTTTGGATATGGCTGTAACACAGATTACCAGTTTTAGCCGCAGCGGCCTTTCCGACTGGTTGCTGCAACGTGTCACCGCAGTTGTGATAGCGGCTTACGTGGTATTTATGGTGGGTTACCTGCTGGCGAATCCGGAGCTGGACTACCAACAGTGGACAAGTCTCCACGGCGGTTTTTACATGAAGGTTTTTAACCTGCTGACGATATTATCCGCGGCCATACATGCGTGGATAGGACTCTGGGCAGTGCTTACCGATTATGTGACGGTTCGTCTGATGGGCTCCAAGGCGACTGCTTTGAGATTATTCTTTCAGTTGGGCATGATCTCTATCGTTATCATTTACGTACTTTGGGCAATAGAAATTTTATGGGGAGCCTAGTTGATGAGCAGTGTGAGAACCATATCCTTTGATGGCGTTATTGTTGGCGGCGGTGGGGCCGGTATGCGCGCGGCGTTGCAGCTGGCGCAATCGGGTTACAAGACTGCCGTTATATCAAAGGTCTTCCCCACCCGCTCTCACACGGTTTCCGCCCAGGGTGGCATCACCTGCGCGATCGCCAGTGACGACCCGAACGATGACTGGCGCTGGCATATGTATGACACCGTCAAAGGGTCTGACTATATTGGCGACCAGGATGCCATCGAATACATGTGCTCCGTGGGGCCGGAAGCGGTGTTTGAATTAGAGCACATGGGCTTGCCTTTCTCGAGAACCGAAGAGGGGCGTATCTACCAGCGTCCGTTTGGCGGCCAGTCAAAGAATTTCGGCGAAGGCGGTCAGGCAGCCAGGACTTGTGCTGCGGCGGACCGCACCGGCCATGCGCTGTTACACACGCTGTATCAAAACAATGTAAAAAATAACACGGTATTTCTTAATGAGTGGTTTGCCGTCGATATCGTCAAGAATGCCGACGATGCGGTTGTCGGCGTTATCGCGATCGATATTGAAACAGGCGAAACCGTTTACGTGAAATCCAAAGCCACTGTTTTTGCAACCGGTGGCGCCGGGCGGATTTATGCTTCTACTACCAACGCCCATATCAACACCGGCGACGGCGTCGGCATGGCGCTGAGGGCCGGGTTTCCGGTACAGGATATCGAAATGTGGCAGTTTCACCCCACCGGTATTCACGGTGCGGGCGTATTGGTCACCGAGGGTTGCCGCGGTGAGGGTGGCTACCTGGTCAACAAAGACGGCGAGCGTTTTATGGAGCGCTACGCGCCAAATGCCAAGGACCTGGCGAGCCGCGACGTGGTCGCACGTTCCATGATCCTGGAAATTCTGGATGGCCGCGGCTGCGGACCGGATGGCGATCATGTACACCTGAAGCTCGACCATTTGGGAGAGGAAGTGCTGGAGAGCCGGCTGCCGGGTATTTTAGAATTATCCCGCACTTTCGCCCATGCGGACCCGGTTAAGGAACTGGTGCCGGTGGTACCCACCTGCCACTATATGATGGGTGGGATCCCCACCAATGTGCATGGCCAGGCGATTACCCAGGATGTGCAGGGTAACGATAAAGTTATTGAAGGGTTGTATGCCTGCGGCGAGGCGGCCTGCGTATCCGTGCACGGCGCCAACCGCCTCGGTGGTAATTCACTGTTGGACCTGGTGGTATTCGGTCGAGCCTCTGGATTGTTTATCGAGAAATCGCTGCGCGAGGGTGTGGAGCTGAAAGATGCCGCGGAAACAGACGTGGAAGCGGCGATGGCTAGGTTGAATGCCCTCAACAATACCAATGACGGAGAAAGCGCCTCGGGCCTCCGTGACGCGTTGCAGAGTGTTATGCAAAACCACTTCGGCGTGTTCCGCCGCGGCGACTTTATGCAGGAGGGAATTAAGAAACTGGCGGATCTGCGTAGCCGCATCGATAATGTCAAACTGGATGACAAGAGCCATGCCTACAATACCGCGCGAATAGAAGCGCTGGAGTTGCAGAATTTACTGGAGGTTGCCGAGGCTACCGCTATTGCTGCTGAGGCTCGCAAGGAGAGCCGCGGCGCCCATGCCAGAGAGGATTTTGACGAGCGCGACGACCAGGACTGGTTGTGTCATTCCATGTTTTTCCCGGAAGACGGGCGCATCGGCAAACGCGGCGTGAATTTTTCTCCCAAGACGATGGAAGCATTTGCGCCGAAGGCCAGAACCTACTAATACTCTATCAGAACTCTGATCGCAAAAGGGCTATTATGCTGAAAGTTAGTATTTATCGTTACAACCCTGAGCAGGACGAAGCGCCTTACATGCAGGATTACCAGGTTGACACGCAAGGTAGAGACCTTATGGTCCTGGATGTTCTGGAAATGCTTAAAGCCCAGGATACGTCCTTGACGTTTCGCCGCTCTTGTCGCGAAGGCGTCTGCGGTTCGGACGGTATCAATATTTCCGGCAAGAATGGCTTGGCCTGTATTACGCCGCTTTCGGAATGTGTCAAAAACGATACACTGGTGTTGCGCCCACTACCCGGCTTGCCGGTAATTCGGGATCTGGTTATCGACATGGGGCAATTCTACGCCCAGTATGAAAAAATTAAGCCCTACCTGGTGAATAATTCACCGCCGCCGGCTATCGAGCGGCTGCAGTCCCCGGAAGAGCGGGAAAAGCTTGATGGTTTGTACGAGTGCATTTTGTGCGCCTGCTGTTCCACCAGCTGCCCTTCCTTTTGGTGGAATCCCGACAAGTTCATAGGCCCCGCCGGCCTATTGCAAGCATATCGTTTTTTGGCCGACAGTCGCGATACGGACACCGAGAACCGTCTGGCAAATCTGGACGACCCATTTAGTGTGTTCAGGTGCCACAGTATTCAGAACTGTGTGGCGGTCTGTCCGAAGGGGCTAAACCCGACCAGGGCAATCGGGCATATCAGGAGCATGCTGCTTAGAAGCGCCACATAAGAATATAGGCGGATTTGGATGCTCCCAGATTTCAAGCCTGTCATAATACAAATTGTGTTGTTATATTTCTTGCCTGATAAGAGATAATAGTTTTCCAGATAAAAACAGGATCTTCCGATGCACGACAGCATCATGGAAAAATTTTATAAAACCTCCCACTATGACGGAGGCAATGCTGCTTATATCGAAGATTTATACGATATCTATCTTCACGACCCCAACGCCGTCCCCCCTGAATGGCATACGTTTTTCGAATCGCTTCCCCGCGTCGATGACCATGCGGTAACCGATACCTCCCACGCAACCATTCAAAAGCACTTTGAATTGTTGGGCAGGCGTCGCGCCCGTGCCGTACCGGCGCCGGGTTCCGGCGGCGTGGACGTCGACCACGAGCGCAAGCAGGTAAAAGTGCTGGAACTGGTCAGCACCTACCGCACCAACGGTCACCAAAAGGCGCAACTCGACCCGCTCGGCTTAATGCAACGCGAAGAAGTGATTGAATTGCAACTCTCCCATGTGGGCCTCACCGAAGCGGATCTGGATACCACATTCCAGACGGGAACCCTCTACATCGGCAAGCAGGAGGCGACGCTAAAGGAGATTATCGACGCCCTGGAGCTGACCTACTGCGGCCATCTCGGCCCGGAATTTATGCATATCACGTCAAAAATGGAGAAGAAGTGGTGGCAACAGCGCATTGAAAGTGTTCGCTCCCACCGTGATTTCAGCGATGACGAACGCCTGAATACGCTGCAGAGATTATCCGCCGCCGAGGGTCTGGAAAAACACCTGGACTCCAAATACCCCGGAACCAAACGCTTCGGCCTGGAGGGAGGGGAATCGCTGATTCCGATGCTCGACAGGCTGATCCAGCGGGCGGGCGAGTATGGCGCCAAGGAGATAGTGCTGGGTATGGCGCACCGCGGTCGCCTGAACGTGCTGGTCAACGTGCTGGGCAAGAATCCCTCGGAGTTGTTTGAAGAGTTCGAGGGCAAAAAGATTATCAACACCTCCGGCGACGTTAAATACCACCAGGGCTTTTCATCCAATGTCATGACGTCCGGGGGTGAAGTGCATTTGGCGCTGGGCTTCAATCCGTCGCATCTGGAAATTGTCGCGCCGGTGATTGCCGGTTCCGCGCGCGCCAGACAGGAGCGTCGAATGGACAGAGAGGGCACCACGGTTGTGCCCATTTCTATCCATGGCGACGCCGCTTTTGCCGGACAGGGCGTAGTGATGGAAACACTGCAAATGTCGCAGACTCGCGCCTATAAAACCGGCGGTACGATTCATATCGTGTTGAATAACCAGGTTGGCTTTACCACCAGTCGCGCGGAAGACGCCAGGTCGACCGAGTATTGCACCGATATCGCCAAAATGGTCCAGGCGCCCATTTTGCACGTCAATGGGGACAATCCCGACGCGGTGATGTTCGCCGCCAACCTGGCGATGGACTACCGCAACGAGTTTAAAAAAGACGTGGTTATCGACCTGGTGTGCTATAGGCGCCGGGGTCACAATGAAACGGACGAGCCGTCGACTACCCAGCCGCTGATGTACCAGGCGATAAAAAAACAAAAAACCACCCGCACGCTATATGCCGCCAAATTGGTGGAAGAGGATGTTCTCAGCCAGGAACAAGCGGACCAATTCCTAAATAAATACCGCGACAACCTGGATAAGGGCAACCCGGTGGTCAACAACCTGGTATCGGAACCCGACTCTGCGCTGTTTGTCGATTGGACACCCTACCTGGGCCACGACTGGATAACGCCCGCCGAAACCGGCTACGACTTGAAACAACTGCAAATTGTCGCCGATCGTATCGCCCGCATTTCGGAAGGCGTCGCCGTGCAGCGTCAAGTAGAGAAAATCTATGATGATCGCCACAAAATGGCCGGTGGCGCGCTGCCCTTGAATTGGGGTATGGGCGAATTGTTGGCCTACGCCACCTTGTTAGAGCAGGGCTACAAGATTCGCTTTACCGGTCAGGACTGTGGCCGCGGCACTTTTTCTCACCGCCACGCCGTTATCCACGACCAAAAAGATGGTAGCAGCCATATTCCATTGAAAGACCTGGCGCAGCATGAAAGTGACTTCGAGCTGTATGACTCCTTCCTGTCGGAGGAAGCCGTGCTGGCGTTTGAATACGGTTATGCGACAACCTCGCCCAACACGCTGGTCATATGGGAGGCGCAATTTGGCGATTTTGCCAACGGCGCCCAAGTGGTTATCGACCAATTTATTACCAGCGGTGAGCACAAATGGGGGCGTCTCTGCGGGCTGACCATGTTGTTGCCACACGGCTATGAAGGGCAGGGCCCCGAGCACTCTTCTGCTAGGCTGGAGAGATACCTGCAGCTTTGCGCGGAACACAACATTCAGGTATGTATACCAACCACCCCGGCCCAGGTGTTTCATATGTTGCGGCGCCAGGCGATCAGGCTGATGAGAAGGCCGCTTATCGTGATGAGTCCCAAATGGTTGCTTCGGCACAAATTGGCCACGTCAACCCTGGAAGAGCTGTCCAGCGGTGAATTCCAGGTGATTATCAATGACGAGCAGGTGGACAAATCCAACGTCAAGCGCTTGATTCTGTGTTCGGGAAAAGTGTATTACCACCTTTATGAAGAGCGTGAAGCCAAAGGAATAGAGGATGCCGCGCTGGTGAGGATCGAACAGCTTTATCCGTTCCCCGACGACGTTCTCTACGACACCATGGCCTCCTACCCGGATCTGGAAGAGGTTATCTGGTGCCAGGAAGAGCCCGTCAATCAGGGCGCCTGGTACAGCAGCCAGCATCATTTGCGACGGGTCTTACACCGCTACAATCCAGCGTTGTATTTACACTACGTGGGCCGGGAAGCGTCAGCAGCGCCCGCCGCCGGCTACATGTCGACACACTTAGAAGAACAACAGCGTTTTGTTAATGAAGCTTTGGGCATTGCCTAACCGCCCGACGAGGATAACAACGATATGAGCATTGAGATCAAGGCACCAACATTTCCTGAGTCTGTTCAGGAAGGCAGCGTAGCCAGCTGGCACAAACAACCGGGCGACGTCATTAGCCGCGATGAATTGTTGGTGGATATAGAAACCGACAAGGTAGTGCTGGAGGTTGTAGCACCCGCCGATGGTACTCTGCTGGAAGTGATTAAGGGCGAAGGCGATATTGTGTTGAGCAACGAAGTCATTGCTCGAATAAAAGAGGGCGCTGTAGCCGCGGCGAAAACAACTGCCGATGCAGCAGATGCAGAAGCCGCGCAGCCAACCCAGGGCGACGGCGAGGCCGCAGAGATCATCGCCAGCCCGGCGGCTAAAAAGATTGCAGAAGAGAGAAATATCGATTTGAGTACGCTGGTCGGCACCGGCAAAGATGGCCGCATCACCAAAGAGGATGTGGTGAATTACCAACCGCCGGCCGAAGTCCCGGATAGCGCGCAAGCCAAAATCGAGATACCCCCGGAAGCGCCGGCCGAACCGGTTGGTCCGCGAACCGAAAAACGGGTGCCCATGACCCGCATGCGTTCCAGAATTGCCGAGCGTTTAATGCAGGTGACGCAATCGACCGCTATGTTGACCACCTTTAACGAAGTGGATATGCACCGCATCATGGATCTGCGCAAAGAATTTAAAGGGGAGTTTGAAAAGGCCCACAACGGCACCCGGCTCGGCTTTATGGGGTTCTTTGTCAAGGCGTCCGTGGAGGCCTTGAAGCGTTTTCCCGCGGTAAACGCATCGATAGACGGTACCGATATTGTCTATCACGCGTACCAGGATATAGGTGTCGCCGTTTCCACCGATCGCGGCCTGGTAGTGCCGGTGCTGCGCAATGCCGAGGATATGGGCATTGCCGATGTCGAGGCGAAAATTGCCGAGTTCGGTACGCGGGCAAGGGACGGCAAATTGACCATCGAGGAGATGACCGGCGGAACCTTTTCCCTTTCCAATGGCGGCGTATTTGGTTCAATGCTATCCACACCCATCTTGAACCCGCCGCAGACCGCAATTTTAGGCATGCACACCATCCAGGAAAGACCCGTTGTGGAGAATGGCGAAATCGTGATTCGCCCGATGATGTATCTGGCGCTGTCCTACGATCATCGCTTAATCGACGGTAAGGAAGCGGTTAGCTTCCTGGTAGCGATTAAGGAAATGATCGAAAATCCATCTAAGATTTTGCTTGAGATATAGCATATAAATGACTAATTTTTAAAGGCTAATAGACATGTCAGAAAAGTACGATGTGGTGGTTATTGGATCTGGACCCGCTGGCTATGTGGCGGCCATCAGGGCGGCGCAGCTAGGCTTGAAAACGGCCTGCATTGAAAAGTGGCAAAATGCCGAAGGCAAGGGGGTAAACGGCGGCACCTGCCTCAACGTCGGCTGCATACCCTCCAAAGCCCTGCTGGACAGCTCCCACAAATATCACGAAGCTCACGCCAGCTTTAACAAACACGGCATCGCAGTGGGTGCGCTGGAAATGGATGTCTCAACCATGATAGCGCGCAAGGAAAAAATCGTTAGCCAGCTTACCGGAGGGATAGCCGGACTGTTCAAGGCCAATGGCGTCACCGCATTGTTCGGCACGGGCAAACTGCTGGCGGGCAAGCAGGTGGAATATACCGACCTCAAAGGCAAAACCCAAGTGCTGGACGCGGACAATGTGATCCTGGCGACGGGCTCAACACCGATTGATATTCCGGTTGCCGCGGTCAACGGCGACACCATAATCGATTCCACCGGTGCGCTGGAACTTACCGAGGTTCCAAAGCGGTTAGGCGTTATCGGCGCCGGTGTTATAGGCCTGGAGCTGGGCAGCGTATGGGGTCGCCTGGGCTCCGACGTGGTGCTGCTCGAAGCCCTTGAAGATTTCCTGGCGATGATGGATCAGCAAATAGCCAAAGACGCCAAAAAGATCTTTACCAAACAGGGGCTGGATATTCGCCTCGGGTGTCGGGTGGTCGGTTCGGAGGTCAACGGCAAGGAAGTGGTGGTTACCTATAAAAATTCCGACGGCGAAGAGCAGAAGGAGACCTTCGACATACTTATTGTCTGCGTGGGGCGTCGCCCCTTCACCGAGGGTTTGCTGGCGCCTGATTCAGGTGTACAACTGGATGAAAGGGGCTTTGTCTTCGTGGACGATTACTGCTCCACCAATGCCCCCGGCGTCTGGGCGGTAGGCGATGTAGTGCGCGGACCCATGCTGGCGCATAAAGGATCGGAAGAGGGCGTTATGGTCGCGGAACGCATCGCCGGTCAGAAGACCCAAATGAACTACGATATTATTCCCAACGTTATCTATACACACCCGGAAATAGCCGCGGTGGGCCTTACCGAAGAGCAGGTTAAAAATTCGGGCGAGCCCTACAACGTGGGTATCTTTCCGTTTGCTGCCAGCGGTCGCGCCATGGCCGCCGATGAAAATGACGGCATGGTTAAAATAATTGCAAACGCTGAAACTGACCGGATATTGGGTTGCCATATCGTCGGTCCCAGCGCGGCCGATCTGGTGCAACAAGTGGCCATCGCCATGGAGTTTGGTTCCAGCGCCGAAGACTTGGGCATGACCGTATTCGGGCATCCAACCTTATCCGAAGCGGTACATGAAGCCGCATTGGCCGCCAACGGTCACGCTATTCATATTGCAAACCGCAAGCGCAAGTAAGGTGGTGTGAACCCTAAACGATTGAAAACAGCCAAACGAGTGAAACTATGAATTTACATGAATATCAGGGCAAACAGCTTTTTGCTGAATATGGGCTTCCTGTTTCAAAAGGCGTTGCGGCCGAAACAGTTGCGGAAGCGGCTAATGCAATCAAGGAAATCGGTGGGGACCGCTGGGTGGTAAAAGCCCAGGTACACGCAGGTGGCCGGGGCAAGGCCGGCGGCGTAAAGCTGGTCACCACCAAGGGAGAGGTCGAGGATTTCGCCAAACAGTGGCTGGGTAACCGCTTGGTGACTTACCAGACAGACGCCAACGGCCAGCCGGTTAGCCGTATTCTGGTGGAGTCCTGTACCGATATCGACCAAGAACTCTACCTGGGTGCCGTCGTCGACCGGTCGACGCGGCGCATTGTTTTCATGGCCTCCACCGAGGGAGGTGTAGAAATTGAAAAAGTCGCCGAAGAAACGCCGGAGAAGATTCTCAAGGCGGTTATCGACCCCCATGTGGGCGCGCAGCCCTACCAGGGGCGCGAACTCGGGTTCAAACTGGGCTTGACGGCGGACCAGGTCAAACAATTCACCAAGATATTCCTGGGTTTGGCAAAGCTGTTCGCCGAGCGGGACCTGTCGCTGCTGGAGATCAACCCGCTGGTAATCACCAAGCAGGGCGACCTGCATTGCCTGGATGCCAAGGTCAATATCGACGGCAATGCCATGTATCGTCAGCCGGCATTAAAGGATATGCATGATCCCTCGCAGGAAGATGAGCGCGAAGCCCATGCGGCGCAATGGGATCTCAACTATGTGGCGCTGGATGGCAATATCGGTTGCATGGTGAACGGTGCGGGCCTCGCCATGGGTACTATGGATATCGTGAAACTGCACGGCGGCGCGCCGGCCAACTTCCTCGATGTGGGGGGCGGCGTAACCAAGGAGCGAGTTATCGAAGCCTTTAAAATTATCCTTTCCGATGAAAATGTCGAGGCGGTTTTGATCAATATCTTTGGCGGTATCGTTCGCTGTGACCTGATTGCCGAGGGTGTTATTGCCGCAGTGGAAGACGTGGG
>JANQKW010000236.1 GCA_028280905.1 Porticoccaceae bacterium
GCGGGAATCTGGTTGTGCAGGGCGAGAAATGGCTGCAATTGAACCAGGGCAACGAATACATCCGTGTGAAGGGCATTGTCCGGCCGGTGGACATCGCCTCGGACAACACCATTCTTTCCACCCGGGTCGCCGATGCGCGGATTTCCTACGCGGGCACGGGCGCGGTTGCGGAAGCCAACAAAATGGGTTGGATATCGCGCTTTTTCCTGAGCCCGCTATGGCCATTTTAACGAGGGGACAAACTGTGAAAGCCCGGCTAAGAATCTTGATACTCGTATGCTGCTGCTTGTCGATACAGTCATTGTGGGCGGACCGCATCAAGGATTTGGCTTCCGTGGCGGGGGTGCGCAGTAATCAGCTGGTGGGTTACGGTTTAGTGGTCGGGCTGGACGGCACCGGCGACCAGACCACCCAGACGCCGTTTACCGTGCAAAGTTTGAAAAGCATGCTGTCGCGCCTGGGGGTGGTGATTCCGCCCAACGTGAACCCCCAGCTTAAAAATGTTGCGGCCGTGATGGTGCACGCCGACCTGCCGGCGTTCGCCAAGCCCGGCCAGACCATAGACATCACCGTGTCGTCGCTGGGCAACGCCAAAAGCCTGCGCGGCGGCGCGTTGCTGATGACGCCGCTGAAAGGCGCCGATGGCAATGTTTACGCACTTGCCCAGGGCAACCTGATTGTTGGCGGTTTCGGTGCGCAGGGCGCCGATGGCTCCAGCGTCACCGTCAATGTTCCCAGCGCCGGTAGGATTCCCAACGGCGCAACGGTAGAGCGTGTAGTGCCGAACAGCTTTGCCGCCACTGATATATTGGTATTCAACCTGCATTCGCCGGACTTTACCACGGCCCAACGCCTCGCGGAATCGATTAACGACAAGTTGGGCGAAGCCGTGGCGGCACCAATTGACAGTGCGTCGGTAGAGGTGAAAGCGCCGATGGAGCCGGCAAAAAAGGTGGCTTTTTTATCAACCATCGAAAACCTTGAGCTGGAGCCCGGCTACGCCGCCGCGCGAGTGATTATCAATTCCCGAACCGGAACCGTGGTGATGGGCAAGCAAGTGAGGGTCGACCCGGCCGCCGTGGCCCACGGCAGCCTGACGGTTACCATTGCCGAGAGCCTTGCGGTGAGCCAGCCAGCGCCTTTCGGGGAGGGCGACACAGTGGTAGTTCCCGAATCCGAAGTGGCCATAGAGGAAGAGACCAGCCGTATGTTTTTGTTTAATCCCGGGGTAAGCCTGGATGAACTGGTCAACGCCGTCAACAGGGTGGGCGCCGCGCCGGGCGACCTGGTGGCCATATTGGAAGCGCTGCAGCAGGCCGGCGCCCTGCACGCCGAGCTAATCGTGATCTGATGAACGGCGACGCCCTGCTAAGCGCACAGAGCCCGGCCGTTTATACGGATTTTTCCGGCCTTTCCGCACTGCGGCACCAGGCTGCGGTCAACCCCGACCAGGCCATCGAAAAGGTTGCCGGCCAGTTTGAGTCGATATTTTTGCAGATGATGATGAAGTCGATGCGCGACGCTTCCATCGACGGGGGATTATTCGACAGTAATCAACTGGACCTCTACCAGAGTATGTTTGACCAGCAGACGTCACTCGATCTGTCCGCTCAAGGTACTCTCGGTTTGGCGGATATGATTGTCCAGCAACTGTCTCCGCAACAGGCTAGCGCGGATGAACCGGTTGCCCCCAACCCTTTTATCCGGCCCACGGCCAATGCGCCCCACTTGGGGCGAATCACACCATATCGTGAAACCTCGCCGATCACTCCGCTGCAAAGCGGTGTCGCCCCATTACCACAATCTGACTGGCGACCGGAGACGCCGGAGCAGTTTATCCGCGGGGTGCGGGGCCACGCTGTAGAAGCCGCGGGTAAACTGGGTGTCGACCCGGCGGTGCTGGTCGCCCAATCCGCTCTTGAAACCGGTTGGGGCGCCAAAATCATTCGCAAGGGCGATGGCGGCAGCAGCTTTAATCTGTTTGGCATTAAAGCGGGCGGCGATTGGACCGGAGACAAAGCCAGGGTGTCCACGCTGGAATACCGCGATGGCGTGGCAACCAGAGAATTTGCCGATTTTCGCGCCTACTCTTCCCTCTCAGCGTCTTTCGAGGACTATGTGGCTTTTTTGACACAGCGCCCAAGGTACCAGCAGGCGTTAAACAGTGCGGCGGATGGACAGCAATACCTGACGGAGCTGCAGCAAGCCGGTTACGCGACGGACCCTCAGTATGCCGCAAAAATCATCAATATTTTGGAAAACCGCAACTACAGCGGCCTGTTTGCGGAACTAAAGGATTCTACCGGTATGCCGCTACCAACTAATGGGCCCGGGCATAAAGCCCTGGCTGAGAACCGGACAAGCGGAGCAGGCTCTTGACATTAACAACAGTTCAGATCGAGGTTTAACGTGCCAAATATCCTGGGGATTGGTACTTCGGCGCTGCTGTCATTACAGAATGCGTTGAACACCACGGGCCACAATATTGCCAACGTCAATACCGAGGGCTATAGCCGCCAACGGGTGGATTTTGTGACCACGCCGCCCCAGTTGGGCAGCGGTGCGTTTATCGGTTCCGGTGTTACTGTTGATAGTGTGCGCCGGGTTTACGATCAATTTTTGGTTGATGAAGTTCGCGGCAGAACTGCCTCCCAGAGTAACTTCGAGAGCTTTCATACCCTGTCGTCCCGTCTTGATTCGATTGTTGCTGACTCGGCAACGGGTATTGGGCCGACACTGCAGAGTTTTTTTAATGCGGTGCAGGATGTCGCCAATAATCCGGCGGGTATTCCCGAGCGCCAGGTCTTGTTGGGTGAGGCCAACGTGTTGGCGGATCGTTTTCACAATCTGAACAACGCCTTCAACAGCCTTAACGATGAGATCAACAGCCGTCTTGAGGTATTGACCAGTGAGATTAATTCTCTGGCTCGCAATATTGCCGAATTGAACAATGATATAGCCAGAGCCACGGCATTGGCTGGCGGTCAACCGCCCAATGATTTGCTTGATACCCGGGATCTTTTGATCACTGAACTCTCAGGCAAGGTCGGCGTAACTACTGTGGTCCAGTCAGACGGGTCTATCAACGTTATGATCGGCAACGGGCAACCCTTAGTGATTGGCAGCGGGGCAGAACAACTGCAAACCTTTACCAATCCCTATGACGCAAGCCGCTTGGATATTGGCCATGTGGGTAGCGTTGGCGGTGTGACTGATATCAGCCGCACTCTCAGCGGCGGCGAGTTGCAGGGCGTGCTGAGTTTTCGCGATCAGGTATTACAGCCTGCAATCAATCAGCTTGGGGTGATAGCGACAGGATTGACCGCTACCTTTAACGTTCAGCACAACCTTGGAATTGACCTGAAAGGCCTGCCCGGCGGCGATTTCTTTAATCCGCTGTCTGCGGTGATCTCACCACACGCTAATAACGGTGGGACGGCCAGCGTCAGCGTGATCATCGACGATGCAACGGCGCTGACTGCATCGGATTACCTGCTGAGGTTCGACGGCACCCAGTATCAGCTCACCCGGGTAAGTGACAATACGGTTCAAACAGGTGCCGGGCCTTTCTCTATGGACGGGTTAACTATTACACCATCCGGCACGCCTGACATAGGAGACAGCTTTTTGATCCGTCCCGCAGGGAATGCCTCCTCCCTGTTCGCGGTTGCGGTAACAACTGCCGACGGCATTGCCGCGGCTGCACCCCTGCGTTCATCATCCACTGCTGCAAACTCGGGTTCAGCTGTGCTCAATGATCTGGCGGTAACCGACGCAAGCGGCTTACCTCTGGCTGGTCAGATCACCTTGACGTTTAATCCTGACGCGTTGGGAACCGGCGTACCGGGATTTGATGTTTCCGGAATCGCCGGCGGGCCGCTGGCTTACGATCCCGCAACGGAAAGTAACGGCAAAAGCTTTGTTCTGGGAGACGCCGCCTTCAGTATAGCCGGTGTTCCCGACGCGGGAGACAGCTTTGTCATAGAAAACAACCTGGATGGCGACGGAGATAATCGCAATGCCTTGGCGTTGGCCGATTTGCAAACCGAGAAGCTGTTTGATGGCGGGTTGTCAAGCTACCAGGATGTCTATGGAAGTCTGATTGCGGATATCGGAATAAAAACGCGCCAAGCGGAATCGGGAATGAATACCGAGAACATTTTGCTGCAGCGAGCGATTGATGCGCGGGATAGTGTCTCGGGGGTTAACCTGGATGAAGAAGCGGCAAACCTGATTCGCTATCAGCAAGCCTATCAGGCCGCCGCGCAGATTATTGCGATTGCCGACAACCTGTTTCAGACGTTGTTGGACGCAACGAGAAGATAAAGTAAAGACGGAGCCCTACTTATGAGACTGTCCTCCGTACAGATTTTTCAGCAGGGAATTAACGCCATATTAAATCAGCAGAGCAGATTGCAGCAGACAGAGTTGCAGCTGGCTTCCGGAAAACGGGTGCTGACGCCGTCCGATGACCCAGTCGCAGCGGTGCAAATCCTCTCATTGGGAGAAAGCCTCGCCGCTGTCGATCAGTACCAGAGCAACGCTACTCTGGCGGAGGCGCAATTATCTTTTGAAGAGAGCGTGTTGTCAGATGCCGGCAACCTGTTGCAGCGGGTGCGAGAACTGGTGATACAGGCCAACAATGCTACGCAGACCGCAGAAACCCGACGCGCTATCGGTGTTGAAATAGACGCTCAGTTGGATGCGTTGATGGCACTGGCCAATACCCAGGACGGCAATGGCGAATATATTTTTGCCGGCTTCCAGTCTGACGCTATTCCGTTCATCCGACAGGGGAATGGGGTTGTTTACACAGGTGACGAGGGACAACGGTTTGTGCAGCTTGCCGCCGGGAGCCAGATAGCAGTCAGGGATTCCGGCGCCGAGGTATTTCAAGACATTCCCGCGGGAAACGGCCGCTTTGTTGTTGAAACGTCAGGCGTTAATACGGGCTCGGCGGTTGCCGGACGAACGTCGGCCGATAATAGCTTTGTGCCGGACACTTACACTATTGTCTTCAGCCAACCGACACCGACAGACCCGATCAGCTATCAGGTGCTGGACTCAACAGCAGCGGTTGTCGCCAGCGGCACATACAGCGATGGCGATACGATCAGCTTCAGCGGTGCCGATGTTGAAATCAGTGGCATACCAGCCGATGGTGACAGTTTTGTCGTGAGTCCGGCGGGTAAGCAGGACGTCTTCACGACACTGCAGGAGATCGTGACTGCCCTGGGTGGCTCAGGTAACGCCGGCGCGTCATCGGTAACGGAATTACATAACGTGTTGGGCCAGGGCCTAACTGATTTGGATCAGGCATTAGGCCATTTTCTCGAGATTCGTGCTGATATTGGCGTTCGTCTAAATCAGGTCGAAAATCAGCGTAATATTAACGAGAGTTTCACACTACAGCTTCAGCAGACACTATCCGATACGGAAGACCTGGACTACGCAGAGGCGATTAGCCGCTTCAATCTGCAATTGACGGCATTACAGGCTGCGCAACAATCCTACGCCCGCGCCCAGGGCCTGTCGCTATTTAATTTCCTGTAGTCAGGGAAACCGCAGGGAGACTGTTGCGAGTTATCCTGGATAACGTGTCTTAAAAAAACACATTTGTAATAAAAATCAGCACCAGCATTACCGCGACGCCAAACAGTACCACCTTGCCCAGGTTCATCATTGTTGTGCGGTCGTCTGCACTCATATTCATGTTATGCCTCTTTGGGAATCAATATGGATTAACCAGCGGCCAATGTATCCGCAAACTTGTCGCATCCGCATTGTTCTGGATCAACTAAGGTAGATTGGTTTTTTAACTGACGATTAGTGCTGATAGCGGACCTGTTTCGTTTTGGTTTTGTGCCAGCATCCCGCGGGTGTCTAGGAACGCCTTTTGAGACTCGCTGTGAATACGTCCCTGTAAGCTCCGCGTCGACATCCCTGTCGACGAGGGTCACAAAAGGCGTTCCTAGACACCCGCTTTAGCCGATGCCACTTTTCACTATCCGCGCTCACTGCACCACAAGTAGTACCAACCTAAGCGGTTGTCTGGGA
>JANQKW010000240.1 GCA_028280905.1 Porticoccaceae bacterium
GATGCCATGTACCGGGAATTATATGAGGAAGTTCGGCTGGAAGAACCCGACGTGGAGTTGCTTGCGGAGACCAAGGGCTGGCTCCGATACCGGTTGCCGGAGCGCTTGGTGCGAAAGCGGGCAAGTCCACGCTGCATCGGCCAGAAACAGAAATGGTTTTTGTTAAAAATCAAAGTAGGAGAAGAAAAGATTCGGTTTGATCGCTGCTCAAAACCCGAATTCGATGGCTGGGAGTGGGTGAGTTATTGGTATCCCATCAACCAGGTAATTGATTTTAAAAGGGACGTTTATCGAAGAGCCCTTAGAGAGGTGTCTTCTTCACATAGCGAACTTGAGAGGAAGCGCGCGGTGCAAAACCGTTAATTGGAAAACCTATGCTGGAATCGCTTCGTTCAATTGTTCAGGAAGTCAATGCCGCGAGAGATTTTCGCAATGTGCTGGACATCATTGTCAGCCAGGTAAAGGCATCGATGGATACCGGCATCTGTTCGGTATACCTGCGCGACGCGGAGGAGCAGGATGTGTTCGTGCTGTTGGCCACCCAGGGGTTAAACCCCGATGCGATCGGCAAGGTCAGGCTGAAAGAGGGTGAAGGGCTGGTAGGCTTGGTAGCCCGTAAGGCTGAACCGGTGAACCTGGGTCGCGCCGATCAGCACCCCAATTATGCGTATTTCCCCGAAACTGGAGAGGAGGCTTACAACTCGTTTCTCGGTGCGCCAATCATTCACCACCGCAAGGTTATGGGTGTGTTGATCGTCCAGCGGCAAAACCAGCGGCCGTTTGATGAAGGCGAGGAAGCTTTTTTGGTGACGGTTTCGGCCCAGTTGGCGGGTGTTATCGCCCACGCCGACGCCACCGGTGAGTTATCGCGGCTGACGTCTCTGAAACAGCAGGATGAGCGTGTAGAGCTGGTTTTTACCGGCGTGCCCAGCGCGCCGGGTGTGGCGATAGGCACAGCGGTGGTGATGGCGCCCGTTTCGGATCTCAATGCTGTGCCGCTGCGCACCGCCGATAATATCGACCAAGAGGTCGAACAGTTTAAGGCGGCGTTGACCGCTACCCGGAAAGATATGAAAGCCCTGGACCGAGGGCTGGTGGGCAAGCTCAATGACGAGGAGCGGGCGCTGTTCGATGTCTATTTGCGGATGCTGGATGATCACGCGCTGGGCGGCGAGGTGGTGGAAAAAATCAAAGAGGGTTTTGCCGCGCCCAGCGCCTGGAGCATGGTGGTGCTGGATCACGTAAGCCGTTTCGAAAGAATGGAGGATGCTTACCTGCGCGAACGCGCCGCGGATGTGCGCGACCTTGGGCGACGGGTGCTGAGTTATTTGCAGGAATCGGAAAACCGGATACCGGTTTACCCGGACAACATGGTGCTGGTGGGCGAAGAGCTGTCAGCCACCGCCTTCGCGGATGTGCCGGTCGAAAAGATAACCGCGATGGTGTCGGTGCAGGGGTCCAGCAATTCCCATATGGCCATTCTGGGCCGGGCGATGGGCATACCCACGGTGATGGGCGCGGTGGATCTTCCCTGGACGGAAGTCGATGGCGCTGAGCTGATTGTCGACGGTCACCGCGGGCAGGTGGTTACCTGGCCTACCGAGGAACACAAGGCGGTTTACATCCATGAAATGGAGGAAGAGAAACTGCTGGCGGAAGACCTTAAAGTCTTGCAGGATGCGCCCTGCATCACCTGTGATGACAGCTCCATAGCCCTGTGGGTGAACACGGGTTTGCGGCTCGACGCCAAGTTGTCACTGGACAGGGGCGCAGAAGGCGTGGGCTTGTACCGCACGGAGATACCGTTTTTGATGCAGGACCGTTTCCCGTCCGAGGAGGAACAGCGCCAGGTCTACCGGGAACAGCTGGAGATGTTCAATCCCAGGCCGGTGACCATGCGAACGCTGGATATCGGCGGCGACAAGGATCTGCCCTATTTCCCGATCGACGAGGCGAACCCGTTCCTGGGTTGGCGGGGCATCCGTGTGACCCTGGATCACCCCGAAATCTTCCTGTTGCAAGTGCGGGCGATGCTGCGGGCCAGCGAGGGGCTGGATAACCTCAGAATACTGTTGCCGATGATATCCAACCTCAATGAACTTGAGAGCGCCAAGCGGCTGATAGATCAGGCCTACAAGGAACTGACCGAGGAAGAGAACATACCGCTTCAGAAGCCCAAAATAGGCGCGATGATCGAGGTGCCCGCCGCCGTTTACCAGGTAGAGGAAATTGCCGGCCGGGTGGATTTTCTGTCAGTGGGCACCAATGATCTCACCCAGTACCTGCTGGCGGTGGACCGCAACAATCCCAGGGTGGCCGAGCTTTATCACTCTTGCCACCCGAGTCTGTTAAGGGCGTTGAAGATGGTGGCCGACGGCGCTGCCAGAGCGGGCAAGCCGGTCAGCGTATGCGGTGAGATGGCCGGCGATCCTGTCGGCGCCGTTTTGCTGGTGGCGTTGGGCTTCAGAATCCTTTCGATGAGCGCCAATAATTTATTGAAAGTAAAAGCAATTTTACGACAAATACGCGTCGATGAAGTGAGCGCGCTGCTCAACGGCATCGTGCAGCTGGAAGACCCGGTGATGGTTAAAAGTCGACTGGAAGAAGCCATCTCCTCACCGGAGATCGACCGGCTGATCAGGCCGGTGGCCGTGCACTGAGTTGAAAGGACTTGCGTTCCGCCGGCGTGCCGTCAGCCAGGTAAGACTGCTCGATAAATTCCACCGTCTCAGACTTGTGCCACAGCAACAGCGTAGTGCAGCGCGTGCCGTATTCCGGCGTCACGATAAAAGGCGGTGAGAGGGTCCGTTCCTGTTCGAGGCTCAAGCCGGTGTTTGGCAGCAGTTCGTCCGGAAAGGTTTCGCGGCGCTGTAGGATGCCGATCAATGCTTCACTTTCCAAATTCGCAGAGGCTAAATGGAGCTGCAGTTGCTGTTTGGCGTGTTCCGCTTTAGGCCAGGGGCTGTTAAGCAGGTGATTGCTGAGACTGTGCAGCCCCGGCTGCAGGCGAAAGCTCTCTGCAGAGCGGTTGGAAAAGTAGTAGAGCCCATGGATGTCGCCAAACAGCAGATTAAAACCGCTGTAGGACGATTTGCCGGCGTTCAATTCATCCAGGTATTGCGTTGCTGTCTGGCTACCTTTCAGGAAGTTAGCGGTCAAATGGCCCCTGGACAGTTCTCCCGGCTCCGCGATACCTTCGCGAAAATTGGTAACGGCGGCAAACCGGCCGGCGTCGGTGACGCCTAGCCAGGTCCCCATGCCCTCCAGGTCGCGGCCGGCCAATATCTGGGGGTGATCACCCCAAAAATCAGCGGATGCCGCGGCACGCTGGTGATATTCATCCCTATTGGCAATTAATACCAGCGGGTAATCGGGATGTTGTCGGTAGGAAAAAACGATCAAGCACATAGGGGTTTGACTGCTGCGGCCTATTTAGGTGTGACATTAAAGGGCAATTCCTATAGTAATGGCAATGTAAAAACGAAACCGCTATGATTTGCGGCGGCCTCCCACCCAGGTAGTAAAATGTTCAGTTACCCCGACATTGACCCAGTGGCCTTTGCACTGGGCCCTCTTAAGGTTCATTGGTATGGACTAATGTATCTGCTGGGCTTTTTGGCGGCCTGGCGGTTGGCGTTGGTTCGCAGTGAAAAGCCGTGGTCGCCGGTAAAGCGTTCACAGGTGGAGGATCTGATTGTCTACGGGGCTTTCGGCGTTATTCTGGGGGGGCGTTTCGGTTACGTCATCTTTTACAACTTCGATAAGTGGCTGGCGGATCCGCTCTGGCTGGTCAGGTTGTGGGAGGGCGGTATGTCGTTCCACGGCGGTTTGCTGGGCGTCATCCTGGTGTTGGTGATGTACGCAAAAAAAATTAACAGGCCCTTACTGTCTGTCGCTGATTTTGTCGCACCCATGGTGCCGATTGGTTTGGGGCTCGGCCGAATCGGTAATTTTATCGGCCAAGAGCTGTGGGGCAGGCCCACCGATTCTGCCTGGGGAATGGTGTTTCCCAATGATCCCGACAAATTGTCCCGGCACCCGTCGCAATTATATGAAGCTTTTCTGGAGGGGTTAGTGCTGTTTGCGATCCTGTTCTGGTACTCCAGAAAGCCGCGGCCCGCGGGTGCGGTGGGTGGTCTGTTCTTGCTGTTTTACGGGGTGTTTAGATTTGCCGTCGAGTTTGTTAGACAGCCGGACGGCCATATACAGTTTGACCTATTTGACTGGATGACCCGGGGGCAGTTGCTGTGCATCCCCATGATTGTAGCCGGCGCTATACTGTTGAAATGGGCAATAATCAGCAGCGCCAGGGCGTCTTTGAGTAAGTAAGTGTTTACATTTGGTTTTCGCGTGTAGTTTGATTTATGAAGCAATACCTAGAGCTGAGCCGCCGCATCATTGAACAGGGAGAATGGGTTTATAACGAGCGAACCGGAAAGCGCTGTTTGACGGTGATTAATGCCGATCTCTGCTACGATGTTGGCAATAACCAGTTTCCGTTGATAACCACCCGAAAGAGCTATTGGAAAGCCGCGATTGCTGAGCTATTGGGTTACCTGCGCGGCGTTAACAGCGCCGCCGACTTCAGGGCGCTGGGCACCAAAACCTGGGATGCCAATGCCAACCAAAACGCCGATTGGCTGGCAAACCCCTATCGTCGCGGCGAAGACGACATGGGGCGCGTCTACGGGGTGCAGGGGCGCAGTTGGCAAAAGCCCGATGGTGGTGTCGTCGACCAATTGAGAAAGCTGGTGGACAACCTGTCCGACGGCCTCGACGACCGCGGCGAAATCCTGACTTTTTATAACCCAGGGGAATTTCATATGGGTTGCTTAAGACCGTGCATGCATACCCATACGTTTTCTTTACTGGGAGATAGGCTTTACTTAACCTCTTACCAACGATCCTGCGATGTGCCGCTCGGACTGAACTTTAATCAGCTACAGGTGTTTACCCTGTTAAAGCTGATCGCCCAGATCACCGGGCATAAGCCGGGGCTCGCCTATCACAAGATAGTCAACGCGCATATCTATGAAGACCAATTGGCGTTGATGCGGGATGTTCAGCTCACTCGGGAGCCCTTTGCGCCCCCCGAACTGCATATCAATCCGCGCATCGAGACGCTGGAAGACATTGAAGACTGGGTGACGCTGGATGATTTCGAGGTAACGGGCTACCGGCACCATGAGCCGATCGCGTACCCGTTTTCCGTTTAAGGCGTCGGCGGCCGCCGGCAAGCGGCGCCCGCCACTGCGAGCCAAGCAACGGCCGGGAGTGTAAATGTTGATATCCATGATTGCAGCGGTCGCCGAAAATGGCGTAATTGGCGCCGCCAACCAGCTTCCCTGGCATGTTCCGGAGGATCTTGCCTACTTCAAGCAGGTGACCATGGGCAAGCCGATAATCATGGGCCGCAAAACCTTCGATTCCGTTGAGCGCCCCTTGCCGGGCAGGCAGAATATCGTGATTACCCGCAGGCCCGGATACGCCGCCGAGGGTGTGGTGGTGGTGATGTCGCTCTCCGAAGCGCTTGATGTGGCCGCGGATTACTGTGAACAGCGGGGTTGCGACGAGGTGATGATTGCCGGGGGCGCGGAAATATATCGTTTAGCCCTGCCCGTCGCACGGCGAATATACATTACGGAAATTTCACAGCGGCCGGAGGGGGACACCTATTTCCCCGCCATTGACAGCGCTGAATGGACGCAGGTCAGCAGTGAGCCGGCTCCCTCTGGGGCCTGTGTGTTTAAGGTGCTGGAAAGGCTCGACAAACCCGCACAGGCTTCTTCGGCAGGCTGACGGGAACAGTTTTGTTACCTAACGTAACGAGAACAAAGCGCATTCAAGCTGTAACGAGTTTTTCACCCGGTTTCATTGATTTTGTCATGTTTCGATCTAATAATTAAAGTTCAGGCCTTGTTCAAGGCCTGAAATAAATAACAAGAAATTTCTTGTGTGTTCATTTTCTAACTGCGTGATACCCAGACTGAGGGAATTATGAAAAACCAGCGACTCAAAGTGATGGCGCTATCGGCTGTGCTTTCGTTCGGATTGTTAGCTGTCGGCGCTCAGGCCGCGGATGTTGACGATGTGATGAAAGCCGGCGAGAAGAAAGTCGATGCCGCCAAAGCTTCTCAATCCAGGATCGACAAGATCGCCGATCAAACCTACGACCTGCTTCAGGATTTTAAGGCCGTTAACAAGCAAATTGAGGGTTTGCGGGTTTACAACGCCCAGCTTTCAAATCAAATTGCGAGCCAAAGACAGACTATGGCAGATCTGGCGGACTCTATTGAAAATGCATCTCTGATGGAGCGTCAGATTACACCTTTGACCATCAAGATGATCGATTCCCTCGATCAATTCGTTAGCCTGGACATGCCTTTTTTGACCATCGAGCGTCAGGAAAGGATCGCTAAGCTGCGGGAAAATATTGAGCGCTCAGACCTTACGTCCGCGGAGAAATTCCGGCAGGTGCTGGAAGCCTACAAAATTGAATCCGAGTACGCCCAGAAAATTGACACCTATAAGGACACCGTGAATATCGACGGTCAAGATCGCGAAGTGAACGTTTTGCGTGTCGGCCGGATAGCGCTGATGTATCAAACTACCGACCAGGCCATCACCGGGGCGTGGGACAAGCGCGCCGGTCAGTGGGTGCAGTTGGATGGTTCGTACCGTTCCCCGGTCGCCTCCGGCATCCGCATCGCCAAGAAACAGGCCTCGATTGATATCCTGAAACTTCCCATCTTGTCTCCGGAGGCAGCACAATGAAAAAGCGTATCTTTAAGCGGGGACTGACACTGGTAGCCGCGGGCCTGCTGGTCATGTCGCCGGCGTACGGCGAAGAAAAAGCCGCGTCTCTGGACGAACTGTTGAAGTTGATCAAAAACGCGCAGGTTGGTGAAACCAAAGATGAGCGTGCCAGGCTGGCGGAGTTCAACCAAGCCAAAAGCAACCAGCAGTCGCTATTAAACAAGGCCAAGGCAACCAAGGTTGCCGAGGAAAAACGCAGTGAGCGGCTGGAGGCGGAATACGCCGAAAACGACCGCAAGATTGCCACTTTGCAGGAGCAGCTGGACAAACGGCTCGGTTCGCTAAAAGAGCTGTTTGGCCACCTGACATCCACCGCGGGCGATACCCGCGCGCAACTGGGGCAGTCCATCGTCAGCGCGCAGTATCCCGGCCGCACGGATTTCCTGGATGAACTGATCATAAAAATGAACAGCAATACCAAACTGCCTTCCCTCGCCGAGATCGAGCGCGTCTGGTACGAGATCAACCATGAGATGGTTGAAAGCGGCAAGGTGGTGAAATTCCCGGCGACCGTAACCAAGGTAAACGGCGACCAGGTTTCCCAGGAAGTGGTTCGAATCGGCGTGTTTAATCTGGTTTCCGATGGCGCCTACCTCGAATTCAACCCGAAAAATGGTTCTGTTTCAGAGTTGGCGCGCCAGCCAGCGGGTGAATTCACCTCGGCGGCGGCCGACTTGCAGGGTGCAACTGACGGGTTTACCCGCGCGGGCATAGACCCGACCGGCCCGAGCGGTGGCTCTTTCCTGGCCGCATTGATCAACAGCCCCAGTATTGTTGAGCGCTGGCACCAGGGTGGCCTGGTGGGCTACATCATTACCGCGGTAGGTGTGTTTGCGGTGCTGCTTGCGTTGTTCAGGTTCTTCGTGCTGGCGGGTATTTCCAGCAAGGTAAGCAAGCAGTTGAAATCGGATACCGCCAATACCGACAATCCGCTGGGCCGTGTTATCAAGGTGTATGAAGACAACCCGGACGTCGACCCGGAAACCCTCGAGTTGAAATTACACGAAGCGGTAATCAAGGAGGGGCCGGCAATCGAATCCGGGCTTAACCTGCTGAAGATTATTGCCGCTGTGGCTCCGCTGTTGGGACTGCTGGGTACGGTGACCGGTATGATCATTACCTTCCAGGCGATAACCATCTTCGGTGCCGGTGACCCGAAAGCCATGGCCGGCGGTATTTCCGGTGCGTTGGTTACCACGGTATTGGGTCTGTGTGTCGCGATCCCGACGGTGTTGTTGCACACCCTGGTCAACGGTCGCGCGCAACGGGTTCTGCATATACTTGAAGAGCAGAGCGCAGGAATTATCGCTCAGAAAGCTGAGGGTTAATTATGTACGCATTACTGGATGCGCTTGAAGGCATACAGAAGTTCATAAATTCCGGTGGACCTATTCTGGTGGTGATCGGGGTTCTGCTGCTGGTCATGTGGACGCTGATTTTTGAGCGGGTTTGGTACCTCAAGTCGACATTGAAGACAGATGTGCAAGGCGCGCTTGATGCATGGCAGGCGCGCGCCGAGCGCAAGTCGAAGCGAGCGCACCAGATCAGGGAAGCCTTGATCTCCCAGGTTTCTATCAAGGTTGACAACAATTTGCAGTTGATCAAGACACTGGTGGCACTGGCGCCGTTACTCGGGCTGTTGGGTACCGTTACCGGCATGATCAAGGTGTTCGAAATCTTGTCGATCACCGGCGGCGGTGACGCCAAGTCGATGGCCGGCGGGGTTTCCCAGGCGACTATTCCGACCATGGCGGGCATGGTTGCGGCCCTGTCCGGCGTGTTTGGCGATACCTATATCAACCGTACCGCCGAACGGGAAAAGCAGTTACTGGAAGATCATCTGACAATTGATGAATAGCAAACTCGAATCCCGGTCGCAACCCAGTTGCGCAGGGGATTCCAAGACAAGAGTTACTTATGCGTAAGTCGAAAAAGAAAGTAGCGGAGCAAACCCAGGCCATTGATTTAACACCCATGTTGGATGTGGTGTTTATTATGCTGATCTTTTTTATCGTCACCGCATCCTTTATCAAGGAAGCGGGCATCGATATCTCCCGAACGGAAGCGGTGACCGCGGATCAGCGCAAGGTCAGCATTCTGGTTGCGATTAACGAAAACAACGATATTTGGATTGACAAGAAGAAAGTTGATGAACGGGCGGTCAAACTGAATATACTTCGCCTGTTTACGGAAAATCCCAAGGGGGGAATGGTCATCCAGGCGGACAACCAGGCGGACGTGGAGGCTATAGGCCTGGTTGCGGATGCTGCTAAGGAAATTGGCGTGGTGAATATTGCTATTTCAACCGGAGAGAAGTAGGTTGGGCCTATGAAAATTGCAAGATTTGGAATCTCGGCAGTATTTGGAATCGGCATTACCTTTGGCCTGTTCGTGCTGATGTACAGCCTTATCGAGGCGGGTTTCGAAGAGAAAGAGGAAGAGGGTGCGCGCAAGATTGCCGATATTTGGCAGCCGGAACGCGAACTGACCGAAAACGTGAAGGAGAATAAGCCCGAAAAGCCTGAGGATCCTGCGGAACCGCCGCCCGATCTTCCGGACCAACAGGTCGAGTTCGAAGCGCCACTGGACGCTGTAAGTATCGCGGCGCCCAGAGTCGCCACTGCGGGAGGTATTGGCTTGGGTTCATTTGCCAGGGATACCGACTATATTCCGGTTTATGTGCCGCAGCCGCAATATCCGAGAAGAGCCCAGAGCCGTGGCACCAACGGTTATGCTGTGATCGAGGTGATTATTACCACGACAGGTGGCGTTCGCGACCCGAAACTGCTGGAAGAGTATCCCACCGGCTATGGTTTTGGCAGGGCGGCCATGAAAGCGGCCAACAAACTGAAATATAACCCCAGGGTTATCGACGGCGTTGCGCAGGAGGTGCCGGGGGTTCTGTACAAGTTCACTTTCCAGATCGCGGAATAGTTAATCATATCAAGCTGATCTATAAATGGTCAGTAGGGGTTTAAGGAATGTGTCGAATGAGTTTTCTTAATCGAGTTTCGGTTTCTCTAGTAGCAGTTGCCGCATTGGCGACTTTTTCCAGTGTTGACCGGACTGGCTTTTTTACCAGTCAGGCCTTTGCTGCAGAAGAGGAAGAGGAACGTAAATACGCGGATGTTAAAACCAAGCAGCGCCAGGCTGTGGGTAAAAAGTGCGCCAAGCTTTTGGAGCCGATTCAGGCGTTGTTTGGCGGGGAGACAGAACCCACTGATGCGCAGCTGAATAAGGCGGGCAGGGACTTGAAAGCCAAGCTTGGCAAGGGCTGCGACAGCAGCTACGAAAAATCCCAGGTTTGGAACATGGTAGGATTCGTCGAGTATTCGTTGGAGCGCTACGGCGCGGCGGTTGACGCTTACCTGAAAATGATTAAAGAGCCGGACGTGGATGAGCGGCAGAAGGTCAGTACCCGCTACACAGTTGCCCAGCTGTATATGGTCCAGGAAAACTACGCCGAGGCTGCCAAACAACTCGAGCAGTGGATGAAAGAGGCGACCATTGTCAGCGCGCAGGGCAAGGTGCTGTTGGCGCAAGCCTACTACCAGGTGGGCCGCAAAAATGACGCCTTGAGAATGGTTAACGGGGTAATTGCCGATGCGGAGGCAAAGGGAGAATTACCGAAGGAAGGTTGGTGGGGTCTACAACGGGTGCTCTACTATGAGAAGGAAGACTATCAAAGGGTTACAAATATACTGAAAAAACTGGTTACCCATTATCCTAAGGTGAGTTACTGGCGCCAATTGGGCGGCATGTTTTCCCAGCTGGAACAGGAAATGAACCAGCTAGTGGCCTATGATGTTGTGTACTTGCAAAAAGGGCTGAGCAAGGAGCGACAGCGGCTGACCTTGGCTTACTTATATCTGGGAGCGGGGGTGCCATACAAGGCTGCCGTTATTATCGATGATGGGATGAGAGAGGGCATTATTGAAGAGACAGGTAAAAACCTGGAGGTGCTGGGCAGCGCCTGGCAGCAAGCTCAGCACTTTGGCAAGGCCGCCCAGGTTCTGGAGCGAGCGGCTAAAACCTCCGGCAAAGGAACTATCTATGCACGGCTGGCCAACGTATACCTTGATCAAGACAAAAATGAGCAAGCGGTCCGCGCGGCGAAGAATGCTATCAGGAAAGGCGGGTTAAAGCGGCCGTCAGCTACCTACCTCACGTTGGGCAGTGCTCAGATAAACCTGCACTGCTATTCGGACGCCAGAAAAGCGTTTAAAGAAGCCGCAAAAGAGAAGCGGTCTGCCAAGACGGCTAATCAATGGATAGCTTTCGCGGACCACGAAGGTACCCGTCGCGGCAAGTTGATCAAAAGCGGCGCCAAAATATCGGGCTGTAAAAAAGTGTAAGTGGTTCTGTTTTAGAAAAAAAGGCCGGCTGCCAATAGGCGCCGGCCTTTTTTTGTGGCGTTAACGCAGGTTATAGCTGATTCAAATCGCGAACCGCCCCGCGGTCTGCGCTCACCGCCAGTTTCGCGTAGGCCTTGAGAGCGGCGGAGACCTTTCTGGGCCGCTGCTTGGCTGGCTGCCATCCCTTGGAAGCCTGCTCAGCGCGGCGCGAGGCCAGTTCGTGGTCACTCAGCGCCACGTTAATACTGCGGTTGGGAATATCAATCTCAATGGTGTCACCCTGCCGGATCAACGCGATGGCGCCACCCGCCGCGGCTTCCGGTGAGACGTGGCCAATTGATAGCCCGGATGTACCGCCGGAAAAACGGCCATCGGTAATCAGCGCGCAGGCTTTCCCGAGCCCCTTGGACTTAAGGTAGCTGGTGGGGTAGAGCATTTCCTGCATACCCGGGCCGCCCTTGGGACCCTCGTAGCGAATTACCACCACGTCGCCTTCCCTTACCCTGTCGTTCAAAATATCCTCGACGGCATCCTCCTGGCTCTCGCAAATGTGGGCTGGCCCGGAAAATTTCAGTATGGACTCGTCGACGCCCGAGGTTTTAACCACACAGCCGTCCTCGGCGATATTGCCGAACAGCACGGCAAGTCCGCCTTCCTTGCTGTAGGCGTGTTCAAGGTTGCGAATGCAGCCCTTTTTCCGGTCGCCGTCCAGGGATGGCCAGCGGGTGCTCTGGCTAAACGCGGTTTGAGTGGGAATGCCCGCGGGCCCCGCCTTAAAGAATTCCAGGGTATCCTGGTTGACGTCCCGGATAATATCCCATTCGTCCAGCGCGTTTTTCAGCGTTGCGCTGTGCACCGTGGGTAGGTCCGTGCGCAACAACTCCGCTCTATCCAATTCGCCGAGTATACCGATGACGCCCCCGGCCCGGTGTACATCCTCGATGTGGTAATCCGGGGTATTGGGCGCGACT
>JANQKW010000312.1 GCA_028280905.1 Porticoccaceae bacterium
GCGAGGACTGTTTGAGCGACAGCGAGTTACCGCAGCGCCGGCAATTTGGCAAACTTAACGGCCGGTCACGGATGAACCTCCCCTGGCGGGACGGGAACCTGGCTCCGACCTAAAAACGTCCGCTATTGGCACAATGCCACCTTTTAGCATCTGGTTCATTAATACAGGTGGATGAATGCGAATGACGGGATGAATTGCTGCCTACCGCCGGCGCCTTGCAATTACGCAACAGCTATTTTAAGAAACTCTTTTTCAAAGCGCTCGGCCGGAACGGGGACACTGGTGAGGTAACCCTGAAAATAATCACAACCCAGCTCGTGCAACAAATCCCTCTGTTCTTCGGTCTCCACACCTTCCGCTACCGTCTTCAAGCCCAAACTACGGGCCAAAGCAATAATACCCTGCACAATCGCCTTATCATTTTCGTCGGTAGTAATATCGATAATGAAAGCCCGGTCTATCTTCAACACATCAACCGGCAGCCGCTTCAGATAATTGAGCGACGAAAAACCACTGCCAAAATCATCGATAGCCAGGGTTACGCCCATCTGTTTTAGCTTGTTGAGTTCGCCTTCGTTTTCACCCGGATTCTCCATAATCATGCTCTCTGTGATTTCTATTTCCAGGTTATGGGGCTTAACTTGGTGGCGATTCATGATATCCAGCAGTTTTTCATGCAGGTTAATCTCCTGCAATTCCCTGCCGGACAAATTAACCGAGAGCTTGAGTTCTAGGCCATTGCGCTGCCATTCGCTCAACTGCTCGCAGGCCTTGTTCACCACCCAATCGCCGATGCGGTTGATTAACTCCGTTTCCTCGGCCAGCGGAATAAACTCTGACGGACCCAGCAAACCGTGGACTTCGTGTTCCCAACGCACCAAGGCTTCGGCGCCCACAACTTCCCCAGTGGCGAATTCGACTTGGGGTTGGTAGTACAACACCAGGTTATTCGCGGTAATCGCGTGCCTGAGTTCTCTCTCCAGTTCCAGGCGGCGGGCAATTTCATCCTCCATGCCCTCTTCGTAGAAGCTGTAGCCGTTGCGGTGCTCTTTGGCGCAGAACATTGCCGAATCCGCATGCTTGAGTAGTGACCCCGTATCTTCGCCGTGCTCGGGGAAGATCGAAATACCTATGCTGGCTGTGACGAACATCTTCTGCTGCAAAAAAACGAAAGGCTGCGTTAACGAGGCGCATATTTTTTCCGCCACATTGGACACCACATCGAGTTTGTCCACGTTTTCCAGCACGATAGTAAATTCATCGCCACCCAGCCTGGCGATAAAATCGCGCTCGCGAACACAGCGTTTAATGCGGTCGGCAACGGCTTTTAACAGCAGATCGCCGGCATCGTGGCCCAGGGTATCGTTGATCATTTTGAAGCGGTCCAGGTCCAGGAACAGAATGGCTATTTTCTGGTTACCCAGTGACGCGCGGTTGATCATCAAACGCAACTGCTGCATCAAATTGGTCCGGTTGGGAAGGCCGGTAAGCGGATCGTGGTAGGCCAGTTGCTTAACATGTTTTTCGGTTTTGCTGGCTTTTATCAAACGAGCGACTCGCTGTTTCAGCACGGCAAAATGTATGGGTTTGGGAATATAATCCGTGGCGCCCACGGCAAATGCTTTAACGATGGCGTCTTCATTGTCCAGCGCGGTAATCATAAGCACCGGGATATCGGCGCCGTTGGGTATCTGGCGGATTTTTTCACAAGCCGTGAACCCGTCGATATCCGGCATCATTGCGTCCATCAATATCAGGTCCGGCATTTTCCGCTGGCAGTTGGATAGCGCCTCCAGCCCGGTGCTGGCCTCGATAATCTTGTAATCTTCATCCTTAAATACATTCTTAAGCGCCATGCGCAGCGATCTGTCATCATCTACTATCAGCACATCATAGCTGGCGGCGCTTCTTTGCGGAGTCTGGCTATGGCTGGTCAACTCCGCTTCAAGCGCCTTGCCAAGAATAGCGTAGGCTTCATGCAAGGCATCGGTTAATCTGCCTGCGTCGGAGAGATCGTCCGCCGCGCTGGCTGTTTCAAGCTCGCGACTCAACTGAACCACCAACGTCGCGCCGAAGTTACTGGCGCTGCCTTTGACGGTATGGGCCAGTTCCCTGACTTGTTTGGCATCGCGATTCGCCAGCGCGTTTTTTAGCGATTGCAGATAGACCGGCGTGTCCTCGAGGAAGGCTTCAATCATTGAGTTAACAACTTCGCCGACATTCTCGCGCAACTCCTGGACGACATTGGCGTCGTATGCGCTATCTGTGTCACCAAAATAGTTTGCCGGCAGTGTCGGCGGCTTCTCGGTGGGCAGGTCGCCCTCTTCCATCCACAGCCATTTTTCGAGTTTTTTCTTCAGCTCATCGAGACGCAAAGGCTTGGATATAAAGTCATTCATGCCGGCTTTACTGCAGCGCTCTTTTTCATCCTCGGTGTTGTTGGCCGTCATCGCGATAATCGGCATCTTCTCGGAGCCGGCCTCCAACATCCTGATTTGACGGGTGGCTTCACAACCATCCATTACCGGCATGTAGCTATCCATCAAAATCAGGTCATACTGTTTCCTGACGACGGCATCTATCGCATCTTTGCCATTATCGGCGATATCACACTGCAGACCGAACCGATCCAGCATGCCCTGGGCGACCTGCTGGTTGGGCCGGTTGTCATCAACGACCAAGATAGTTTTTCCCCGCAAAAGAGGTAGCACGGGTTTCTGTTCGACAACCGGCGCTTCCTCCACAACCGTTTCGGCATTCAGCCTGCTGAACAATTGATAGAAGCAATCACTTTGCAGCGGCTTGACGATCTGCGGGTATTCACCAACACGCGGGGCTTCTATCTCGTTCCAGGGATTGGTGAGGAATACAATCAAATCGACTTTCAGCGATTTATCCTGCTTGATCAATTTAACCAGGTCATTACCGCGCAGGCCCGGCATATCCTCGTCGATAAAAATAACGTCAAAACTATTTTCCTCTGAAGTCTGGCGGACCAACTCAAGCCCCTCCAACCCCGAAGCGGCGCAAATACAGTCCATTCCCATGCTTTCCAACCGCTGTGCGGCAAACTCGCGAACTACCGGGCTGTCGTCTATCAGCAACGCTTTCAGGCCGGCAAATTTGCTGTCGCTGAGATCATTTTCATTTGCATCAACCGGCTCTTCGGCCACTAGCGGCACTGTAAACCAAAAGGTACTGCCGACACCGGGCTGGCTGGAAACACTGATCTCGCCACCCATCAGCTCCACCAGTTGCTTGGTGATGGTCAATCCCAACCCGGTGCCACCGTATTCTTTTATCGAAGAGGAATCGGCCTGGGTGAAGGCTTCAAATATTTTCTCTTGATTTTCCTTACTGATACCTATTCCCGTATCACGCACCTCAAACCTGAGCCACTTTTGGTTGGTATCACCGCTTTCAAACGTATCAATGTTGACCGCTATCTGACCATACTGGGTGAACTTTCCGGCATTGCCGATCAAATTAATGAGTATCTGCTTCAACCTTGAAACATCGAAGCTGACGATATGGGGGACCTCAGGCCCAATCACATAGCCCAGGTCTATCTTCTTCTTCAGAACCTGGTTGGCCAGCAGGCCAACCACATCATCCATTAACTCACGCAGTACGCACACGGAGTCTTGAATAACAATTTTCCCCGCATCCAATTCGGAGAAATTGAGGATTTCGTCTATCAGTTCGAGAAGGCTTTCGCCGGAATTAATGGCCGTTCCAACATACTCCTTCTGCTTTTCCGTTAACCCCATGGTTAGCAACAAGTCCATCATACCCAGCACCGCGTTCATGGGCGTTCTTAATTCGTGGGTAACATTGGCCGCAAATTCACCTTTCACCCGTGCGGACCTGAGCGCCACATCCCTGGCTCTGCGCAATTCCGCCTCCCGCGTTTCCAGCACTTCCATCATGGTGTTGAAGGCCTGCTGCATGTTCTCCAAATCCACCGGGCCTTTAATATCCGCACGCACCAGTGAATCGCCATCTTCTGCCTGCCGCATGGTGCTCGAAAGACTTTCCAGCGGATTGGTCAGACGGCGCGTCATAAACAACAAGACCAATAGCAACAAACTGGCCAACACTGTGGTAATAACCAGATTGCCGCGAAGGATATTCCGATTCATCGTCAGCAAGGCTTCCTTGCCGACTATCACCGTAGCGTAGCCTAACAGGGTTCGCTCAGGTTCGTTTTCTCCAAAAATTTCGTTCCAGCCATCTTCCAGTTCCTCTTCCGCAAAAACCGGTGAGGTGAAAATCCAGTAGTTGTCTGTCTCCAGCATCAGCTTGGCTGAATCCATGCCCGATCTGTCGAATCCAGACGGAATAGCGGTGAAGCCATTGTCATATAGGGTACCACCGTCATCGGACTCGATCTTCAGCCCCATGACGCCGGGAAAATTCATAGTGGCTTTAGCGCTGTCCTTGGCTGTTTCCCTGCTGCGGTATATAAGCGCCAGGGAACTTCTCTCCGCCAGCGATTCCGCAACTTGAATACCCTCATCTACCAGCTGGTTTCTAAGCACTTCCGTGGTTATCTGGCTAACCGCAAAAGACGTAAGCGCGGCCATTACCGCCATCCCTACCGTAAAGATAAGGGTCATTTGGTGCCGGAACTTCAGCCTTTTTAGAAATGATTTTCGATCAGTCATCACTCAACAACAGCGTTTACAACTATCGGGCGGGCAACATCAAGTCTATTTCAGAACGCGCTTTTTCATCCAGATCTATGCCCAGGTGCTTAGTAGTTCTCTCGTTAACTGCCAATAATACGTCTTGCAGCGGCAATAAACCGTGCGCGACATCTTCCTTCGCCACGACCCTGTTGGCTAACTTGCCGAGACTCTGGCCCATCCCCTGGTTATCCGGGTAAACCGCGAACAGTACGCCTCTTCTGACATGGGAAGGATTTGAAGAAAAAACCAGAATACGCCTTTTCCAGGCGTGCTCCAAAATCACCGACAGTACGGAATTATCCAGATAGGGCGCACTTGGCAAAATCCATATGGCGTCGCCGGGCTCGACTTTATCCAGGATATTGCGATAGGCTCTGGCGGCCTCTTGAATACTGGAAACTCGGACAAACTCCAACGCAGAACCGGAAGCGGACAGGTAGGACGCTGCGCTCTCCAACTGCTCGTCGTAGCGATTGCCCCGGCTGACCACATACACCTTATTGACCTGGCCTTTTAGCAGGAATAGTTTTTCGAATACCACCCTGGGGTCAGGAAGCATTGAGATACCCGCGGTGGAGGGCCCGTTTTTTGTCACGCCCGCCGTCAGGATCGGCGCATCAGTATTGACATTGGCTATGGACTTTAGACTGCTTTTGCCCAGCGCGAAAATCAAGTGGGGCCGCGCTCGATCTATGACACTCTTGAGATCGTCGGCGGTAGTGGTTTTTTTAACCGTTACGCGCTGGATTTCCCCGTCGAAACCGGTCCCCACGCCTTTAATGATGTCTTCAAATACATTCGAGTAGGGCGCGCGCAATTCCGGATACAAAAGTATCGCCTTATGCTTATCCCCCAGAGCCGTCTGGGCACCGGTAAGCAGCAAGCAACCCAATAAGAAGCCTGCTAAAGCTCGGCGTATATCGGGGATACGTCCTAGTTTCATTCTTATAAGTCCTTTTCCCGCACCTCCAGATTAGCTAACAGGTTTAAAACTGATATCTGACTTCACCCAGAACACTTCTCCCGGCAAGCGGCAGGTCGTCGGGTATTGAAGGCACAGGCACGCCGTTCGGAGAGGGCTCTCGCGCATCTTCGTCAAAAAGGTTCTTGACCAGGAACGCCACCTCTAACCCCTTGAACAGTTCCTTCTTCCTAACAGTCAGGTCAACCAACACGTAGTCGTCCACTTCCGACCTCAGATCCCCGGACATGCGGTTTCTATCGATTACCCAATTCGCCTGGAGATTGACCGTCCAATCGTCTGCCGGCTTCCAGTTGGCCTGCAAATATACCTGCTTCTGGGGGGAGTTGGCGGCGTCTGAGTCCAGCTCTTCGTCGGTCGACTGTTGCCAGGCAAGATTCCCGGTAAAGTCAATCTGCTCATTCAGCTCCCAAGTGGCTTCAAACTCCATGCCGTAACCCGTTTGTTCGCCGGCATTTTGCGCGGTGCTGGTAACACCCCCGGGGTCGGGAACGAATTGGATAATATCGTCCCATTGGTAGTAGAAAAAGTTCAGGTTCAGGCCCACGTTATAGGCTGGCTGATAATCGAATGCCAACTCGTAACTCTCCATCTCTTCGGGATCGAGATTTGGGTTTCCCAACAAGACTGGATTATTAATTGCACGGGTTTGCACGAAAGATGGCGCTCGGAACGCTTCCCCATACAGCAACTTTGTAGTCAAGTTGTGGGCAGTGGACCATACCAAAGCGAGACGCGGGTTTACGGTTGAGCCGAAATCGGAGTAATCGTCGTAACGAATACCCGCCGTAAGCTCCCAGTCATTGGAGAGTTGGATAACATCCTGCAGAAACACATAGTAGTTCTCGCGGTCATCTTCTTCCAAGAAAACAAAAGGTGTATCTGTAACTTCCACTAAGCCACTTCCCGGAAATATCGGCAAGCAAGTACCCGGAGTATTGGGAACTACACAGTTGCTTGGATCCTCACCAAAGTTTTTCTCCTCTCTTACTTCGTAAAGATCGCCGTAGTAATAACCTATCCCAAACCGAAATTCGTTCTTATCAAGCCCGGAATAGGAGGATGAAATATTAAAGCGCGTATGTCGCTCTAACACTTCGGGGTTGCCAATGATTCCATCGGGGAAGAAACCTAATAACGGGTTGCCTAAGGGGTCGACAAAAGGGCCGGCACTTCCAGCCGGGAACAGCACAAGGTCTTCTTCCACTTCCTGGCTAACATCCAGATAACTCAGTTGAACCGTGAGCCCAATGTTTTTAGCAAATTCCGGATTGTCATAAGTAATGTCCGCATTCCAGCGGCGACTGGAAAACCTTGCATTTGGGTCCAACACCTGAGCGACTCCCGCGCCGACCCCTAGGTCATCCCTGATCTGGGCGCCAGCCCGCAACTTTACGTTCCTGTATCCAAGTTCAAATCTGGCGTCGTAGTTTTCCCTCGACAAGCTGGGCGGGCCTGGGGCGTTTGAAACCGGTGCAACCTGGCCAACGGTAATTAAATCGAGCAGTGTCTGGGCATCCGCTGTTATCTTCTCGTCCTGTCCGTCCGTACTACGCATCTCCAGAATCGCCAGGTAGTCTAGTTCACCAGCTTCACCTCCGACCTTAAACCAGAAATCTCTGGTATTAAAACTACCGCCCCTGACACCGGAAGAAAAACCGCTCACCTCAGACGACGTTTTGGTAACAATATTAATTACCCCCGCGAACGCGTCGGCGCCATAAAGCGCCGATCCCGGGCCCCTAATGACTTCGATACGGGAAATTGCTTCGACCGGCATACCTCCCCATACGAGGTTCCTATCACCCTGGAATAAATTTGTAAGCGGTATGCCGTTAACTAATACCAATACCTGTGGATTAAACGAAGCATTTACGCCCCTAAACACGTATAGCGGGTTGTAGCCCGTTGTATCTCTGGCCACATGCAAGCCGGGTATCGTTTCCAGCACTTCATCGATATCCGTTGCGCCAATCTTCTTGATCTGCTCACTGGTAATAACAGAGGCAACCGCAGGCGCCTTTGATATAGGTTGAGCAATACCAGTGGCAATACTAATCAACTCCTCATCTCCAAATAAGGCGATCAATCCCTCTTCTTCAGAAAAGTCCACTTCTTCTGGGTAACTTAACGGGCTAATTATCAATAATGTAATTAGAATAATTTTCTTAGTCATAGCTCTATTCCCAGCTTCTCTTGTGTTGAGTACCTACGTAGCGAATAACATCTGTTCTCAGAGGAAAGAAACTGCCCTCCGGCTTATCATATGCGTCTATAAAACAGGGTAAAAATCCCCCGCAAAAGCATAAGGTATTTATAAAGTACCATTGCTCAGGGGTGATGCCTTGATCGGCCGCTAATCCCGCCGTTAAACCTGCAATGTTTATCTGATATTTATAGCGGGACTGAGCAAGAAAATTTCCAACCTTGAGGGCCAAATCAGTGTAAAACCCGTCGGCCATGCCCATAGACTTGGCAAATTCCAATACCGGTTCGATCCTTTCATCGTGATCGACAACGGGCCTTCCGAACCCCGGTACTCCCCTGTGTTTTTTGAGTTCTCTGAGAATAAAATCCTCCATTTCGGACCCACCGTCCATGTCATTCGCCAGTCGATACAAAAAATCCAATGCTGACTTAATGGGTTGAAGACCAAAAACTGTTGCTTCGGAAGCCGCTGCGGAAGCAGCCACACCCAGGACCCCTGTTGAACGGCACGTCGCGCCGAGGCTTGATATCCTGTTATTCCACAGTCGAGGGTCCGGGTAACTGGTGGACATAACCCATATAGCTTCCAATAACCGGGCAAGTTTTGGCAGGTGTTCTCCGATTACTGCGTAAATCAGATTTTCTACCCACCTGCTATTGCTCAACTCGTTGAATACATCTTTCCCCCGCAGAACTACCGTTTCTCCGGGGAACCAGGCTCCCATCCGGGTTTCCCAGTTATTCTCATATTGTTCAAGCGGAGCAACCATAACGTAACTCTATATTTATGTATCTTGCAGTTTTAAACCGTCGCCGAAAAAAGGGTAGTATTTGACACCTCTCTTTTTCTGTTCCAGTGCATGAACTCCCGCACCTGGCAGCCTTAACAATAAGTAGAGCATCTCTGCCTCATCGGAACCGAGACCCAGTTCAAAAAAAACGGCAGAAGCCACACCTGACATGGCAAGCGGGATTTTCGTTATTTTCTCTAAATCCTCACGGTTCCCATGTAACCAAGCGATTGGCCCGCTACTACTGATAGACGCCAAGTGCGATAACGTTTGCTTGACCGGCGTCGGGCAACTGACACCATTTGGATCAAAACCCGGAGGATGTTCCATCTCGTGCCAAACGCTAACCCGTTCACACTTTGACGGATTGAGAATTAAGTTCTCCCAGGAATCGATGCGAGCACCGCATTGATTCCAGTACTCCATACCAACATAAATTTCTCTGCCGCCATTAAGGTTACCGGCACCCACGGCTACCGCCGCCATTAATGCCGACGCATTGGTTGAACCACCAACACCGGCATTCATCGCCGCCCTGACGCTGTGATCCCTTATCCCCGGATTGGCCAATGCCACCGCAAGCCCCTCCAGCAGTTTGGCTTGGGTTTCGGTGGGGCGTTCTAATTTAAACAGCAGAAACAGGTATTCGATGTAGGAGGCTTTACCCAGCAGGTCACCGTAGACATCGTAACCTGCGCAGTAACATGCGGCGGCGGCAAAGGGATTATCGGGTTCGGGGGTTTCGTTCCATATCTTGGTCGTTATCGTCTCGGTTTTCTTATCTGTCATGGTATCTTCTTAAGGGCGTTGGTTCGCAGCCTAATAGGAGGAACCTCTTCTGGATCAACTCTCACGTCCAACACTGTCGGGCCCGGGTCACTGCAGATGCTCTCGACATCTATGCTCAGCAAATCTTCCGGTGACTCGATAACAAGACCCTTTGCACCCATCGCCTGAGCTACCGCGGCGAAATCCACAAACGGCAGATCTACGCCAATCTGTTCAGCACCGGTCAATCGCTGTCCATGCCTCACCATGCCATAACCTGCGTCATTCAGTATCACGAAAACAACCACCAAATTTTGCTGAACGGCAACCGTCAACTCCTGACCGTTCATCAAAATACTGCCATCACCGGTAATGCAAACTACCGGGTCACCCGGTCGCGCCAGCGCCGTGCCAACCGCGCTGCCGATAGCCCAACCCATGGACGCGAACTCCAGCGCTGCGCGAAACAAGCCGCCATGCGCGTCCCGGCGGCCGGCAATGCGCCTGTCGTAGGGGTGTAAGTAGTGTGTTGCCCACGCAAAACCGGCGCCTGTGTCGGCCAGGTAGCGAGTATTGGGCGGAAACAGTTTGGGTAGTTCGCGCATCAAACGCTGAGGTTTTATCGGCGTATCATCCGAATAATAGGCTGCCACGTCCTCCAACTCAAAATGACGCTCCAGTTTTGTCCCTTCCTGATGCTCCTCATCGCCGATTAACTTGAGGTTATTGGCAATATCCGCTTCATAATGCGCCAGCGCTTTTTCAAAAATCGTCTCAAGCCGGCCCCTGACGTGCAGCTTAGCCATCGGTGAGCGGATAAAGTTTGACTCTGACGACTCCACATGAATCAGCCGGGAATTTAGCAGCCTGCCGGTATCCCAGCCGTTGGTCGCCCACTCACCCAGGCTGGCGCCGACCGCCACCACCAGATCCACCTCTTTGTCTTCCAGCACCTGTTGGGCACTGCGGTGGCCGGCAAACCCGATGACACCTTTGAAAAGCGGATGATACGGGCTGACCAAACCCTTGCCGTGAGGCGTAACAAGTATCTGGGCATGCAGTTTTAACGCCAGGGTTAAAATGGTGCCAATGGCTTCGCTGGCCTCATCTCCAATCAAAAACACCGGTTTCTTCGCCTGGTTCAACGCTTCATACAACTCACTCACCGCGATGTCATCCAGCGTTGAGGGCTTGTGCAACAGTTTGGGAAGATTAAAGCTGGGAGCCTCCAGCCCGGAACTGGCGCGCATAACATCGACGGGAACGCTCAAGTGCACCGGCCCCATAGGCTCCTGGAAAGCTTTTATGATGGCGGCGGACAATTTGTTCTCAAATTGCTCCGCGTGTGAGATAAGCGTGCTGTATTTGGTGCAGCTTTCAAACAGGGCCACCGTGTTGACCCCGGTGCAGGACGACTCCTGAAAGGCACCTCGGCCAAAGGACGTGAGAGCCGTCTGAGCGGTAATTACCAGCATGGGTATATGGTTTTCATAGGCGGATGCCACACCTGTTACCAGGTTGGTCGCGCCCGGCCCGGTGGTCGAACAACACACGCCCAATTTGCCTGAGTTCCGCGAGTAGCCGTCGGCCATAAAGGCAGCGCCCGTCTCGTGGCGCGAAACCACCGGCTTCGGGCCACCCCTTCGCTCGCTTCTGGCCAATGCGTTATATAAAGGCTCTATAGCGCCGCCGGGAATGCCAAACACATAGTCCACGTTCAATTGTTCAAGGTATGCGACCAGCAGATCCCCAAGCTCCAGGCTAGGTTTTGAGCGATTCTTAAACCTGTGCTGTGTCCCCAACAGAGTCATAAAAAATACCCCAAGCAATCAAGCAGTTAAAAGCCATTCTTAATATAATTTATCTATTGCCGCGATTATCGCGCTATTTCGCAACAAATTTCAAGAAAATAATTTGATAATCTATCTGTAATCGTCGCCGGTAAGGTCGACAAACAGGCCAGGTCCCTTACAATAGCGGGCTGATTTCAGGCAGTGATCAAAATGAACGATATCCCCCGCGAAAAATTAGAAAATGCGCACAAAAGCGAAAATCTGTTGATTAATCTCGCTTTCAATATTGTTATTCCAACCCTGATCCTCACCAAACTGAGCGGCGACGACTACCTGGGCACCAAGATGGCGCTGGTAACCGCGCTGCTTTTTCCACTCGGATACGGCACCAGGGACTTTATCACTTCGGGAAAAATAAATCTTTTCTCAGCCCTGGGCTTTGTCAGTGTTTTGCTCACCGGCGGCATCAGCTTGATGGAACTCAGCCCAGCCTATATCGCTATTAAGGAGGCGGCCATTCCCGCTATTTTCGGACTGGCCACCCTGGTATCGCTAAAGACCCCTTATCCCCTGGTGAAAACCTTCATTTACAATGACGCGATTCTAGACACCGAGAAAATCGCTGGCGAACTGAGCACACGAGGCAATCTGCTATCCTTCGAGAAGCTGCTGGTCAGGGCCTCGTGGTTGCTGGCCGGTTCTTTCCTGCTGTCCTCAATCCTAAATTACCTGCTGGCCACTATTTTGCTGACCGCAGAACCGGGCACCGTGGAGTTTAACGAGCAGTTGGGTAAGATGACCGCGCTGAGCTTTCCGGTAATCGCCGTGCCTGCCATGGTTGTGATGTTCGGCGCCATGCTTTACCTGTTTAGCGGTATAAAAAAACTAACCGGCCTCGATTTCGAGCAAATCATTCACCACCGCAAAACCAAGAGGGAAAGTTGATGTGGTATGCAATTATCAGCGAGGATATTGAAAATAGCCTGGAGAAAAGAGCCGCCGCCCGCCCGGAACACCTGAACCGCCTCGAACAGCTCGAAGCCGCGGGCCGTCTGCTGCTGGCGGGCCCACACCCCTCGATAGATACCGAAGCACCGGGGCAGGCGGGGTTTTCAGGCAGTCTGGTAATCGCGGAGTTTAATTCGCTGAAGGACGCTCAAAAGTGGGCCGATGAGGACCCTTATAAGACCGGCGGTGTTTACCGGCGGGTGGTTGTTAAGCCTTTCAAAAAAGTATTGCCGTAAAACCATCACCTAAAGCGTCATCAAGCCTAATAGAGGTTTTGTCAATGAAATACCTTGTGACTATTTTCCTGTTAATAGCTGCTGCCAACCTACAGGCTGAAACCCGCTATGTGTCGGATGAGTTGCGCGTTCCTTTGCGCTCTTCACCCTGCAGCAGATGCGCCATCATTCACCAGGGTATTAAAAGCGGCGCGGCTCTTGAAGTGCTCAGTGAAAGTGACGACGGGTGGACCCAAGTCAAGACTCGCAGCGGTCTGGAGGGATGGCTGCCCAGCCAGTACTTGCTTAAACAGCAGATTGCCAAGTTCAGGATAGCCTCCATCGAAAAAAGCATGACAGGCCTGCGGCAGGAGAACCGCAAACTCAGCGAGACCCTGCGACAGCTGCAGGGCTCGAATAACCAATACGAGACTGAAATGCGCACACTGTCCGAGCAGAACAGCAGCATAGATAAAGAACTGCGACGAATTAAGCAGGTATCGGCCAATGCCCTGAACCTGGAAAAACAGAACAAGGAGTTGTTAAAGCGCAATGGTATATTGCAGAGCGAAATCGATGTGTTGACCGCCGCCAACGAACGACTGGAAAGCAAGGACTCGCAGACCTGGTTTCTGTACGGCGCCATCTCGGTGGTGCTGGGCGCCCTGCTCTCGATTATTCTACCCATGTTAAAGCGACGCAAGAGATTTTCAGAATGGGCATAAACAAATTCGCGGTAATTTTTATCGCACTATTGGCGGTTGCGCCCATCCGCGCGGAAGACATCAATCCGCATGTGCTTCTTAAAACGGATCTCGGCAATATCCTGTTGGAACTCTACCCCCGGCAAGCGCCGGCTACCGTAGACAATTTCATTCAGTATGTGGAGGACTATTACTACGACGGCGTTATTTTCCACCGAGTCGTGCGCGGGTTTGTGATTCAGGCGGGTGGGTATGGCTTTGATCTGTTTCCGCGGGAACCGGGGGAACCCATTGTCAACGAGTCGAATAACGGCCTGAAAAACCAGCGCGGCACACTGGCCATGGCCCGCCTGCCGGACCCGGACAGCGCCAGGGCGCAGTTTTACATAAACCTGGCTAACAACCGCAACCTCGACGCCAAGAAGGACAAGCCGGGTTACACGGTCTTCGGCAAGGTTATCGACGGCATGAAGGTTGTGGACACCATAGCCAAACTGCCCACCGAGCGCGTTGATATATTTACCCACTTGCCGGAGGAGCCCATTCGCATTCTCAGCGCCAGGCTAGTGCAACCCGAGCAGCCATGATTGACCTGAGCGTAAATCTGAACAAAATAGCGCTGATTCGCAACTCTCGGGAAGGGAATTATCCGGACGTCATCCGACATGCGGAAGTCTGCATCGAAGCCGGCGCGGATGGGATCACTGTTCACCCGCGCCCGGATCAAAGGCATATCCGCCCCGATGATGTTCGACTACTGGCCAAGCTGATAAAAAGCCATAACAATCTCGAGTTCAACGTGGAGGGCAATCCGTTTGCCCAACCGGCGGGCAGCTACCCCGGATTGATTCCGCTGGTGCTGGAGACGCTGCCCGACCAGTGCACACTGGTGCCGGACAGCAGCGATCAGCTAACCTCCGATCACGGATTTGACCTGCGGGCCAGCGGCGAACAGTTGGCTCCGCTGATCCGGCAACTGCAATCCGCGGGGGTGCGCGTGAGCCTGTTTATGGATCCCGACCCACAGCAGATCAGACTGGCGCGGGAGATAGGCGCCGACCGTATTGAGCTATATACCGGTCCTTTCGCCGCGGCTTGGAATACCCCGGCGCAGAGAGATAGTCTATTCCAACAACATTGCGTAGCGGCTGCCGAAGCGGCGCGGCAAGGTTTGCAGGTAAATGCCGGCCACGATTTGAACCTCGACAACCTGACGCTGTTTAAAACCTTGCCGGGACTGATGGAGGTATCCATCGGGCACGCGTTGACGGTAGATGCCCTGGCAATGGGTCTGGTGGCTGCGGTCAAGGCGTACAAACGGGCGCTGCGGCTGAACGCGTAACGATATGCGCCCGGATAGTCCCGACTACCTAAAACGAAAACGTTTTTTTGACAGCCTGGTTACCATCTACGGTCGCAAACCGGTGCTTGAAGCGTTGCAATCCGGCCTGCCCTGCTACCGCCTGCACCTGGCCAAAAGCAATCGGGCGGCCGACATCATCGACGACATTGTCCAGCTTGCCGAGCACAATGATATAGAGGTGGTATACCACAGCCGGGAAGCGCTTTCCCGTATTTCGAAAAACGGCAAACAGGACCAGGGCGTTGCGGCCGATATCAATTGCCCGGGGCATATGCATTTGGAAGACTACCTGAATCGGCAACACAGCAATTCACACAGACTTGTGGCGCTGAACGGCATCACTAACCCGCAAAACTTAGGGATGATCATCAGATCGGCATGTGCGGGCAATATAGATGGAATCCTTATCCCCAGGAAGGGATGCGCCCCATTATCTCCTTTGGTGATCAAAGCCAGCGCCGGAACCCTGTTCAAAGCGCATATCATTAAATGCGAGACGCTCAAAGAGGCGCTGCAACAATTCAAGGAGATCGGGTTTAGTGTTTGCGCGCTATCATCACGGGCTACAGAATCGCTCTTTGAACACAAGCCACAAGGCCCTATTGTGTATGTTCTGGGCAATGAATCGGAAGGCATCAGCGCTGATATTTTCAAACTGGCAGATAGACAACTGATGATCCCAATGCGAAACAACGTTGAGTCCCTGAATGTCGCCATTACTGCCGCGCTGATTGCTTTCAGCAACAGCCTGTAGATCAAAGGCTTTTATCTGTCGCGGATATTAACCCGGCAACGCTTTTGTTGCCGGGTTAATCTATCGCCGCTAGTTAGCCGGGCGGTATTTGAGTTTCAAGCCCCAGAAGCGCGGTGTAGACCACATAGCTTGAACAATGTCATTGCCGCCAATAATCGTGTGGTGCAACACTTCCTCTTCCGTGACATTCTCGACAAAGGCTTCGATGCTCCAAGACGGATTGTTAGGCTGCCATCGCAACCGCAGGTCCGTTTTGACATAGGCATCCTGGTCCGCGAGGATGTGCTGTTGCAAACCGGTAGTCCAATGCTCACCCGAGTAAGCGAGCTGAATCATCGGGGTCAGCACGCCGACGGACGTATTGACGTCATAGGCGGCAAACAAACTACCAGCGATGTCCGGCGCCCAAGGCGTTTGTTTTCCACGCTGCTGAATCGTGTTACCTGCCTCGGCCGGCGTATTCGACCCTTCAATAAACGAATTTGAAATCAGAAAGTCCCCGTATTCCGAATCCTGCCAGGACAAGGTGGCGCCCATGGTTAAATTTTCGATTGGAATCGCCAGCAATTCGGCTTCAAACCCTCTGGCCTCTATCTCCCCCCCGTTTGCGGCGAAGATCTGTATGGATCCGGTGACCGGATCTACCACCAATGCGCTTGCCAACAAATTGGTAAAATCGTTGAGGTAGGCCGCCACGTTGAGCTGGACGCGGTTATCGGCAAAACGATTTTTCATGCCAATCTCGTATGCCGTCACTTCCTGTTGATCAAAGTGCGTCCGGTTGAAATTGTGTCCGCCCGATAGGAACCCTGTGGAAACGGTTGCGTACAACATATTGTCTTCACGCATATTCCACTCAAAACCGGCACGCCAGGTGACCTTCTCAAAATTCGTGCTTTCGTCAGGATCCCCGGCGGCAATCCAGATGTCCCTGTTGAGACTCTTGTCGTCCTGGTTCCAGCGAGCGCCGACGGTTGCCCGAAAGCTATCACTGAAATGATAGGTAGCCTGCCCAAAGACTCCCACTGACTCCACCGTCGGCATGCCATTGCCCGTGAACGACGGGCAGGGAACCGGCGCGGTCGGATCCCCGGCAGTGGCGAATAATTGGTTCAGGCAGCGGCCTTCCGCAGGCAGTCGGCTACCGTCATTGGCGATTTCGCCCATAACCGGAATTCTCATGAATGTCTGGTTATACTCTTCATCGGCGTAGAACGCGCCCAGCACCCACTCTAGAGCAGCATCTTCTTTGTTAGAGATAAGCTGGATTTCCTGGGTAAAACCTTCGAGCGTTTCCTCATACTGCTCTTGTGCAAAGAGGTTTTCGCTGAAGTCCGAATCGGCGCTGGAGAAATTTGTGAAGTCGGTATACGAGGTAATCGACTTGACCGCAACAGAGCCGAGATCCCAATTGGCTTCAAGCGTTATAACCGTCTCTTCGTTGTCCAGATCGTAGTCGCCGTCCCGATAGATATCCCATGGACCGCTATCGGTTCGGGCGCCCAATGAGCCATAGCGAGCGTTGATTGGATCATGGGTTCCATTGTTGTCGGTCGCGCCTGTTTCGTTCCGCAATGTACCCAAGGATTGGTATCCGAAAGAGCTAAGCGACGTACCACCTGTTTCGTAGTGGAGAAGGGTTGCCAGCAAATCGAGATCTTCGGAAACGTTCCACAGCGCCGATAGACGTATATTCCGTTTGTCCACTTCCGCCAAATCCTTACCTGGCCCGTGGTTTTCAACGTATCCATCGCGTATTTCGTACATCCCGGCAAGTCGCACAGCGAAACTATCGGACAGCGGAGCGTTAATAAAAAACTCCGGTTTGAAATGGGCGTAGCTGCCCGTTGTGACATCGATGCCGTAGCCGAAATCATCGACACTAGGCTTGTTGGTAATAACATTAATCGCGCCGCCAAGCGTATTGCGGCCGAACAAAGTTCCCTGGGGTCCTTTCAGCACCTCGACACGCTGAACGTCGAAGAACGCGGCGCCCGCTTGAGACGCAGTTGGTTTGTAGACGCCATCGACAAACACGCCCACGGGCGGCGATACATCGCGAAACGTATTCTCGGCATTGGCGCCGCGAATGGTGATTTTAAAATCGTTGCCTCGTTGGGCAAAAGACAGTCCCGGAGTTACAAGATCCAAACGGGACACGTCATTAATGCCCGCACTTTCGAGACTAGACTGATCGAACGCCGTAATGGCAATGCCCACATCCTGTGCATTTTGTTCGCGCTTTTGCGCGGTGACAATAATCTCTTCAAGCGTAAGCGATTTTTTTGGTGCTTCCTGACCGATCGCAGCATTCGCTGCCAACACACTTGCAAATACGCCTGCGGCAACCCCTCTTCTCTTTGCTGGTATAGCATCTTTAGCAGCCATAACATTTTTCTCCAGTAAACTAATTATAATTACACGCTTCTGGAAAAGGTCGCCTGACAAACCTGTGTTATCGAGTAGTCGGTCTAGTGCTTCCGCGAGGGTGTAGCGTCCTACTACGCTATTCGCGTATCTAGACTGGGCCAAATCAAAAGGGACTATCATGTGCGCGCCGCTCTGATCGGCAAGCGCTTCCAATGCGTTTGGCAACTTCTGCGACGGGATGTCGAATGAATAAACTTGCTCCGTATTTACACCCGTCGCTGCGAAAGCAATCTGCGTTGTCGCCCCGCAAAGAATAAGCAAACATACCAAAATGCCTTTTTTGCTTATCCGCCCCCCTTGACTCAGCCTGTTAAACAGTGTGGCTTTGCACATTGTCATTACGGCCTTTTCAACTATAAGACTCACGGCACCCTCAAAACCCGTAAAAAATTTCTAGTTTTTTTCTGATTCAGTTTCCTCTTTTGCGGAAAGTAAAACGCGATTTGGTCCCATATACTGAACAGCGAGACCAAAGTTATTCTCAAAAATATCGAGCATCAATTCGGTATCCCCAATTGGAAATCTTGCGATCACAGGCATCTCTGCGACTACCTGATTGGAAAACTGAATATCCAGTGTGGTGTATCGGCTGATTTCAGCGATAACTTCGTGAAGAGGCGCGCGAGAAAATGCTAGGACTCCATCCTTCCATAGCGTTCTTTGTAACAACTCGCGATCCGATAATTGATGCCGCTCTATTACTTTACTCGCCTCGTCGTGCTGATCCGGCGGCGAATTCCTAATTATTGCTAGCTGTCCGGCATCGACAAACACCGGCTCCTCTGCAGTTGGCCCCTCAGCAATTACCGATTCCCTTTTAGTCTGAGGCGCACCGGCACCCGGCGAAGCGGAACCGATCGCAACACGCCCCTCGGTGACTGTCACGTCTACTGATTTATCTTTGAGATACACCGAGAACGCCGTCCCGACGGCAACGACCTGGCCAACGCCGGCATTGACCTGAAACGGCATATTCTCAACCTTGGCCACCGTAAAATAGGCCTCGCCTCGCAGCAGCTTAACGTCCCTGACATTGCGTGCAAATTCGACTTTCATCTGAGTGTCGGTATTCAACTCGATCACGGATCCATCAGCTAACTCAATTGTTCGCTGATCGCCAATCGCCGTAGCATAGTAACCATTCGAATTCGATAACGAACCCGGCCGAAACAAGAGCATGCCGGCAACCAAGATGACTGCAATGGAAGCTGCGTATGCAAATCGCTTCCACCTCGAATAGCGCAGCCGAGAACGCAGATCAGCACCCTCATTAATAGCCGGCTTTTTAGTGATGCCTTCGACCAACTGTGGCGCTGACACCGTCAGGATATTTAAGCTATCCCACAGCTCGGCCGCCTCCTGCAGGGCTTGACGATGAGCGGAGCTGGTATGGATCCATTTGCGCAGCACATCCCTTTCCTCAGCGGAAAGCGCTTCATCTCTGTCCAGCCGTGCTATCCAGTGAGCCGCCTCCTTCCTGAGTACTCCCGCATCAGGAAAATCGACAATATTCTTCATTTTGCGATCGCGCCTCGAACATTGCGTGTAGCGTCGCTGCCGCTATCACCGGTCTCGGATTTGTCACGCGAGGCGAGGTGATCCTGGCAGGCCAGGATGCCCCGTCGAACATATTTTTCTACTGAGCTAACTGACATTCCCATTTTTTCAGCAATTTCGTTGTGCTTAAAACCGTAGACTTTCCTGAGAATAAATACATTGCGACACTTGGCGGGCATTGCGATAACCGCTTCACGATAGGTATCGAGCAGCTCCAATGCCTCAACATGGTCATCTACAGCCTCATCAATCATACCTGTTTCTGATTCCGACAACTCATCAATACATTGATGTATTTCTCGTGATTTCTTCTTCAACCGAGTCAGCGCTACGTTGCGAGCAACCTGAAACAGGAACGCCTTCGGCTGTTCGATGTGCGTGTTTTTCTCCGCGGTGAAAGCCCTGACGTAGGCTTCCTGCGCTATGTCCTCTGCTTCGTGGTAACTCGATACAAACTGTCTGGCGTACCGGCGAAGAAACTTCGCGTTCTCCAGGAAGGCACCAGAGATCCCGGAGGCTTTCACAGATTTGCTACCGTTCATGCTCATTGCCGGCAACGGTAACAATCGTACCGCCTCAGATTATTAGACCAAGAACTGCGCGAAACCCGTAAGCACAAAAATAACCGGCTGATTTTTAAGCGGATCTTAAACCGGCCTAAAGCCCCAGGTAACGGTTGCGGTATTATGTTCACATGCATAACCCACCTGCGCTACAAACAACTGTTGACATCATGCGATTAGCTGTCCTCCATTCACTTCAAGGGCTTGGCCGGTTATGTAGCCGGCTAACTTGTGCGATGCGAGAAATAGAAAGGCCGCAGCGCAATCCTGCGGTTCTCCGAGACGATTTAGGGGAATACTTTGTCTTGTCTTCTCCAGCTTCTCCTCAGACGAATACCGCCTGTGGAAATCAGTAAGAATAGTGCCCGGCGATACCGCGTTTACTCGAATATTGTTAGGTGCCAACTCGCGTGCCAACGCTTTGGAATAGGCTGCCACAAATGCTTTAGCCGCACTGTAGACCGACGAACCTGGGCTGCCGCCGGTACGCGCGGAAATGGATGTTGTGTTAACGATCGCGGCAGTGCCTGCCTTGCTCAGCAATGGAATCAAATCACGCGTGATCAGCACGACAGACGATTGGTTTAAGTCAACAATTCTCTGGTACTGTTCGTCAGTTAATTCGTCCGCGGGAAACCTACCTATCATAGTCCCCGCATTATTGATCAGAACGTCAACCTTGTTTGCCGCGTTAAATACAGTATCAACAAACTGCTTGATCTCGTCTTTGCTGGTAAAATCCGCCGTCACACACACGTCAGCCACTTCCTTCAGCTGCGGTCCACACTGTCGGCCACCGTGGGCAATGACGCGCCCGCCACAGGCTTTGAACGCGCCTGCTACGGACAATCCTATGCCACTATTTGCGCCGGTGATAACAATCGTCTGACCGTCAAAAAGATCACCGGCAAAACCGACGTTGTTTATCAAAGTACTCATACCCAACTTTCAGACCCCATTCAAAATAATCGCCAAAACGCTGTTGAATTCCAAGTGTTACCTCTGACCTCCCGCTGCTCCATATAGGTTGCGCCGACTAAGTTTACCGCGCTGGTTCTGCCAGATTCGGCTTCCCAGAATTAATGCTCCAATTGCAAAAAAAGCGACCGCCACCGGACGCTGGAGAAAGATCAATGCACCCTCGTTCGATAGAAGGAGCGACTGGCGGAATGCCTCTTCAGCACCGCGCGCCAAGACAAAGGCAATAATGAAGGCCGCCGTCGAATAGCCTTGCTTGCGCATCAAGTATCCGAGCAAACCGGCTGCCGCCATAATAAACACATCAAAGATGTTGGTACGTGTCGAGAACGCTGAAATAAAGCACGTAAGAAAGATGTAAGGATAGATCAGTCGAATCGGTACGCGAGCGACAACATTTCCGATCACTGAACTGCCGTAGTACCCAATCAACCCGTAGACCGCAATACCCACGAGTCCGGACGCAAAGAGTCCGAACACCAATTTACTGGAGCTTTCAAAAATGCTGGGGCCGATGGTAATGCCGTGGATGAGAAATACACCCATTAGAATGGCTGCGATAGTACCACCGGGTATCCCAAGCGCCAGCATTGGAATCATGGTCGGACCATTGACTGCATTGTTTGCCGATTCTGGTGCGGCAATTCCTGCAATCGCACCTTTACCCCACTCGTCGGCATTTTTTGCTCGACGCTTTTCGGCGCCGTAGGCAGCAAATGCGGCAACCGATGAACCCAGCCCGGGCATTAAGCCAATAAATGCGCCGATACCAGAGGATCTCAGCATAACCGGTAAGCAACTTTTAAACTCATCAAATGAAAATGAATTGTCCAGCGGCAAGGCTGTTGAATTTTCGTCGTTCTGCCGATTGTTTCCGGAGGTGCTCTCAACTTTCAGGGCAATTTCAGACAACACAAACATTCCGATAAGCACCGGCACCAATGATATGCCGGCATGAAATGCGGGGTGGCCGAAATCCAGCCTCGGGGTCCCCTCCATCGCATCAATACCAATCATTGCCACGAAAGCGCCGGCGGCCGCACTGATCAACCCCTTGGTGACCGATGATCCTATGACGGAACTGATAATGACGAACGCCGCCAAATAGAGCGCAAAAAACTCCGGCGGGCCAAATCCCGATGTCAAGGAGACAACGGCGACAGCACCAAATATCAGCAACATATCGCCCAGGAAATCGCCAAAAACAGAGGCGACTGCCGAGGTTTTCAACGCCTTGCCGGTTTTCCCGGCACAACTCAGGGGATAGCCGTCTTGCGCCGTTGCCGCTGCCGCCGCGGTACCCGGTGTATTAAACAGGATAGCGGCGATAGATCCGCCATAGCGACCCGACTTGCCGATCACATAAAGAAAAGCCAGGGCTTGCAGCGGCTCCAGGAAGAACGTGAGCGGGACCAACATGGCAATGGCGGCGGCAGTGGTAAGCCCAGGGGTGGCGCCGACAATAATACCGATGAGCGCAGCGGCGAACACCAGCACGACCGCTATCGGATCGCTAAACAGTGTCACAAACCCAGAGAGAATTTCCATCGTCCACCGACCTGCTATCTGAACACATTCGACACATCCAGCAGCAGGCCAGGTGGGTCGTAGATATTCAGAACGTTGATAAAAATAATGTAAAAAATGACCGCGCTCACGGAGCCGTGCAAAAGCACCGTATTCAGCCTGTTTCCAAACAAAGCAAATACCGCGTAACCGCAGAGTGCCGTTGCAATCAAATAGCCGAACCAGCCATGCAGAAGACCGTAACCACACAGCAGCAACAGCAGCGGCCCGGAGTATCTGAGAAAGACTTTCGATTCCAAACCACGGGCGATACCTCGCTCTTCCTGTCGACCAGTCTTGACCCCGGGCTCTGCCGCCCTAATTTTTGAGCGCAGTGCGGCAAAAACCTGAAAGCTAATGAGAACAACCAAGAATAGCCCCACCGCCCAGGGCACCATTAACGAGCCGGCAATGGTGCTCTTGTCGCTAACATCCGATCGCAAAATAGGTAGCAGCGGTTGCAGGTTGTCGCGTAGCTGAGTTACGAATGCAGCGCCCTCCTCCGCACTTTTGTGCTGGGCAGGCGTATATAACCGAGCCATGGTTTGTTGAAATTCACGGCTGGCCGCCGCCTCCGCTACCGCATCGCGAAGCGTCTGCACCACCAGCTCCGGCGTGCCCTTTGGGACCAGCAAGCCAATGGGTGAGCTGATTCTGTAAAAGGGTATTTCCAACTCGCCCAGTGTCGGCAAATCCGCATCGACAATCCGCTCCGATGATTGCCGCATTGAGGCAAGCACCTTCATTTTCTTTTCCCCAAACATGAGGCGATCGCCTTCACTCACCAATCCGAAATCCACCTGATCAGCAAACAGGGCCAACCGCATCCCTTTGGCACCCTGAAACGGAACGCCAACTACGTCGAGGTTATTGGCCTCGATAAAACTGGCGCCCATAGCCATGAACGCTGCGCCCCGTCCATTGTGAGCCCATCGAAGCTCGCCGGGGTTGTCATGCGCGGCATCGATAATGTCCTGAACGGAATCGAAAGGGCTATCTACCGGCACACCAATTGCCGGCACCACCTGTCCGGTAAGTCCCAGCAACTCGAAATTCTCAAAAAAATCGATGGGGGTGTGCTGCAACTCACTCTTGAGCAGCAGTGTTCCCGCGGAGCCAAACCACAATATGTAACCATCCGGACGCGCCCTCGCAACGCTGTTTGCGGATACCATACTCGCTGCACCCGGTTGATTCACTACCGGCACCGGTTGTCCAAGAATGCGTTGCAGTTCCTTGGCCAGCGCCCTACCCGCCAGATCCTGGCTGCCACCGGCTGCAAAACCGATAAACATTTTTATCGGCTTTTCCGGATACCGTGTCAATTCAAAAGCGGGCTGCCTTAAAGCGGCAGTGATCAGCATGGCAAACGCCACCACCACCAGCGCGAGAGCCCAATACTTCGACCAGTACTTCGCCAGAAACATCAGACGGTTCCTTCGAACATTTGCTCGATTTTCGTTTGATCAAGCATCCAACCGATAACCACAATGCGAGTACGACGGTCATCACTGGGCCACTTGTCCAACCAACGCAGGTTGTCAAAAACCTGTTGCACACCCTGGACCACAGCCGGGGTTTCCGGTCGCTCAGTAACGTGAACCAGACCTTTGACGCGCAACAGGTTTGGACCCGCCTCTTCACCCAATCTGTGCCAGAACTGCTCCAGCTCCGCGAGGCTTTTTGGCTTGTCGCTTATGATACTGAACGATTTGATATGGTGATCGTGTCGCGCCTCCGCACCGCTTGCAAAGCCGCTCGAACCGTTGGCGGCTCCATCGAAACCAGGTCTCTGGCCATTGGCTTTCGCCAGCTTCTCGGAATGATTCGAATGCTCAAGGTTTTCAGTGAGATCCTCCCGGATCACGTCGGCTTTTTCACCCGTCAGTATTAATGCACCGGGATTTAACTGCTGCAAACGCGCGATCAAGCGTTCTTTTCTTTCTTGCGCCTCAGCCGGATCCAGAAGATCAAGTTTTGTCATCAGCAGTCGATCGGCAACGGCGACTTGCTCAACCGATTCTGCGTGCATATTCAGATTGGTCTCACCTGCCACCGCATCGACAGTGGTGATAACCTTATCCAATTCATAGAATTTCCGAACCTGGGGGTCTTCCAGAATGACTTCAACGATGGGACCGGCATTGGCCAGCCCGGTTGTTTCGATGATCATCCGGTCAACCGGTCGTTTTTGCTCGGCCCGTTTCCGGGCGAATTCGACCAGCGATTGCCCGAGCTCCTCGTTCAGCACGCAACACACACAGCCACTGGACAATTGAATCAGGTCGCCATCTTGGGATTCGATCAGATCACTGTCGATGGAAACCTGACCAAACTCGTTGACCAATACTGCGGAATTCGCCATTTCAGGCATTGGCAACAGCACGTTTATCAGCGTCGTTTTTCCGCTACCCAAGAACCCCGTAACGAGTGAAATTTGAATAGGCTCTGTCATCAAAGTTACCTCTTTATCTAAAAATGTCGACGGGGTCCGTCGCGAGCAACCGTTCAAGTTCCTCCTTGTTGGTCACTACCGCTTCGCTGTTTTGACTCATGGCGAGCGCAGCCATCATGGCTCCGTAGCGCAATCCCTTGAACAGAGAGCCGCCGAACCAACCGTGTAACACGCCGGAGATCATCGCGTCTCCAGCACCTATTCGGTCGATAATTTCCACGTCGCAGGCTTTCTGGTATTCAATCGAAGTGCCATCCCATCCGGCTACCCCCTCGCTGGCCAGCGATACGACGATATTGCCGGCACCGGTGAGATGACTCAGGCCGGCGACAACCTCGCTGACTTCACCATCACAACCAAACAGGATGGCCGCGTCGCGCTTGGCGAGAAACAGCAAATCAACACCCTGTAGCAACGGGACCAGGGTTTCCCGCGCCTCTTCAGCGCTCCATAGCAGATGACGATAGTTGATATCGAAGCTGGTGGTAATGCCCCGCTCTTTCGCCCTCGCCAAGGCAAGTGAAATAATTTCTCGGGAGCCGCTAGAAAGAGGGACAGCCAATCCGCTAACGTGCAGGTGCCGGGTGTCAAGCAGGTAATCCCAGTCAATATCGCCGGGGGTTAGATTGGCAAAACACGAACCCTTGCGATCATAGTAAATCGTTGTCGGGCGGGGAGGCTTGGAATATTCCACATAATAAGTGCTCACCCGTCCTTCCATGCGCCATATCAATCCCGATAGATCGACACCATGGGGCCGAAAGCATTGCTCGACCCGCCTGCCGGGCGGCGTATCAGGCAGTGCGCTTACCCAGCCGGTTCGCCATCCTAAACGGGCCAACGCCGAGGCGACGTTGGCTTCCGTTCCCGACACATCAACATCGAACTTGTTGGTGGTTTCGATCCGCTGACCGGCCGGCACGCTGAGGCGAATGACGCCTTCACCAAAAGTCGTAAAATCAAATCTCATTGGCCGCTACCTCTGTTATTTCCGGCGTCGCTTGCGCAACAGCCTGGAGCCACTCACGGGCTTTTTTTATGGTTTCCAATGCATCAGGTGCACCATCGTTCCACATCTCGACCGTATAACCTCCTCGGTAGTTAATGTCTTTCAACGTCTGAAACACTTCCCTAAAAGGCACGATGCCTTCGCCAAAAGGAACGCGACGATACTCCCCGGGCCTGGTATCCTTAAGGTGAACGCCCACCATATGGCCCGCGGCAACACGCAGTTGTTGGCCCACATCCAGGCCGTTTGCGGCTAGATTTCCCACATCGGGGTACACCCGTAGCCAGGGTGAATCCAGCTCCGAAATAAGTTCCATGGCGCTATCGACAGACGTTATATCGCGGCCATCCATGTTCTCGATGCCCAACATGACACCGGCCTGGCTCGCCCGTTCAAGCCCGCGCCGCAGGTTTTCCATAAACCGGCCACGAGAGCGGGCGTCGCGATCCTCGTCAAATACATAATACCCAGCCAATTGAATAACCCGTGCACCGATATCAACGGCTAAATCGATCGCTTTTTTCAGGATCTCCAACGAGTAGTTCCTGGTCTCGAGATGGGCGCTGCCCATGGGAAATCGCCGCTGCGCACTGAGAATAACCGTGTGCAGACGCACGCCGCTGCCGGCGATTGCACTCCGCAGCGAGGCGCGCTCTTCCGCATTCCAGTCAAGTCTGGCTAACCGGTCGACATCCTCATCTACTGACATTTCCACAAACCCGTAACCTGCCGCCGCCGCGGCATCCAGTTTTTCGGGCCAACCGGAAAGCGTTGGCAGCGCTTTTTCGTATATACCGAACAGGGCGTTATGCATGGACGGCCCCGATGGCAGCTTTAAATGCCTCAGCTTTCGCCAGAGGATTCTCCGCCTGAACGATTGCCCGACCCACGATAAAAACCGAGACAGGCACATCGCTGAACGCTGGTATCCCCCCTTCTGAAATTCCGCCGGTGGCCGTGACTCGAAACCCCATGTCCGCCAGCTCGCGAATAGTATCCAGCGTCTTCGTTGGCCACTCGCCACCCACGGCGTCCAATTCAACGCCTCGATGGACGATAATCTGTTGCACGCCCATATCCCGCCAGCGATTGGCGTGTTTGCGCGTCCAACCCTCATGTAATTCCAGTTGTACTTCGCCACCCCGCTGATAGGCTACTTTGAGTGCAGACTCCAGGGTTTCAGTGGGCGCCTCGCCTACCACGGTGATCCAATCGGCGCCGGCATCAAACGCCATCTCGGCAATATTCTTCCCCGCCCTTACCGCCCTGACGTCGGCGACCAAAGTGACTGAATCAAAGTTGTCGCGCATTTTGCGCACCGCGTGCATACCCTCAGACAGGCACAGCAGTGTACCCACCTCTATCACATCGATAGCCGGATAGGCCATCTGCGCAGCGCATAAAGCCTCATCAATGTTCAGGACATCCAGCGCCAGTTGCAATAAAGGTTTGTCGATCATGCCGGGTCGACCATCGAATAGAGACGTTGCGGGTTCTCGTAATTAAATTTATGTACGACTTCCTGATCAAAACCCTCGCTAATCAGGCGCGGCACAAACCGCTCCTTGATCCACAACAGGCCGGGGCCGCCGCCATAGGGTGCGTGATAGCTTTTGCGCCCAAAGTCGTTGCAGATCATAAGTTGATCCTCAAAACCGTCGGCCACCAATTGACGAAGCAGATCGACTCGGATGGTATCCGGGTAATATTTGGCCTTTCCCGGGCCGTCGTATATCAGGGAGATGCCATACCTCAGCATTTCGCGGTGGTACCAGAGATCCGGGTTGCGATCCACGTGGGCGATGATCATGCGCGACATATCGAATTTTTCGTCCTTGAGTATTTCGCAAATCTCAATGCCCATGGTGCCATTGGATGTGTGTGCATGGAGTGGAACACCCGTTTTGGTTGCGGCACGGGCACCGGCCCGTATGAACTTTTCTTCATTGGGCGTTACCTGCATATACGCCGTACCGCATTTAATCCACCCGGCCTTATGCGTGGTGCCATCCATACCCTCCGTGATATCGCCGATCATTTCATCGACCAGGTCGTTGATGCTCAACTCAGAGGTTTTCGGGTCCATGCCATGCTCTTCGCAGATAACACCGCAACACGCAATAACATGAACACCCGATTTTTCAGCGGCTTCTACCATCGCTGGCGTGTTACGGCCCCACGTCTTGGGAGTCGCCTCAACCAAGGTATCACCACCACCCTGCTTGTAACCGATGCATATCTCAATCGCCTTTTCCTGATCATCCAGAGCGTGGTCGTCGCCTTCATGTCCGACGGCTTTTGTACCGCCACCGGCGGGATCGGTGCGAATGTGTTCATGGGGCATGGTAAAGCCCATATCTTTTGCGTCTATGTCTCCCAAAATCGTTCGTACTCTACCCACGTTCTTCTACCTCCTAATTTCAGTATATGGTCGCCTTGCTTGTGATATTATTTGCAATGTAGCGCAAATTTGTGCAAAATGTCAATATTAACATTTCCAAGGAGTGCATGAAATTCAATGAGCGACCAACTAAGAACCGCGCAAATCACCCGTGCAGCAGAGCTTTATTACCGGCAACAACTCAGCCAACAACAAATCGCCAAAGCGCTTGATTGTTCTCATTCGACCGTATCGCGTCTGTTGTCGGAGGCACGAAGAACCGGGATTGTTGAGATCAAAATCCGCAGTGCTATCGAAACCGCGCCTGAACTAGCAGGCAGAATTCGATCGACGTTTAAGCTGAGAGAAGCGATTGTTGTGCCCGACGCAGGTGTTGAAGAAGCCAACTTAAAGGCGGTCGGCGCCGCCGCCGCAGACCTGCTGTTAAGCATCATGAGTAACGGCAAATCGATAGGCGTGACCTGGGGAAAAACGCTTTATCATATGGTGAACGCCCTTGAAGACTTGCCACTGGATGGCGTGGAGGTGGTGCAAATGACGGGCGCGCTGGGAGGAAAAGGGAACCCGGACGTCGATGGCCCAAAGCTGGCGATCCGGTTGGCCGAGCGATTTTCCGGCACCTGCCATCTGGTACCTGCTCCGGCTATTGTTAAAGACCCAACACTGCGAGATACGCTTATCCGAGAAACTGTCGTAGAGCACGCATTAAATCGGGCAGCGGCTGTAGACATCATGATTCAGGGCATAGGCGCGTTGTCTGGCGAACTTTCCAGTCTTGAGCGGGCCGGCTACATTCGCGAGTCCGAAGAAAAAGATTTGAAAGCGAGGGGCGCCGTCGGCCATATCGCCGCCCGCATGCTCGATGCTGACGGTTGCGAGCTGGAAGAGTTCGCTCAGCAGGTCATCAGTGTTCCACTGGCGAGCATGCGCAACGCCAAGTGGTCAATCGGCGTAAGC
>JANQKW010000323.1 GCA_028280905.1 Porticoccaceae bacterium
GGCAACTGCCGCCGGTCGCATGCGGTGCTCTTCTTCACTTGTCATAGTCGCCTCTGCTTTAGATTAATTTGATCTAAACAGGATCGTGACTGGTACAAAACGCTGTAAATTCACAGCTTGATTTCCTTTGCCGCAACTACCATTTTTTTATTAACTATTTCATTGTCAGTTAAATGGTATGCGCGAACTAGCCTCGCCTACGTTGCATGATAACGATACTATAACCACCAAATACTGGAGCCGCCTTGACGACGGTCGTATTCAGTGTGATCTTTGCCCCAGAAAATGCCGCTTGCGGGAGGGACAACGGGGGTTGTGTTTTGTCAGGGCCCGGGAACAGGATAGCGTCGTCTTGAAGAGCTATGGCCGTTCCAGCGGCTTTTGTATCGACCCCATCGAAAAAAAACCCCTGTACCACTTTTACCCGGGAACGCCGGTGCTCTCCTTTGGCACGGCGGGATGCAATTTGGCCTGTAAATTTTGTCAAAACTGGGATATGAGCAAGTCCCGCGAGATGGACACCCTGGCCGGCCGCGCCTCTCCCACGGAGTTGGCGCTGGCCGCAAAACAGCACCACTGCCGCACTGTCGCCTTTACCTACAATGACCCGGTTATCTTTATGGAATATGCCATGGATGTGGCGTTGGCCTGTCGCGAGGAGAATATTAGAAGTGTTGCCGTTACGGCGGGTTACATTTGCGACAAGCCCAGGGAGGAATTTTTTTCCCAAATGGATGCGGCGAATGTTGACTTAAAGGCGTTTAGCGAGCGCTTCTATAGAAGAATTTGCGGCGGAGAACTGGCGGCGGTTTTGGAAACCCTGGTCTACTTGAAACGGGAGACCAATGTGTGGTTTGAGATTACTACCCTATTGATCCCGGGCGAAAATGACGGCGACGCCGAGTTGGAAGCCATGTGTCAATGGATTTTAGAAAACCTGGGCAGTGATATACCCATACATTTCACCGCATTTCATCCCGATTGGAAAATGCTGGACAAGCCGGCAACTCCCGCGTGCACATTAAGCCGGGCACGGCGAATAGCGATAAACGCCGGGCTGGGTTATGTCTACACAGGCAACGTGCACGACAGGTATGGCAGCAGTACTTACTGCCCCGCCTGCAAAGCGAGATTGATCGAGCGGGATTGGTACCAACTGGGAGAGTGGCGGATTGATGCCAACGGCCAGTGTCCAGAATGCCAAATTACCATTCCCGGACATTTTGAGGTATCCCCAGGAGACTGGGGGCAAAAACGGCGGCCAATATTTATTCGCCGCGCCTTATGAAGCTTAACGATATTTCTTCAACGTAAATTTAATATTTCGTAAAAAATCCGTCATCATGGAAACGATTTGACAGTGGGCTATCACTAATATATATATTGTATATACAAGTTTTGACTGCTCGTTATTGCCAAGGGCGGGTTGTTGCCATGGCCGACCAAAGAAAAGCCGATAGTAATGTGTCGCGAAAAACCGCAAAGGCGAAGAAAGACAGCCAGTTGTTAATTCGCATCAACGGCGAAGAGCGGGATAAATTTGTCGCATTGTGCAGCAGCCTGGATACCAACGCGGCACGCGAGATCAGGTGGTTTATCCGGCGCTTTGTTGAGGAACGCGGTCAGTCGTGACTGATTGAAGTTAACGTTGAGATCGAGCCTCTGCGGCGAACTGTGCCTTTTCTCTAGCCGCTGTAAAAATACGGCCGTCAATGGGCTGTCCGGTGGGTTGTCGCCCTTATTTAAACGGGCGAACGCTCGCTGAGCGGCGGTTTACCCGGCTGACACAAGCGCTTATAATGGCGCGCCTTTATATTTTAGTTAACCGGATATAGCAGGCAGCCGATGTTGAGAATTTCCCAGGAAGCACTAACGTTTGACGATGTCTTGCTGGTGCCCGGGTATTCTGAGGTAACCGCCAAGGACGTCTCGCTAAAAACCCGGCTCACCCGCGAAATTTCTCTGAATATCCCAATGGTCTCCGCGGCTATGGATACGGTTACCGAAGCCCGCCTTGCCATCGCCCTCGCCCAGGAAGGCGGTATCGGAATCGTCCACAAAAGCATGGGCATCGAACAGCAGGCGCTGGAAGTGCGCGCGGTCAAGAAATTCGAAAGCGGCGTGGTAAAGGACCCGATTACCATTGATGCGGACGCCAAGGTCAGCGAGCTGATCGCCCTGACCCGCGAACACAATATTTCCGGTGTTCCGGTGCTTAAAAACAACGAACTGGTGGGCATAGTCACACGCCGCGACGTGCGCTTCGAACCCGGTTTGGATTCTCCCGTGTCCTCTATTATGACGCCGAAAAACCGCCTGGTTACCGTACAGGAGGGCGCCGAATCGGACCAAGTAAAATCGCTGTTGCACAAATACCGGATTGAGAAGGTATTGGTCACCAACGAAAACTTCGAGCTGCGGGGCTTGATTACGGTTAAGGATATCGACAAGGCGGAGAAATTCCCCAACGCCTGTAAAGACGAATATGCCCGCTTGCGGGTCGGCGCGTCGGTTGGCACCGCGCCGGATACCGACGAGCGCATCGCGGCGCTTATCGACGCCGGTGTCGACGTGCTGGTTGTGGATACCGCCCATGGGCATTCGCGCAACGTGCTGGAACGGGTGCGCCGCATCAAAGAACAGTATCCGGATATGCAGGTGATCGGCGGCAACATCGCCTCGGCCGAGGCGGCCAAAGCCTTGGCGGAAGCCGGCGCAGATGGCGTCAAAGTGGGCATCGGCCCCGGCTCTATTTGCACCACCCGCATTGTGACGGGTATTGGTGTGCCGCAGATCACGGCGATTGCCGAAACCGTCTCGGCGCTTGAGGGTAGCGGCATTCCGGTGATTGCCGACGGCGGCATCCGCTACTCCGGGGATATCGCCAAGGCACTGGTGGCGGGCGCCCATGCGGTAATGATGGGTTCGATGTTCGCCGGCACCGAGGAAGCGCCGGGGGAGATAGAGTTGTACCAGGGCAGAACCTATAAAGCGTATCGCGGCATGGGCTCGCTGGGCGCGATGGCGCAGACCCAGGGTTCCGGGGACCGCTATTTCCAGGACAGTTCCCAAGGGCTTGAGAAACTGGTGCCTGAGGGCATTGAGGGCAGAGTGCCTTACAAGGGCCCCGTCTCGGTTATTATTCACCAGATGATGGGTGGCGTGCGTTCCGCAATGGGCTATACCGGCAGCTCGGACATTGAGACCATGCGAACCAAGCCGGCGTTCGTGCGGGTCAGTTCGGCGGGCATGAATGAAAGCCATGTCCACGATGTGTCCATTACCAAGGAAGCGCCCAACTATCCGGTGGGCGGGCGTTAATGACTTGGTTCGGCAGACCACAGTTAATTTTATTACGCGGGGCCACAGGGCCCCGCGCTGTTTAAGTGATCGTACACGTGATGCAAACCAGCAACCTTGATATCCACGCCCAGAAAATCCTGATCCTGGACTTCGGCTCCCAGTACACCCAGTTGATCGCCCGACGGGTGAGGGAAGTCGGCGTGTATTCGGAAATCCGCGCCTACGATATGACCGAAGCGGAAATCCGCGACTATCAACCCCAGGGCATTATTCTTGCCGGCGGCCCGGAATCGGTGACGGCGGGTGAATCGCCAAGCGCGCCGGAAGTGGTGTTCGAACTGGGGGTGCCGGTGCTGGGTATTTGCTACGGTATGCAGACCATGGCCGAGCAGCTGGGCGGCAAGGTCCAGAGTTCCCGTTTACAGGAGTTCGGCTACGCCAGGGTGACGGTTAAAGGCAATAGCGCGCTGCTGGCGGATATCAACGACCATATCGACCACGGCAGCGGTGCGGCCATGCTGGATGTGTGGATGAGCCACGGCGATAAGGTGGTGGCCATGCCGGACGGCTTCGAGCTGATGGCGGCCACCGACAACTGCCCCATCGCCGGCATGTACCAGCCGGAGCGGCAATTTTATGGCGTTCAGTTCCACCCGGAAGTGACCCACACCAAGCAGGGTATGCGGGTTTTCGAACACTTTGTGCTGGGTATTTGCGGTTGCGAGGCGGTCTGGACTCCGGCGCATATAATCGACGCCGCCATTGCCCGGGTTCGTCAACAGGTGGGCGATGACCAGGTGCTTCTTGGCCTGTCCGGCGGGGTCGACTCCTCTGTTGTTGCAGCGTTACTGCACCGGGCAATTGGCGATCAGCTTACCTGCGTATTTGTGGATAATGGCTTGTTGCGTAAGGATGAAGGCGACCAGGTGATGGATATGTTCGCCCGCAATATGGGTGTTCGAGTTATCCGCGTGGATGCGGAATCGTTGTTCCTGGAAAAACTTGCCGGGGTAGAAGACCCGGAAGCCAAGCGCAAGATTATTGGCAATACCTTTATTGACGTCTTTGATGCTGAAGCAGAGAAGCTGCAGGACGTGAACTGGCTTGCCCAGGGCACCATCTACCCTGACGTCATTGAATCCGCTGCGGCAAATACCGGCAAGGCCCATGTGATTAAGTCTCACCATAACGTCGGCGGGCTGCCCGACGATATGCAGATGCAACTGGTAGAGCCGTTGCGTGAGCTGTTTAAGGATGAGGTCAGAAAGATCGGGCTCGAGTTAGGTCTGCCTTACGATATGGTCAATCGCCATCCGTTTCCCGGTCCCGGGCTGGGTGTTCGCATTCTCGGTGAAGTTAAAAAAGACTACGCTGATCTGCTCCGTGAAGCCGACGCTATCTTTATCGAAGAGCTTCACAACGCTGAGCTCTACCACCAAACCAGCCAGGCATTCGCGGTTTTTCTACCGGTAAAATCGGTTGGGGTGGTCGGTGACGCGCGCCGCTACGAATATGTGATTGCACTGCGCGCGGTGGAAACCATCGACTTTATGACCGCCCGCTGGGCCCACCTGCCCTATGACTTTCTGGAGAAAGTCTCCTCACGGATTATCAACGAAATCGCAGGTATCTCCCGCGTGACTTACGATATTTCCAGCAAGCCGCCGGCCACCATAGAGTGGGAGTAGCCGGCAATGTCTGGCAACGGTAGGCATTTGCAGCTTAATATGGCAGAGTAGGGAAAAAAATTGCCGGGTTATGTGCAACGGGAATGTGAAAAAAATCTCAAATGCGCGCGGCTGGAACACAGCTTTCTGCAGGGTGTCGCGAGAACTGTCATACTGAGCACCTGACTGCGTTCAGTAGCAAACGTCTCGTGTTTCCTGCGTCTTGCCATCCGCCCACGGGCCAGACTGCGGCGGTGCAATGCGGATCATCGCCTACGTCGAAAACCCCATGATGATCCAGAAAATCTGGTGTGTTGGCCCAGTCCTATCGCCTGAAGGACAAAGCCGACCCCATCGAAATCGCTCCGCTGTTTGAGAGCCAAGCACCGCCGGTCAGCCTGTTCGTCTGACAGAATACGATACCAGACACTGTGCTGTGAGTAGGGTCACTTTATCAGCCACCTTAATGAGATCGAAATCGACTCTTACATTGCAGTTGAGGTCGACAGCCGTAACGAAAGCTGTGGTAACTGAGTTCCGGTACAAGATCGAAACTGCATGACTTTCCAAGCCCTTTCAAGAGGTCATTTTTCACCCCGGGATTCAGTGCCTTGACCCCAACATGACCCCTGCGATTGATGGGGCGAAATAGGGGGGGCTTCCTGCAATTCGTTCATGGATCTGAATATCACTACTTATTCAAAAAGATATGTTATAACATATCATAATAAGGCACTTTATTTAGGGTTAAACGATGACGAAGTTAGCGCGGGTGAGTGTTTCAGTCGCGATTAATCACTCTTGAAGTGAGGTAAGCGGGCGCGGTTATCAGCGCTTAACCTTGAGCAATAGATAACTTGACCAAATTGCTGATTGCTGTTGGCGAAAATAGCATCGATAACCGAGAGTTAAATACATTACGAACGACCAAGCAGGCCTGAAACATCAATCAATGGAGGAAAAAAATGTCCAAAGTAAAACTCAATACGCTGCTCACCGCCAGCATCGCTTTCATATCGTATGTAAGCACCCCTGCATTTGCGCAGAATCCAAATGTTTCCACTCAAGTGGAAGACTCCGTCTCTAACGCCGATGGTTTGCCGATGGAGGAGGTAATCGTCATTGGTAGTAACATCCGTGGCATTGCAGTCGGTGGCTCGTCTCCAGTGATTACCTTCGACAAAGAAGACATCGAGAACAGCGGTGCGGCCAGCATGCAGCAGTTCTTTGAAAAACTACCGCAGAACTTCGGCGGTGGTGCCAACGGCGCTAACGTGGGTAACCTTGGGGTGGATCGTGATACCGGGAACAATTTCGGCCAGGGATCCTCCATCAACCTGCGCGGGCTCGGTACCGGAACCACTTTGACGTTGATCAACGGCCATCGTGTGTCGTCGTCGAACCGCTATCAATATGTTGACGTGTCGCTGATTCCCATGAGTGCCGTGGAGCGAGTAGAAATTATGACCGATGGTGCCTCTGCCATTTATGGGGCTGACGCCATCGGCGGCGTCGTCAATATCATTATGCGACGGGATTTTACCGGGTATGAGACCGGGTTGCGCTATGGAGCTGTCACCTCCGGGGGAATGAGTGAATACCAGGTGTCACAGACCGCAGGCTGGTCGTGGGACGATGGCAGTGTTCTGGTCAACTATGAATACCTAAAGCAGGAAAACCTTTCCGCGCTGGACAAGGATTTCTCCGAAAATGTCGCATACAGCCCCTACGATCTGTATCCCGGTTCGAAACGGCATAGTCTCTATATTGATGGCCTTCAACAGCTCAGCGATATTTTGTCTCTTAATTTGACCGGCTCCTATGCCAAGCGCGAAATGGATACGACGATTGCAAGTCAATGGGATGTGACCAACCTGTTTCCCGAAACCCAGCAGTATGATTTATTCGCTGGATTTATGCTGGATCTGCCCCAGCAGTGGCAGGTGCGCCTAAACGCCGGCTACGGAAAAAACGAAGTCAGATACGAACGCACCACCATTGAAGACGGCGTAGCAAACACGGCTCCGCCGACGGATCAGAACTCGAGCACCAGCTACGTCGATCTGATCGCGGATGGAGGCTTGTTCGAACTTCCCGCTGGAACCATACGTGCTGCAGTCGGTGCCAGCTATCGGCGTGACGAATACGACTTCGACGACTTTCGCGAGCTAGAGGCTAATTTCAACCCGAGCCGGGATATAACTGCCGCCTTTGGTGAGTTGAACATTCCTCTGTTGAAGGATCGCCCGGGTGCGCATAGCTTGTCCCTGACCTTAGCAGTACGCCACGACGACTACAGTGATTTTGGCTCCACCACCAATCCGAAGTACGGCCTGTTGTGGGAAGTTACTGAAGGGCTGGCGTTCCGCGCGAGCTACGCGCGATCATATCGGGCGCCCGTGTTTACGGACATGCAGACGAATAACGGCGCATTTGTCTTCAGCTTGCCAAACGCAAACGCACCGGGTGGTAGAACGACCACCCTATTGTTCACCAATGGCAATCCCGATCTCGGCCCCGAGCGAGCGGAGACCTGGACGGGCGGCTTTTCCTTCGCACCCCAAGCGATTTCTGGTCTCACGCTGAAAGCAAACTATTATGAGATCGATTACTCCGACCGGATTGACCGCGGCTACGCAGGCAGCATCACCAGGCTCTTCGCCCAATCTACTGATCCAATCGCATCCATCCTGACCTTCAACCCGACGGAGCAACAAATCGAGGAAGCGAAACAAGCGGGTTTATCCGGTGTCGGATTTCGAGTTATCCGGGGCGGGCCGTTTGCTGTTCCCGATGCCCTGGACGAATACGATACCCAGGTTATCCTCGACAATCGCGTCCGCAATAATGCGTTCACCTCGCAACGAGGGATCGATCTTGACGTCTTGTACAATTTCAATGTCGGTGAGAACAGCATTGACCTGAGTCTTGCTGCTTGGCATATCATCGATTCCACCCGCCAGTTGACCAGTACGAGTCCCGAAGCTGACGCACTGAACATGGTGTACTTACCGGTCGATCTCGAGATGCGCACTGGTATCGCATTGACCCGGCACAAGCTGGCGGGCAGCTTGTTCGTGAACTATGTGGACAGCTACCGCGATCCAGGAAACTTAAACAACCCCAAAGTGGATTCCTGGACCACCGTGGACTTGAATCTTAGATACAACCTTGTGGGAAGGAGCAACCTGGCCTTAAATGTGCAGAACCTTTTCGATAAAGATCCACCCTTCGTCGAAAACGCCCGGGGCACGGGCTACGACCCCACCAATGCCACCGCTCTGGGACGATTTGTTTCTCTATCTATGAGCTACGAGTGGTAACTTAGAATTGATGGCCCGATGTCGACTTGGTCTCAGACTACCGCAGTAGCTTCGACACAGATCAGGCTGATGTGGCGAGAGCGGCGCTTGCTGTGGCTCGCCATCGTGGCCCTGCTGCTGGCCAGTGCGTCGGTCGCCACAAGCACGGCGCGCCTGTCTGCCCACGCACAAGAACGACACGCCGTGGCCGAGGAGGAAGCGCGGCTCTGGGATAGCCAGGGTGTAATAGATCCTCACGACGCCGCCCATGTCGGCCGTGCTGTGCCAGCACCGGTAAGGCCGCTGGCAGCTTTTGATCCGGGAATCACCGATTTTGTCGGTACGTCAGTGTTCATTGAGGGCCATGCGCAGAACCCGGCTCGGCACAGGCCGATTGAGGAGGGAGCAGCGCTGAGCCGCTTCGGCGGCTTCTCTGCGGCCTGGACGTTGCAGGTGGTCGCGCCCCTGTTGATCATTTTGGCTGGCTTCTCCACCGCCTCCGGTGAACTCGCCCGGGCAAGGCTGCGTCAGGAACTCGGCGCCGGGGCCTCGACTATGGCCCTGGTAGGAGGGCGGCTGCTGGCTTTAGCGCTGGCGGCGGCATTACTCTCGCTTTTTATGATCGCAGTGAGCCTGCCGGCGATACTTCTTCAAGGTGTGAGTGCTAGCCAGGTGGCGGGGCTCGTCGCCATCGGCGGTGCCTATACGCTTTATCTGTTTGTGTTTTGCGCGGTCACGGTGGCCGTCTCGTGCCTGTTCGCCTCGGCACGCACAGCCCTGGTCGTTCTGCTCGGTTTCTGGGTGGTGTCCATATTGCTTGTGCCGCGTGTCGCGCCCGCAGTGGCTGAGACCCTGGAACCCACACCCTCTGCCCCCGCGTTCAGATCGGCCGTCACCGATGAGGCGAAGAGGGGTGTTGATGTTCACAATCCAACTGACAAGGGTGTGAAGGCGTTCAAGGCTGAGTTGCTGGCACGCTACAACGTGAGCGATGTTAAAGACCTTCCGATCGACTTCCGCGGCGCCTCTTATGAGTTTGGCGAGAAACTCTCCACGGATCTTTATAACCGTCATTTTGATCAGCTCTACGATGTTTACCGCAGGCAGGAGTTAGTGCAACGCGCATTTGCCATCTTCTCACCGGCCATCTCCCTGCAATCCTGGTCGCGCGCCCTCGCAGGTACGGATTTCGCCGCCCACCTTGATTATCTGCGCGGGGTCGAAGATTACCGCTACCGGCTGATCCAGACGCTGAACCGGGAGATCAGGGAGCATAAGCTGACGTCTGGCGAGCGATACCACGCCGACATTGCGACCATCACGCGTGACGTTGTTTATACGCAGGGCCAGCAAAGTGCAGGTGATATAGTGGCAGCGCAAGTGCCCAACCTCGCGATCCTGCTCATTTGGGTCGTGCTCGCCATCGGCCTGGCTGGCGTATCGGCTCTGCGCCTGGGCCACCGTTCATGAGTAGTGTGGCTATCAAAGGCTATGAAGTTCGCCGCCTTCTTCGCGACCGAGCCCTGCCGACGCTGTTAATTTTGCTATTGGGGTTAAGCGGCTATGCGGCATGGAACGGTGCTGACTGGGTTCAGAAACGGGACACAGCCATTGAGTTGATCAAGGCCCGGGAGCAGGTGCGGTCAGCAAACATGCGCCAGTTCGTGGCCCAGGGCCACTCATCTGTCATCCTGCCAGTTTCGCAGCTCGTGCTGCGGCCCGGAGCGATGGCGCCACTTTCCATTGGTCAGGCCGATGCTTACCCTTTTAATGCGGAAGCCTCCGCTCTGGGTGACTACACCCATCTATTCAAACGCGTATGGGCGGATATTGGCAGTCCAACTGTACGCGCCGCGGGCCGCTTCGACCTGGCGTTTGTGATCGTCGTGCTGTTGCCGCTTGTTATCCTCGCCGCAACCTATGACCTTTGGTCGCGAGAGCGCGAAAGCGGCGTTGCCAACATGGTGCTGTCGCAGCCCGTTGCCGTCGGGCCTCTGATAACCGTGAAGACAGTGGCTCGGGGATTGGTGATACTGCTACCCTCGACAGCCATCATCCTGGCTGTCGCTGCCTGGGCCGGAGCACGTGAACCGGCTGGCCTCGCGGCTCTTGCGCTCACAGTTCTGGCGTATGGCGGTTTCTGGTTAGCGGTGGCAGTGGTTATCAGTCTGCTTGCCCGCCGCTCCACCGAAGCGGCCATCGCCGCCGGTGCCATTTGGCTATTGGTTGTCGTTATGGCACCCTCACTGACCTTGGCGAGCGTCGATCTGGTCACACCGGCGCCATCGGAGATGCGCTTCGCTACTGACTTGAAGTCCCAAAAGACCGAGATTGCCGAACGCCAGCGCTTCTATCGCGAAGCCAATCCAGCGCCGGTTCGTACGCCTGCGCCCAGGATATCTGATCGCTTGCGCGATCTCTATGCCGATCGCGTTGCCCTCGATAGCGAAATCGCGCCGATGATCGCGGCGCATCGGCAAACGAAAGATGCGCGGCGTCAGTTACTCGACACGGTGCGATTCTTTTTACCTTCGGTGGCGGTGCAGGATGCGCTCGACCGCATCGCCGGATCGGGTGCTGATCGTGCACTTGCATTCGAGAGTCAGGCGCGCGCAGCCCAGCTGGAACTTCGGCGCTTGTACAAGAGCTACCTCGATCGCGATGCGCTGGTCACGCTCACCGAATACGATAATGTGCCCGGCTTCCATTTCCAGGAAACGGGCGGTGCCTTCCAGGCCGGTGTACTGGCTGATCTCGCGGCCTTGTGTATCGCTACTCTTCTCATGCTGATCGTGGCCCGAGTCCTGCGTGGCCAGGCGGCAACGCCATAGGAGATATTTATGCTTTCGGCAAAGGCCTTGACCAAAGATCACGGTACGCATCGCGCGCTTGACGACCTCAACTTTACCGTGGGGCAGGGGGAGATTTACTGCCTGCTTGGGGCAAATGGCGCCGGTAAATCGACGACCATCAAACTGTTTCTTGGTTTTTTGAAACCGACTTCGGGTTGCGCCGAGGTGGACGGTTTCGATCCCCAACGAGAACCTCAGGTGGTCCGTCGTCGGCTACTTTATATCCCGGAGACTGTCGCCCTCTACGACGAGTTGACCGGCTATGAGAATCTTGATTATTTCGCGCGGCTCGCGGGAGTGCAGGATCGTTCGCCGGCGCGCCTGCGTGATTGCCTTTCTACAGCCGGTCTTTTGCCCGATACCTTCAATCGACGAGTTGGTCACTATTCCAAGGGAATGCGTCAGAAGGTTGGCATCGCGCTCGCCATTATCAAGGAGGCCAAGGCGCTACTTCTCGACGAGCCCACCTCGGGTCTCGATCCTGAGGCGTCGGCTGAATTTCATGACTTACTCTTGCGCCAACGCGACCGCGGCGCAGCAATCCTGATGGCGACTCACGACCTTTTCCGCGCGCGAGAGGTGGCTACCACGATTGGTCTTATGCAGGCTGGTCGGCTGCGCCGAACCCTGGACGCCTCAACGATCACGGCGAACGACCTGGAAAATCTTTATCTGGAAGAAATGGGCAGGCGGTAGGGCCTGTTAACACTAATTGGATTGTCGCTGTTGTGGCTAAAAATTCGCCAATCGAGGCACGAGGAGAGTGGTTTGGTTACTCCAAATGAGCGACAAGAAACGAAGAGTGGCGATTTTTTAGCCACAACCCGAAGGGCTGGGGCCATTTTTGCACCCAGCTTCGTTGTCAGTCGCTTATTTAGAGTCACTAAACCGCACTCCTTCCGTCTCGCTGGATACAAAAATGGCCTCCAGCAGCGACAATCCAATTAGTGTTAACAGGCCCTAGCTGGCCGCGGTTTCGAGGTGCTCCTGAGAGCCCGTCCATTTTCTTAACCAGGCCTCGACATTGAGCTGGGGCCCGAAAATCCCAAGCACCTGTGATGAATTGTCCGGGCTTACGCTTTGAATGCCAGCATCGGCGGCGGCGCTGTCAATGTATCCCTGTTTTGCCAGGATGCCGTCAACCAGCATGTTTCTTATAAATTCGCGGTGGTGTTGAGTGACTGCGACCGCGTGATCATCGAGGTAACATTTAACTTTTCGAGAGAGCAGGGGCTCAGGCAGTAGCCCTGCAAAGGCACGGCGTGCGATCGTTCTGTCCTCCGCATCAGCCATAAGAATGTGAAGCGGCATGCGAGCAAACAGCTCGACGACAGGTTGGGCGTTGATGGGCGAGACGCCATGCCAGGTACCAGCGCCTTCGAAGGGATCCAGAATATTGGTGGGAAAAACCATTCGGCTTATGTGAGTCAGTTTGTTCGGGGACAGGACATGGCCTTGCGCGAGCCCGTGTCGCATCCACGCGGGCTGGAACTCGGCTTGATTGGCGTCAACGCGAAGCCAGTCACAAGGACTTCCCCAGCGTTTATTCACTGAGTGTGGCTTCTTGAGGACCCCATGACGAATGGCATCCTTCAAGACCCCATAGAATGAATCACCCGACTGGGCTGTTTCGAGCGCGACACGCAATAACTCCAGATTAATGCCATGGCGCCATGCGTAGTCAATCGCGCCGCCATTGCCCTTGAAGCGAAGAAATACAGCATCGCCGCCAACGCCCGTGAACCGGGTCGACACCCCGCTCAGTGGGCTACCTGAACCGACATCGCGATGGAGAAGGTAGCCGGAAGAGTACAAGAGCCGAGCCGTCCGCGGAAAATCCAGTATTTCTTCGAGAGAGCAGTAAGGTTTGCGTTCATACTCAGTAAGTTCGCAGGTTCTGCCTGAGGACTGGCAAGCGCCTGCAACCGCCATTCTTGCGTATTCTCTTTCATCCGCTCCAATGCCGGAATCGTAGTGATGAACGCATTCCACCTCGGGCTTCGTCGGCGCATGAAGCAAACCTGCCAGGACGATCGACGAATCAAGTCCACCAGATAGCTTTAATTGAATGTGTGTGTGCTGGCTTGCCAATGCACCGATGCAGCCAAGCAGGGTTGTTCGTGCCAGCTGAACCGCTTCGTTCAAGTCGGTTATGGGATCCTCGGCGGCGGCTTGCACCACATCCCAATGACATTCCCGAGCCGCAGGCATTCCATTCTCAATGGTGACCACCTCCGCTGCTTCCAGCGCTGTGATTTCCTTGAAGCCGGTCTGGCTGTTATCCCGGAACGGAAGGATAAGTGAACTGGCCAGGTATGGCCAGTTGATGGAAAACTGCCGCAATTGCAACTTCAAACAGTCCTCCGTGTTGGAGAACAATACCGTCACATCTCCCGCAACCGTCATGTGGCAGGGTATTTCTCCGGTTGGGTCTCTCATGGCGAACCAATTTTTCGTTCGCGGGTTGCAGCCGAATGCAACGTATCTTCCCCAGTAGTCTTGCACGATTGTGCGACCCTGGCTGTTACAAGCCGCATCGGCAGAAGCGCTGTCGAACACGGTGCGTTCAGGCATGTCGTCGACGCCGAATTTTTTGGTGAATACTTTACCAAGAATAACGAGTGAACCCGCTTGGCTGCATTCAAACACGCCTTGATCGTCGCTTTGATAGTAGATGGCGGCGTCAGTCGTTTTCAAGGCGCATGTCAACCCCGGAATTTTTGCTTCTATTTTCTCCGTAACATGTCTGGCCTGTTCCACTGACGGATCCGAAGAGCTGTTCCAGAAGATGGCGATATACCGATACATGGGGTCTGTGCCTTCAGATAACGAGGATCGGGACCAACTGACGTAAATTAAAGGGAATATCGGTCAGCGCCTGATCGCCATACTGCAACCAGCAGTGAGCTGCGAAAGGCTGCGCTTGTACCGCGAATATCCAGGTCGGGTAGATACCGTATTTCGATAAGAATTCGTTGAGTGCCAAGCAATATAGGAAACATTCATCTGTTTTCTTAAAGGCTAGTGGCCGAAGCCAATCGAACACACGAATTAACGATCCAAGAGCATCGGTTTGAGCCTGTCGTTCTTGGGTAGATCGTTTCCTTTTTTGCACCGTCGAAATAATGTGTCTGAACGGTAAAAACTTTTTGCTACAAAGCGCGTAAGCCACTGAGATCGAGAATCTGTAAAAGTCATTCGCTGTGATCTTGGGACACCCTCTGGGTTGGCCATCTTGTAGCCAAGCCGCAGGCATTTGAATTGTCGGAGGAGTGGCGGATTTTCCCAGCTTGGGGTCCTTGGTAATCAGCCTACGGTCAAATAGGGATTGAAGTAGTGTTGGTGCATTGGAATTATTTGATTTTATTGGCCAATCCAAAATAAAGGGCGCGAGGCTTGCCGCTTGATCTTTTCCAATCGACAGGTATTTTCCATCGACCTCATCCAATAAAAACATTGTGTCGCTGGCTACACATACATGTGCTTGTTTCGAAAGAAAATAGTGTGGTATCGCCGTAGGACCCATGAAGACCTCGCTATTTTTTTGAAAGGCGAGCGGTGCCTCTTTCGATGGCATCGCTCGCCACTCCGGGCCTTTAACGCGAAAGGAAGCCTGGAGATGTGGATGGCAAGGTATCATCCATTTTGCTGCCGTGGTCATGTGCTTTGGTTTCCGAAACCACCAAGCCTAGATCTCTGAGCTCGTGATTCTGCAACGAGCCGCTGCTTTGCGACTTGAGTTCAGGATTTAACACTCCTAGTTCATTCAGTTCGTTCATAATAATTTCCTTTTACTAGTTAGTTGGTAATTACTTTCATCAATCATTTGCTGATTGACTAAAAAATCCTACGCATAAAAATAAACGTAGGGGACGCCGACTATTGATCCGACGAAATGATACGTTATAACATAACAATTTGAATGGCAAGCTGATAATTGAATATCAAACGGGGTGCGGATAGATGAACACTTATATCGACGAAGACAGTAGCAATCCGACTATAGTGATGAAGGGATTATTTCCGTTACCGAAGTTCATTCGATTTATCAAGGAGCGGTGTCCGCCTCGGAGTTTTGACGATCCTGCATTAGTGGCTGAGTGGCGAGAAGCGCGCGCCGTGGCGTTAAAAGTCATGGACGATGAAGCAGGTCTCGCCGATAGTATCGGTGTGCGCGAGCTTTCGGAAGAAATGAAACCTTTGGCCGAACAAGTGCTGCGGCAACCCTCAATGCACAGGATGGTCTCCATTGTGCCGCGGCGTTGGTGCATGGTGGAGATTGATCGCTTGGTCGTCTTTCAGGAGTCAATCGACCTACGTCACGTTGAGCAGATCAAGGCCTCCCTTCCATCTGATCCGAGTGCACAGGATGTTATCGACTTGGTTTCTTGTAGTGGCGCTCGCTCACATCCTGCGGTTCGTTGCACGCAATCCGATGGCGGTTACATGTTTACTTCGCCGTCCACTGATCTGCGTTTCCTGGACGTTGTGACAGTCGAACCGGACGCGATTCAAAACTTCAATCCGATCGGCTCGGCAAGCCATGCAATTGTGATGTATGTGGGATACAGCGACAACGTGATCACTGCCACTCGATCGGGTAATCGTATCATTCTGACCAATGGCTCACACCGCGTATATGCGTTACGTGAGTTAGGCTTTCGCTATGTACCCTGTCTGTTGATTGATGCTTCCGACGCAGATGTGTCAGATTTCTTGCTACCTGCAGCTGTTAAACAGGATCGACAATTTTATCTCGACGCGCCGCGACCGCCGTTGTTTAAGGATTATGCTGATCGTCGTCTGACGCGAATCGTGCCCGTTGTCCGCAAGACTTCTGTCCTTAAAGCCAAGTTGGACTTGCAGAAGTCGTCAGTGCCTGCGTTGTAGTGCCAGCAACGCTCGTTAGCAGACTCAGCCTCCCGTCCTCCAATTTCAGCAGTCGGTCTCCCAAGTTGAAATACCTGTCATCATGGGAGATCACCAGGACAGCCTTACCTTCCGATTTAAGTTCAGGTAATAGCTCCCGATAAAACACCTCTTTGAACGTGGGGTCTTGGTCTGCGGCCCACTCATCAAATACCAGAAAAGGCCGATCTTCCAAGCGCGCAACCACAAGCGCCAGCCGCTTGCGTTGTCCCTGAGAAAGCGATTGAGTGGTAAAGGCGCCATCGCTAACCTTGACCTTGTTCTGTAAATGCAACTGATGTAGCAATCGGTTGCCAGCTTCGTCGAGATCGGGGCGATCTAACTCTAATAGGCGCTCAAATAAATGGAAGTCTGAGAAAACGGCGGAGAATAGCTGTCGATAGTTGTCGCGGTTGGAGTCGTCTATAGGCACGCCATCAAGAATGACAGAACCGGACTCCGGAGCATAGAGTCCCGTCACCAACTTCGCCAAAGTCGTTTTGCCGCTACCGTTACCGCCAACCAGAAAGGTAATCGTTCCCGGCTGAAACTCCAGATTGATAGGGCCGAGCTCGAACAGTTCATCGCTTTGCTCATGATAATAGCGATGAACCACTGCCGTCAGTTGTAAAGAATTGAATGAGCGATCTGGGAAAATCGAGGTTGACACTGGCGCGACTTCAGACATATCTCTGACAATCTCATCTATTCGATCAGCGGCCACTCCGGAAACCTTGGCACGGGGAATGGCACCAAGTAGCCCCTCCAAAGGCCCCATCATGTAAAAAAACACCAGCGCGAATCCCGTCATCACCTGAGTGCGATTGGGGATGTGTTCCGCGAGTACAAACAGTACCAATCCAATGAATGCATAGATAAGAAAGTTGCCCCATCTAGAGGAAACCATAAAAATCGAAGCACCTGCTGTACGGTTTTTGCGAACGTCTTCGATTGATTGACCCAATAGCTCTTCGCGGAACAGGCGGCGCTTGCGTTCATTGAGGCGCAATTCCTTTGCTCCGTCAGTTAGGGCCCGGAAGTAACCAAACAACCGATCTTGTTCGCGAGAGGCTTTTTTTAGGAATTCTATCGCTTTTAACTGCGCCAGATAATGCCCCAGAGACCCCAACCCGACCATCACAATCGCAGCGAAAAATATTTGCCATGACAGGATGAACAGATAGACCATGCACCCAATAACGACCACGGAGTTGTTCAATAGCGACGGCAGGGTAACGAAAAACTGGACGACGCTTGCGCAGTGCTCGCTTAACGCGGAATGGACTTTCGCGCTTCCTATTACCTCCAATTGCCGCAGTTCAGCCGCCAAAACCCTACCGGAGATATAGCGCCTTAGCTCCGCCATGGCGTGTTGAGCCAGGTATTCGAACAGTGCGGACGATAAAATCCGGCACAGCATCAACACGACGATTATTCCGAAAAAACTCCAGATCAGCGCGGCAGAATGGTTTTCTGTTGTTAATGCAGCATTGATTCTGGAGATCATCAATACACCGCAGATACCTGAAACTACGCTAGCTACAGAGGCGGCTATCAGTAACAGGCGAGATTGTCGAATAAGATAAACTAGCACGATATCTTCATGACAGGTGGGGCTACAAGATATACACGTAGGCGGCGCATGATCTCTGTTTATTCCGCCGCAAGCGCCACTACCGGGTCCAGCCGCGCCGCCTGCCGGGCGGGCATCAAGCCGAACACGACGCCGATTGCCACCGCGCAGATTACTGCACCCAGTAAGGCGCTCAGAGATAGCGCCACCGGAACATCCGCCAGGGCCAGCACGGCGATAATGACCAAACTCAAAGTCGCGCCAATTGCACCGCCGAGCAGTGAGACCAGCGCCGCCTCTGTGATGAACTGACGCAGGATATCCCGCTGGCGGGCGCCGGTGGCCATACGGATGCCGATTTCCCGTACGCGCTCCCGTACTGTCATCAGCATCACGTTCATCACGCCAATCCCGCCAACCAGCAGCGAAATAGCGGCAATCAGGGCAAGCATCAAAGTCATGCTGTTGCGGGTGGCCAATTTCGCCTGGTGTCGGGAGGCAGCATTGTTCAACCAGAAATCATCCCGGCCGTGGCGCTCCAGCAACAGGGCTCCCAGTTTCTCTTCGGTTTGCTGCACCTGATTGCTGCTGACAACTTCCACCACGAGATTGCTTTTGTTCCGCTGAGCGGGGAATACCCGCACCATACCAGTCCGACGTGGCACATACAGGCGTTCATCGTGATTGCTAAATCCGGATTCAGCGCCTTTCTCACTCATCACACCGATGATTTCGTAAGGTGCCTCTTTTATCAGAATTTTTTGTCCCAGAGGATCGGCATTGTTAGGGAAAAAACGCTGATAAGCCAGATGGCCCAGCACGACCACCGGTGCCACGTTGCGATTTTCCTCGGCGGTGTAAAAGCGGCCCTGCGCCACCGGCCAGCGATTCATCTCCGGCACCACTTCAGTGGTAGCCCAGATCTTATAGTTGCGGCTGATGGCACCATGGCGCACCAGCGCCGTCTCGCGCAGAACGGGCATGACCCGACGCACCTCTGGCATTTGTGCTATGGCGGCTATATCCGCTTCGGTGATGACCCCGCGAGCCCCCCCGGTTTTTGGGGTGGCGGAGCCCACATGGATCATGTTGGGTCCCATGGCATTTAACTGCGCCATTACTTCGCGCTTGGTGCCTTCACCCACCGCCAGCATGACCGCCACTGAGGCCACGCCGATAATAATACCTAACAGGGTTAGCAGGGTACGGGCACGGTTGATCAGCAAAACTCGCCAGGCAGCGCGGCAGGCATCGCGCAGTTCCTCCCCCAGTTGCGCGTCGCGGTGGTTGCACGTTGGCCGAGACGGGCTGTCGTCGTCTCTTGCGCCCCTGTCAGGTTTTGTATTTTCACAGTAGCCTTCGCATGAGTCACGCCTGCCCCCAACAATTCGCCCATCCTGAATTTCAATAACTCGCTGCGACCTGGCAGCGAGTTTATAGTCGTGAGTGATCAGGATAACGGTGTGGCCCTTGGCTGCGAGATTGGCCAGCAGATCCATCACTTCGTCGCCGGTTTCACTGTCCAATGCACCGGTGGGCTCATCGGCGAGAATGACCTGGCCGCCATTAATCAGAGCGCGGGCGACCGACACACGCTGCTGTTGGCCACCAGAAAGCTGGGAAGGGCGACTGTCCAGGCGATCCCCCAAGCCCAAGTGTTGCAGCAGTTCAGTAGCCCGTGCCTGGCGGGAGGTTTCGTTCATGCCAGCATAGAAGGCTGGCACTTCGACATTCTCGCGGGCGCTCTCGGTGGGAATCAGGTGATAGGCCTGGAACACAAAGCCAAACGCCTCACGCCGCAATGCCGCAAGTTGGTCGCTGTCCAGGGTGGCGACATCTTCACCATTGAAAAGGAATTGGCCAGAGGAGGGGCGATCCAGACAACCGAGGATATGCATCAGCGTGGATTTCCCTGATCCGGATGCGCCGACGATGGCGACGAACTCTCCGGCGTCTATCTCCAGGTCGATACCATGCAACACTTCAACTCGTGGGGTGCCGTTCTCACCGCCGTAGTGTTTACTTATGCCCCGCAGGCTGATCAGCGGTGTCACCAGCTATCCCTGCGGCGGGCATATTTCTGTGTGCTGATCACAAGCTGGTCGCCTGGTTGTAAACCGGCCAGCACTTCCGCGTGCAGGCGGTCGCGGCGGCCCAGAGTGACTTGGCGCTGTTCGGTGTAGCCATTGGGCAATAATATCCGTGCAAGGTAGAGATCACTGTCGGGGGATTCCGGCGACAGTGCCGCCAGCGGCGCCGCCGTCACATTGCGGGCCGAGGTGACCACAAAATTCGCTTCGGTGGTCATGCCCGGCATCAGTGCGTCATCACTGTTGTCCACATCAAACAGTACCGTGTAGGTAACGGCGAGCAGTTCGCCATTGCCTTCAGCGGCCTTAGGGGGAGCTGGCATGACTTGGTCAACCTTACTGTGCCAAACTCGTCCAGTATTACCCAGCGTGGTAAAGCGCACCGGCATGCCTAGGCGAATGCGATGGATATCCGCTTCGGAGACATGCGCCCGAATACGCATGGTGGAGAGATCCGCAATTTGCAGTAGAGCGGGGGTTTGGTAATTGGCATTGAGCGTCTGCCCCTCTTTCACCTCAATGGTCAATACTGTACCAGCCATGGGCGCATAGATACGGCTATAGCCGAGCCGCGCTTCATCGGCCTTGAGTTGCGACTGAGTTTGCTGAATGCTCGCTTGCAGCTGTTTCACCCGGGCCTGAGCCACGGCGAGATTGGCCTGGGCAGTCTGTACTTCCTCCTCCGGTGTGGATCCATTGCCGAATAACGTTAGCTGGCGCCTCTGTTTTTGTTCGGCCAGCGTCGCGTCGGCCTGGCGTTCCAGAAGTTGCGCCTTGAGCATAGCCAGCTCTGCACGCCCGGCATCTACTACCGCTGCCAATACGCTGGCGTCGATTTCCGCCAGCAGTTGCCCTTTTCCCACGATATCGCCTGGCTCCACGTGAAGACGGGTAATCTGCCCGGAGACCTGCACGCCCACATCCACCGACTCACGGGGTTCCACCGTGCCGATGGCGGCGACCACTGCCTCAATATTACCGGTGGCGAGAGATATAGTTTTATACATGGTCACTGGGCGGCTGCTCCACCACCAGAAAGCACCTGCACCTATCGTTAGTGCAACTAAAAAAATGAGCCAAACCTGCTGTTCCCTGTTAGTCATCATCATTAGTAGGAGTGGTGTTCATAATTCAGCTATCTGGTGTAGATGATTGCAGAACAGCTAACAACTATATCCATAAAGCTTAAGCTGATATTCTGATCGTAATGCGCAGCTTCGTTAAAAAGCACCATAAACCATTTGTTCGTCGTCATAATCAATCCTTTCGCCTGCAAGGGTGATGAATAAAAGAGCTTCAGGTTTAATCATTGCGGTAATGTCATGAACTGATGTATGGCAGGCTCCCCTTTGCGATAATCAACTTTCTTTGACGGTTAAGCGAATGTCGTGCGCTCTCTAGTGCGCTTCTGCCTGTTGAATGATGCTGTCAAGATCATGCATTGTTTTTCACCCGAACCCAGTGCCCAGAAAGCACAGTCACAGATAGTTGTGCCATAAGGGATGCACCCATCGAAGAATCAAAGACCTGATATTTGCAAAAAAAGTTATGATATAACATATCATAACAGGTTGCATAGAATTGCCGTATTTTATGAGGTGGGAGGATCGCATTTGTTAGGCAGCTCTTATTCGGCGGGTTCTGCAAACCTGGCGGCTCAATAGGGCAAGTAGTGAAGGTGCTTTCAGCCGATCGATCTCCATCTATCCGCGGAACCGCTTTTAGATGACTGTTCATTTGAGGCTTTGTCTACAGCGATATTGTAAATTGTAATCTGCAGCGCTTGGATATTCATTGACTCGGCTGTCGGGTCATAGTACGGCTCGGGAAGATTTTTTAAGAAGTTTTTGAGCATGGTAGTTTTCATGGTACTTCCAGAGTCCGAGTTTTTAACTGATTGAAAAATAAGGTAGTTAAAGTCCTGTTGATAATTGAGTGGGAGTAGCGGGTTCATTTATCCTCAGCCAATCATATAGCGAGCAACTGTTTGCTCAGATCAAAGCCATAAAGAAGCCACGCTCCGCATAGCAAAAATTCAAAAAAACAAAACTTTATTGTGCCATGCTCATTTTTTCTGGGTGTCGCAGGTCATCTTTTCCAGTCAAATCGAAGATACATGTGTAAATTGCATCCAGAAATGATTACCGGCGGTATGATTGAAACTTGACAACTAGAAAGCTACCGGGCAAAGTCTCGCTGTTTCACCAAGATCGTGGAACCCGGTGCGAAACCGGGGCTGTACCCGCAACTGTAAATGCTGATCGCATAAGCCAGATACACGTTCTTAAACTCTCTTTTTGTTTTGCACCGGGCGGGAAGACGCGGTACAGCATTCTGATCTATCAGCGGCTATTTGTATTTTCTCTCCCCCAAGCGTGGTCACTTGAGGATTTTCATGCGTGTTTCCATTGCCGGACTGCTGCTATGCAGCCTGTTCAATATGGCCGTAGCGGCCGAACAATCCTATCTATTGGTACTGAGCTCACAGCGAAATGCTGAAACCATTGCGGAAGCAGCGCGCACCTTTGGTGAACAAAACCCAGAGCTAAAAATAGTGGCTCGAACAGACCAGCAGCTTTGGGAAAATCCTGAAGAAGTGGGCCGGCTGGTCGCTAATAGCATGGGTATTTTAGGCATGGGACTTTATGGTCCGGTGGTCGATCAGTTAGGGCAGTTGCTGAGCAGAACGAATAAGCCCCAGTTGATTATGAACAGTGATCATCGGCTCATGAAGCATAGCCGCTGGCAGGGTGAACCTGTGTTCAAGCAAAGTGAACTACTCACGGCGTTGGCCAAAGAACATCCGGGTGAAGACTTTCAGGCATGGCTCAAAGGTGTTCGACAAGCGTATCCTCAGCAACGGCCCTGGATAGACGCAAGAGCCTACTGGCAGGCGGGAGGCAGCGATAATGCCCACCAGCTTTTTGCCTGGTTCTTCCGGCAGCAGAGGCATTCAGTGCAGGTTGTTGATGCAGCACTAGTACCGCGGTTGAGATGGGCGCACGGTAACAAAATTCTCACGGATTTTCCGACGTTAAAAGCAGGGTCGCTTACCCTGGTCATTGACCATGCGGGGGGCGGGCGGCCCGCTGATATGGCCTTGATTAGAGAGCTATGTGAAAGGACTAGTCGGTATAACCAATGTGTTGCAGCCATGGCCTATTGGGGTGAAGCAGGTGTTCAGGCGATTTCAAGTATTCAACAATACTTGCAGAAAAACCCGCAGATAGCGCTGAGCAGCATTATTATGCTTCAGGATTTTGTTATCGGCGGTGGCGAAGGTCGTGAAGCGGTAACGAAGCAATTGGCCGCGCTGAATGTGCCGGTTATCAAAGCAATTAAGCTTCGCGACCGAACGCTAGCTGAATGGCAATTGTCGTCTGATGGTTTGGCTCATGAGAAAGTCTATTATCAAGTGGCTATGCCGGAGCTTCAGGGCGCCAGCCAACCATTGGTTATCGCTACAGCGGGTGAAAGGGCCACTGACCCCCTGACTGGAATTCGGGTTCAGCCCATAACGCCTCATGACGGAGGTTTGCACTCCATAGTTACCCGAATTAATCGCTGGCAAACCCTACAGGAAAAGGATAACAGTCAGAAGCGGGTGGCGATTATTTACTATAACCATCCGCCTGGTCGTCACAATATTGGCGCGGATAATCTCGATGTGCCGGCATCGCTTTGGCAAATCCTTCAGCAATTGAAGAAAGCCGGTTATGCAACGGGAGAATTGCCCGAATCCCAAGAGGCGCTATTGGATATTCTGCAGCGCCAGGGTGTTAACTTGCCGAACGATGCCAAAGCATTGGAATCAATGAGTCAGCATGTTCAACGTGTCGACAAAGCAGCCTATTCCCGCTGGTTTTCGGGCTTGCCCGATTCGGTAAGGCAGGAAATAGAATTTGGGCCATTTGGTTTGTTACATACACAGATTGTTAAGGCATTGGACGCCAAAAAATACGACATTGGCGCTGAAATTCTCGAGCACACCTTTGAAGAAATGCACCATTTGCTGGAAGGGGTGGAGCACAAAGGCCGGGAACGCGCGTTGGCACTAGCTGATCAACTGGAACACTGCTATGAGCAAGCCTTTTCTGTCCGTGATCTGACCTGCGTAAAAAACCAAGGACCACAGCTTGTCGAAGCGCTTCAGAAAACGGGTATTGAAGGGCTGGGTGGTTGGGGTTCAGCGCCTGGTAGAGTGATGATCCATCAGGGAGAAGTGCTGCTGCCTGGCGTTCAATTTGGCAATATCTTTGTCGGCCCGCAGCCACCCCGAGGCTGGGAAATTAACGAAGAGTTATTGCATGCCAATTTGGCGTTTCCGCCACCGCATCAGTATCTGGCGTTTTATCAATTTTTGAAGGATGAATTTAAAGCGGATGCCATGGTGCATTTGGGGCGCCACTCCACCTATGAATTTTTACCAAGACGTTCAGTGGGTCTGGGTGAAGATGACTATTCCCGCATCATTGCCGGCGATATTCCCGGTGTCTACCCTTATATTGTGGATGGCGTCGGAGAAGGCATTCAGGCCAAGCGCCGCGGTTTGGCTGTGATGGTAGACCATTTGACGCCACCACTAAGAAGCACGCCTCTCTACGATCAACTGTTGCAACTAAGACAATTGGTTGAAAGTTTCGAAGCAATGCACGGCAGCGAAAATAAGGCAGTCACAGAACGTCTTGTTCAACAGATCCTTAAAAAGGTAGATGAACTGGAGCTAAAAGATGAGCTGGCTGAAGCTATGTCCGCAGAACTGGCAGTGATGGGTATCAGCTTTGAGGAAGTGGATGACGATATGATGGTGCACGAAGTAGGGCACTATCTCACTGATTTACAAGAGCGCTTTATGCCATTGGGATTACATGTTTTTGGTGACAACTGGTTGCAGGAAGCCACCGAGATGATGCTCGAATCCATGGGGCCGGAAGACGCTGAACAACGCAGCCAATGGCGTCAGCAACTCATAAAGTCTCCGGCTGCCGAGATGTCATCACTGTTGGATGGCTTGAGTGGCGGCTATATTGAGCCGGGGCAGGGTAATGATCCGATCCGTAGTCCCGCCAGCCTGCCGACCGGGCGCAACTTTTATGCCCTGGATAGCAGCCTGATCCCGAGCCGGATAGCCTGGGATTTAGGGCGCGATATGGCGCGAAATGCCAGGGCGGAAAATGCACAAAACCCGGACAAGCGCGAGGCGGTTATTCTCTGGGCATCTGATGTGGTCAGGGACGAAGGGGTCATGATCGCATTTGGTTTGGATATGCTGGGCCTGGAGCCAGTCTGGAATAGCCGCGGCCTGGTCAAGGGTCTGAAAAGGCAATCATTGGAAGATGGCAGGGTCCGCCGGGATATGGTGTTTACTACTTCAGGGTTATTCAGGGATTTGTATGGGCAACAGATGATGTTATTGAACCGTGCAACCTTGATGGCTCTTGATGCCAGTGCCGATACAATCATTCAGGATTACCCGGCGCTGACATTGGCCTTGCAGTTTGCACTGGAAGACTTGGGTAAAGAGGCCAAAGGCGGACGCGAAAGCCTGGATCAAAACCAGGTGGCCGCGCATTGGGTTAGGCAGGCTCGCGCAGCGCTTGGGCGTGGTCAGGCGGCTGAGGTTGTAGGTGTGGTGGCAGCACAAAGGGTCTTTGGTGATGCGCCTGGTTCTTATGGCGCAGGTATCAACCGTATGGCTGAACGTTCAGGTGCCTGGGAAAAAAGATCAGAGCTGGCGGCAGTCTATATACGCCGTTTGGGTCATAGTTATGGCCTGTCGGGTTTTGGTAAGCCAGCGCAGGCAGCGTTTGAAAGCGTGTTGGCAGATGTGGAAAACACCTATTTTGGACGTTCCAGTAATTTGTATGGCTTGATCGATAATAATGATGCCTTTGATTATCTCGGTGGTCTCAGCCTTAGTATTGAAACACTCACAGGCAAAGCGCCGAATAACTTTGTGCTGGATCATTCCAACCCTAAGCGAGTGACAGCCGAGCCCTTGGGTCGGGCGCTGCGTCAGGAATTGCGTGGTCGCTTTCTCAACCCCGAGTGGCTAAAAGGGTTAATGGACCATGGCTATGCCGGGGCACGCACTATGGGTAGTGAATTCCTTGAATACCTTTGGGGGTGGCAGATTACCAATCCGACGCTAGTGGGTGATTGGGCCTGGGAAGAGGTGAAAGATGTCTATATCGACGACAGATACGAGCTAGATTTGGACGAGTTTTTGGAAGATGGACACAATGCCCATGTTAAGGCCAATATGCTGGCTGTTATGTTGGTGGCCATTCATAAAGCATTCTGGAATGCATCTGATGAAACCATACAGCAGCTTGCCACAGAGTTTGCCGAATTAGTTGCTGCGAATGGCTTGCCAGGTAGTGGACACACAGACCCAGGCCACCCAATGCTGCCCTGGCTGGAGCAACACCTGAGTGCAGAGCTGTGGCAACAACTTGCCCAGCAAATAGAAGCCGCTACTCAACCCGACGTTGCAGAGAGTGAAATTCACCGTATTAGTGAACTTGAGCTACCTGAAGACGAGTTTGATCAAAACAGGTCGGGGTCGAGCCCTCAGGAGTCTGTATCCGAGTCTACCGACAGCTTTAGCTTCTTAATGCAGCTAATGATTGCGGTATTGCTGTTCATTATCGTCGCTGGCTTTGTGCACAGCGTTCGTCGAAGCAGGGAGGTTTGAGATGTTTGAGGGTTATTTTTTGGGTTTGTTGCATCAGTTGGTACAGTGGTTGTTGTACCCTGTAATTACCGCTCTGGGTATCGCTGTTGCCCTCACGCTTTGGGAGCTAGGTCAGTTGCTGGCTGAACGGTTTGTTACCCTGAAGGCGTACCGGCAATCTACCCACTCTTCCTTTGAGTCCTATGCAGTTAAACGACTTGAGCGGAATGACCTGTTGGCCAGAAGTGGCCCAATTTTAGGCTTAATGGGTACGCTTATCCCGTTGGGGCCAGGGTTAACCGCCTTGGGGCAAGGCAGCCTGGATATATTGGCGACGGCACTTACCGTTGCCTTTGACACCACAGTCATTGGGCTATTGGTGGGGCTGCTGGCTTACGGTATCGGCCGCATTCGAAGGCGCTGGTATGACCTGGTTTGGCAAGAGTTGAACAGGAACAAAAATGAAACTTGATAGCGATTCCGCTGATCGGCCATCCTGGAAAAACAGCGCTTTCGGTGAGGCAGATGAAGACCCACTCACAGGCTTTGCCAACATTATGGATGTTATGTTGGTGTTCGCACTCGGTTTGATGTTAGCGCTCATCGTGCGTAGCCAGGAATTACAAGAACATTTCAGGCTTGAGCAGGGCGTCGAGGTCAGTTCAGGAAAAGAGCTGATAGAAGCGCCGGAGTCGATCAAGGATATGTTGCAGGGTAACAGCAGCGGTTTGGAGTCTCTGGGTCAGGTTTACCGAGACCCGGAAACGGGCAAGCTTATCCTTGTGGGAGGCGAGTAGCGTAGGGCTGTCCCTTGCTCATCTATAGGGGCGTCGGTACGCCCGAATGCCTGTTTCACCCAGCTGGTGATTCGGGTAGGGGGCATAACTCCGGGAACAGCGTTTGTGCCTGTTCAAACTTCAGGTAGCCGCGCCAGGTTCCCAATAGCTGACCCTCCGGGCCGAGAATCAGCGTCCAGGGTGTGGCGGGAACCTCGCCGACCAGCTCAAGTAATGGTGGTGTGCCTCTGACGGCGGGATAGGTGACTTTGGCGCGCCTCAGTTCTGGCTTGAGTTTTTGATCCGTTCCGTGAATACCAACCGACAGTGGCTGCAGCTGTTCGCTGCACTGTTCCTGGATTTGATTGAACACTTTCATCTGGCGATAGCACCAGGGGCAATCCGGTTCGAAGAAACTGAGTAATAGTACCTTGCCGCGAAAATCCGCCATGCTGATCATGGTTTTGTCGGTGAGGCTGGGCAATTGCAACTGATCCAGAGACGCAAAAGCCTGGGGTGTTAACCCCAGGCTTATAGCAATCAGCGCTAATGCGCGGAAGGTTGGGCGTATCACAGGTTAAACTTCACACCCACATAGGCTTCGCGTCCACGCATTGGCCCGTAGATGTAGGCCACGTCGTAGCCGCCATCCTCGAAGAACAGTGGGGTTTCCATATCTTCAACCTGGGTGTAGTCAAACAGGTTGCTGGCACCGGCATAAATCTCCCAGTTGTCGCCGATTTGCCGCGAAGCGCGCAGATCGACCGTCCAGAAAGATTCCGCATCCTGTGACATCGGATCAGTTCCCGCGGCATCGAACGTGGGAGCCCCAGGGGTGCCATATTCGGACAGATCGCGGCTGCCGATCCAGGTCGCTGAGGTGTAAAGATCCCAGCCAGCCACATGCCAGTCCACGCCCAGCACAATGCGCTCCTCTACCGGTACCACACCGAAGGCCTGCTTGAATTCATCAGAGTAGTCGATACTTTCCGCGGTTGCGGTCAGGCTTAAATCGTCGTGCAGGCGGTAGGTCAGTGCAATATCAGCCACAAAAACATCAGCATCGTCATCCATCTGAGTCAGCAGAGGTACTCCGCCATCGGTTTCATCAAGCGCCGCCAGGTGTTCCACGTCGGTGTAGGCCAGCGAGGCGGTAGCAGAGAGGCGGTCACCGGCGAAGCTGAGTGCATAGTTCAAGGATTCGGAGCGCTCTACCTCGTCGATTTCAATGGCAAAGCCATCCCCGGCATCGAGAATGCCGTGATCACTTTCAAAGAAGGACAATGGTGCACGGTAACCGCGTCCGTAGGAGAACCGAGAAGTCCACTGGTCGTTGTGACTGTAGCGCATATCCAGACGTGGGGAGATGATGTTGTCATCGATCTCGGTGCCCGGTTTGCTGGGGTCGACAAAGTCGGCTTCAATTTGGTCGAAGCGCAACGCGAACGCTAGTTCCAGGTTCTCGTTAGGCGTCCAGGTGTCCTGAATGTAGAAACCCGTGGTGTCATAGTCAAAACTGTCTGACACATAGTCGGGGCTGTCAGCGTTGGTTTCAGAGCGCAGTTCTTCGAGCCGCACATCGGCACCGAAAGTGAGCAGGTGGTCGGCATTCAGTGCCCAGTTCACGCGGGCATCACCGAAAGTCATATCGTTATCCGCGTCGTAGATAAATCCCTCGTAGAAGGATTCCTGAGTATGCTCGTTATGAGAAACGGAGACCTGTAGATTGAGGTCGCCACTGAAATCGTGCAGCCAGCTCAAGTAGACTTCATCGCGTTCCGATTCAATCCACTCCGCGGTTTCCCAGGGGCGACCGATATACTGATTGCGCACGTCATCACCCACGAACAGGCTGGGGGATTCAAAGTCGGGGTCGGCATTGAAGCTGGCTTCTGCCTCACTGATATCCGAGCCGTCGGGGCCGCCAAAGATTTCAGATTCGGTGTGATTGAAGCGCACACGCAGATTGTCGCTAGTCCAAAAGTCCTGTGAAAGGTAGGCGGTGAAAGAGCGGTTCTCCAGAAGCGGGTTTTCACTGACGCCGTTATTGTCGCCGTCGTACTCATCGCGGTCGTCATACTGGCCGATCAGTGTAATCCGGGTGGTACCATCATTAGCCAGGCCGGTGGCCACCACGCTAGCTTTTCTATAGCCGTTTTCACCGCCGGACAGATCGATCTCAACGCCATTCTCTGTCGCTTCCTTGGTGACCAGGTTGATTGTGCCGCCAATTGCCTCCGGCGCAATCAGCGAGGCCCCGGCACCCCGGGCTATTTCGATATTGCTGATACCGGCAGACGCCGCTGCATCAAGGCCGTAGAAGCCGGACATCATGGTGTAGGTAGGAATGCCGTCCACCAGGATAGTGGTATGTTCGCCGCGCAGGCCGTTAAGCATAACCCGCTTCACGCCGCACATAGAGCACTCGTTATTGACGCGCACTCCCGGAGATTCGGCGATAGCTTCGGTCAGGTTGGCAGCGTTCATCTGTTCGATGGAAGCGTTGCTGATCACCTCGGTTTTCTGGATGACGTCTTTCAACATGCCGGCCTGGTAGAGCCGCTCGCGTACGCCAGTTACCGTTATCTCTTCCGTGATTTGCTTTTCTTCTGCCCAGTTGTTGTGAACGGGGAGAGCGGCTAACACAGCAGTGGCTAGCAATAGTCGTTTCATCTTGGATTCCCTCTCTAAAAAGTTAGGTGCGAATGATAATAAGTATCATATGCAAAAGCAATTGATTGAGATCAATAACACACTTGCGACACTCTGTTCATAGGTGGAGCAGCAGGAGGGCTATGTCAGGTCGATGGGTTCCGCGCATTGATTTCAGGTATTGAGCATGTGGATAACATACAGACAGGAAGTTAGGCCATGAAAGGCAATAGCAAAGCCATTGATGCATTGAACATGCTGTGCGCCGATTTAACTGCTAGTTTACCATTCGCCAAAAGGGTGTTTCCGGTATCGGCACATCCAGAAAATTTCACAGTGGCTCCCGCCTGCCCCTGAACCAGCGATCGGGCCGGGCCAAAGGCGTCGTCGATACCGTTCCAAGGTTCTGATTCTTCGAATTCTTTGATCAGCTCCTACAGCGAGGATGGGGCGTCTTCAGCTTGTTCTTTGCTGGTCGAAAAAGTGGCCGACTGCAGGGATGATTTCATTAGTGTTAACAAGCCCTAGGTATCGATAGCTACTAACCGCTGCTGTTTCGATAAAGTCGTAATGAATTCCGGCTTCTTTCAAGCGGATTTGGAAGTGTCGAACATAAGGTGAGCTGTAACTTCCGTAAAGTTTCATCGTGGGTTAAGTAAGTCTGTTGTGTCGAGCGGTTTAGGGTACACATTAAGTTACTGGATGGAAAAACGTCATTTTACCTGATCTCTTCTAGTTGTTGAAAATGGTGTCTTCCATGCCGTTAGTATTTTTATTATGTTGTAACTCTTTGAAAATCAATATAAAAATTGTTTTTCGTAATAGAGAAGAGTGATTTTGTTCGTAAGAACAGCCCCTAAGCGACGCCAGGCTCGAGTGCCGCTTGGGCTTGAATCAGGCGCAAGGGTGCAACTATCGTTCCCTCACGGTACTATATCCATAGCTGTTGACACGCACTCGGAACTGGGGCGGTGGTCGTACTTGTCTCCCACGGTTAGGGCGGCCCGCCAACAGAACAACAAGATGTCAAAAACAAGGCAGCCCGCTGATTAGATTGATGAGGAAGATAATATGAGACAACTAGGGGTAAGCGACGCAAACTTCATTTTCACCGAGTCTACCAATGCGCCGCAGCATATAGGTTCGCTTTCTATCTATGACCCCGGCACAACGCCGCAAAAGTTTGTGCGTTTTAAGGACATCCTGCGCCAGTTTGAAACTCGCATCGGCAAAATACCCGCCTACAGGGCCAGGCTGGCAAAAGCCCCGTTTAATGTGGATTTTCCGTTTTGGGTTGACGATCCGAATTTCGATCTTGAATATCATGTTCGCCATATTGCTTTGCCGAAACCAGGTGATTGGCGTCAGCTCTGTATTCAGGTGGCGCGCCTTCATTCCAGGCCTATGGATATGAGCCGTCCTCTGTGGGACTGTTACGTGATAGAGGGGCTGGATAATATCAAGGGTTTGCCCCCGGGCTGTTTTGCGATCTACTCGAAGATTCACCATGCGGTTGTTGATGGGATGGGGGGCGAGCACATTTACGGATCGATTCACGACCTTGAACCCACAGTTCCGGGGGGTGAATACGGCAGTGAGGTTATTGAGTTTGAAGATGAGGGTGACCCCAGCCTTTTAACAATCGTAACAACTGCGGTCAACAACTGGTTGAAGGAGCCCGCCAATACCGTTCGCCGGGGCAGGGAGATTATCCCGGCTATTTACAAGGGATTGCAATATAGGCTGGAACATGGGTTTGGTTTGTCAAGCAAACCGGAAACCCGTTTTGATGACCTAATTAGCGCCCACCGCGTTTTTGGCGCCCAGCGATTTTCGTTCAGCGATATCAAGGCTATCCGAAATGCGGTGCCCGGCACCACAGTTAACGATGTTGCCATTGCGATCATCTCCCAGGCAGTTCGACGATACTTGGCCGATAAAGGGGAATTGCCGGAGCAATCGATAAAAAGCTGGATGCCGATCAGTTTGCGAGATATCTCTGTCGCCGGCGAGGGCGGCAACGTTGTGTCAATCACGGCGCTGGATATACATACCAATCTGGAAAGCGCCCTTGAAACCCTTAGGAAGGTCCACGCAACTACCCAGGACACCAAAGATTATCGCAACGCCGTGGGTGCGGACGTGTTGGTGGAGATGGCGGAAACCATGCCGGCCGCGTTGCAGGCCCTATCGGGGCGAACCACGGCGTTGGCGGCACGGTTTGGCAGAAAGGCGCTGCCTGCCAGCTTGACTATCAGCAATGTGCCGGGACCGCAGGTTCCGCTATATTTCGCCGGCTCAAAATTGGTTCGCTTTTACAATATTGGCGTGCTGCAGCATGGCATGGGCCTGTTTATGGGCGTCACCAGCTATGTGGGAGAATTGGTGATTACTTTCCTGGCTTGCCGCGACCAAATGCCTGACCCGGAGTTTTACGAGCAGTGTATTCGGGATTCGTTTGATGCGTTTATGGGCGAAGTAAACGCGCTGTCGAAACCAAAAGCCAAACCTGCGCCAAGGCCAAAGCGAAAACCAAAAGCCAGGCAGGCTAGCAGCAAGGCTGTCAAAGCCTGATATCGAGTGGTGATGGCCGGGTGCCTTTGATGGGTGAGACACCCAGAGACAGGGATTTTATGCAGCGGGCGCTGGCGCTGGCCCGGCGCGCGGGCGAAGCCGATGAAGTACCGGTAGGGGCGTTGCTGGTAAAAGACGGCGCAATAATCGCCGAAGGCTGGAACCGGCCGATCAGCAATGCTGATCCGACCGCCCATGCTGAAATTGTCGTCCTGAGAGACGCCGCTGCAAAGCTGAACAACTACCGCCTGCCGCGCACCACGCTTTATGTGACCATCGAACCCTGCACCATGTGTGTGGGCGCGATGCTGCACGCGAGGGTCGAGCGACTGGTTTTCGGCGCCCCGGAGCCTCGCGCCGGTGCCGTAGTCAGCCAGTTCCGACTGCTCGATGGGAACCACTATAACCACAGTATGCAATGGGACGGAGGCGTGCTGGAGCAACCCTGCGCCGAATTGCTCAAGGCGTTTTTTCAAGCAAGAAGGTGAGACGAGAGATGTGAGATGAGAGACGTGTTGTTCCATCTCTCATCTTACATCTCACGTAACCTACAGCGGCCGCAACGCGTCCGGCGCCCAGCTCGAGGAGGGCATTTTCGGCGGTTGCTCGCGCTCTTTGCGGCGCTGCATTTCAAGGGTGTTCCAGTGCAGGATACTTTGAAAGTGGCGGATATTCTGAACATACTGCACGGGTTCCTTGCCGCGGGCAAAGCCGTGTTTTACCGTGCTGTAGTACTTTTTCTGTTGCAACAAGGGTAAAAACTCCTTCACGTCATCCCACAGATGGGGGTCGCGACCGGCGCGGTCCGTCAACACCCGCGCGTCTTCCAAATGACCCTTGCCGACATTGTAGGCGGCAAGCGCCATCCAGGTTCTGTCCGGTTCGACAATGTCGTCGGGAATTCTGCGTTTGGTTTTTAAGAAATACTTAGCGCCCCCGTCGAGGCTCTGAACCGGATCAAGGCGGTTTTTCACACCCATCTCTTTTGCGGTGGTTAGGGTCAGCATCATCAGACCGCGCACGCCGGTGGGCGACCTGGCTTTCGGGTTCCAGTGTGACTCCTGGTACGCAATGGCCGCCAACAAGTGCCAGTCCATGTCAACATTGTCCGCCACCTCTTTAAACTGCGGCTCGAATGCGGGCAGGCGGGAGGCGATGCGTTTAATGAACAACTGCGAACCGCCGATACTGAAGTTGTCGGTATGGTCAAAAAACTGTTTGCTCAGCTTTTCCAACTGGCCGCTGCTCTGATAATCGCTCAAAAACCGATTCGCCGCGTCCACCAGTGTGCTGTCCCCAAAATTTGGAAATGCCCAGGCGATCGGCTGGGGTTCGGTCAAGTCAAAAGCCGCCCGGGCCTTCGGGTAGAGTCCGCGATCGATTGCATAGGCGTTCGAATCCACCACCGTAAAGTTGATTTCGTCCCGATGCACCATTTCCATCAACTCAAGCATGTCCGCATCGCCGCGTTCCTCCCACTGCAGCGACGGATGGCTCTGCTTTGCCGTTTTAAGTCGCTCCGAATGCGAGCTGTTGGCCAATACCACCAGCCTGCCATCCTCTGGCAGATCTTCCAGCTTACGGGGCCGTTTGGTGCCGATTCGGTAGATTAACTTCTGGGTGACATGACTATAGGGGGTACTGAACCTGACACGCTGCTGACGCGCTGGCGTAATGGTCAATCCGGCGCTGGCAAAGTCGGCCTTGGGCCCACCTATGGTAACCAGCAGCGCGCCGAGAGATTCCATCACGCTGACTTTCAGGGTTACTCCCAGGCTATCCGCGAAGGCCTTGACCAGCAGGTAGTCGAAGCCGTTTGGCCCTTTGGCATCCTCGAAATAGGTGGTCGACCCTTCAAAAGTGGCGACCCGCAGTTCGCCGCGCGCCAATATGCTTTCCAGCGTGGTGGGCGCTCTGCTGTTAGTCAGTAGCAGGGATATGGCGAGGACTAGAGTGCCAAAGATAATCCGCTTGGTGGTTTTTCTTAACCTAACCTGGAACCTGAGTCTCCGCATACCTTACCGCGTTTAGGGATAGAGGCCCATAGGTTAGAGAGAGAACAGGTGTTGATCAACCATTTTTAGTGATTACCGGACTGACGTTGGCGTCTGCTTAACGTACAATATCGCCATTCGTTACCCGCTCACTTACCGACGCTATTTTAGAGATTCTCCGCATGCTGATTTTGCGAGGCGCCCCCGCTCTTTCCGATTTTCGCCAACAAAAATTGTTACAAACCCTGCAGCAAAAAATTCCCGGCATTGGCGGCGTGTATGCGGAGTACCTGCATATCGCCAAGGTAGAGGAAAGCTTTTCCGACGCCGACCTGAAAATCCTCGAAGCGCTGCTGACCTACGGTCCCGCGTCGGGGGGCGCAGCGCAGCAGGAGGGCGCGCTGTTTTTTGTCACCCCTCGCCCCGGCACTATCTCCCCCTGGTCCAGCAAGGCCACTGATATCGCCCACAACACGGGTCTGCAAAGCCTAGTGCGCTTGGAGCGCGGGGTCGCCTACCAGGTTGCCGGGGAGCCGCGGCTGCTTGAGCAACACCGAACAGCTATTGCGGCGCTCCTCCATGACCGTATGGTGGAGACGGTGTTCAGCGACGTCGACCAGGCAGCGCAGCTATTTGATGAACACAAGCCCAGGCCGATGACCCGGGTCGATATATTAAGCGGCGGGCGCAAGGCGCTGGAGACGGCGAACACCTCGCTGGGGCTGGCCCTGGCCGATGACGAAATCGACTATTTGGTGGAGAGTTTTCAGGAACTGGATCGCAATCCCAGCGATGTGGAACTGATGATGTTTGCTCAGGCCAACTCGGAACACTGCCGGCATAAAATCTTCAACGCCTCCTGGAGCATCGATGGCGAGCAACAGCCCCATTCGCTGTTCGGGATGATCAAGAACACCTATCAAAAGGGTGGTGAAAATGTGCTGTCCGCCTATTCGGACAATGCCGCGGTCGTCGCCGGACACACGGCCGGCAGATTCTTTCCGGATCCACAAGGACACAGCTACGGGTATCACCCGGAGCCGGTGCATCTGTTGATGAAGGTGGAAACCCACAACCACCCGACCGCGATCGCCCCATTCCCCGGCGCGGGAACCGGTTCCGGCGGCGAGATCAGGGACGAGGGCGCGGTGGGTAGGGGCTCCAAGCCGAAAGCCGGTTTAACCGGGTTTACCGTTTCAAACCTGCATATTCCCGGTTACCAACTGCCCTGGGAGCATCACTACGGCAAACCGGACAGGATCGTCTCGGCCCTGGATATCATGCTTGAGGGGCCGATCGGCGGCGCCGCATTTAACAACGAGTATGGCCGCCCCAATCTGTGCGGTTATTTTCGGACATTTGAAGAGGATTTCGACGGCGAGCGCCGCGGTTATCACAAGCCGATAATGCTGGCGGGCGGCTACGGCAATATCCGTGAAGATCATATTGAAAAACCGGAGTTTGCTCCGGGATGCAAGCTGATAGTGCTCGGTGGCCCCGCCATGTTGATCGGCCTGGGCGGTGGCGCCGCATCTTCGATGGCCAGCGGCAGCAGTTCGGAGAACCTGGACTTTGCCTCGGTACAAAGGCAAAACCCGGAAATCGAACGCCGCTGTCAGGAGGTGATCGACCAGTGCTGGCAGCGCGGCGAGGCCAACCCCATTGCCTTTATCCACGATGTAGGCGCGGGCGGTTTATCCAATGCGTTTCCCGAATTGGTGAAAGACGGCGGTTGCGGCGGCCGGTTTGATCTGCGCCAGGTTCCCAACGACGAGCCGGGGATGTCGCCGCTGGAGATCTGGTGTAACGAAGCCCAGGAGCGCTACGTGCTGGCCGTGCGGCCGCAGGACCTGGAGGTATTCCAGCGGATTTGCGCCCGTGAGCGATGCCCCTATGCCGTTGTGGGTGAGTCCACGGAAGACAAGCGCCTGCTGCTCGAGGATACCCTGTTTGATGAAAAACCGGTGGATTTGCCCATGTCGGTGTTGTTTGGCAAGCCGCCGAAAATGCACCGCACCGCGAACACACGTCCTGCGGAGAAGCCCCCCTTTGACACCAATGGCATCGGCCTGGATAACGCGATCGAGCGGGTGCTGCAGCACCCCTCGGTGGCCAGTAAAAGTTTTCTGATCACCATCGGTGATCGCAGCATCACCGGCATGGTTACCCGCGACCAGATGGTCGGGCCCTGGCAAGTGCCGGTTGCCGACTGCGCGGTTACAACAGTCAGCTACGACAGCTATGCCGGCGAAGCCATGTCGATGGGTGAGCGAACGCCGCTGGCGTTGCTGGACGCTCCGGCCTCGGGGCGCATGGCAATCGGCGAGGCGATCACCAATATTGCCGCGGCCAATATCGCGGCTATCGCCGATATCAAGCTTTCCGCTAACTGGATGTGCGCCGCCGGACATTCCGGCGAAGAGGAAAAACTCTACCGCACCGTGCAGGCTGTCGGTGTGGAGTTGTGCCCGCAGTTGGGGTTGACCATTCCGGTGGGCAAGGATTCCATGTCAATGCGAACGGCTTGGCAGCAGGACGGACAGGAGAAATCCGTCACCGCCCCCCTGTCATTGGTTATCTCAGCGTTTGCCCCCGTGGCGGATGTACGGAACACCCTTACGCCGCAGTTGCGGACAGATCGGGGGCCGACCCGTTTGTTGCTGGTGGAACTGGGTGGAGGTCGCCATCGCCTCGGTGGATCGGTGCTGGCGCAGACCTTTAATCAGCTGG
>JANQKW010000326.1 GCA_028280905.1 Porticoccaceae bacterium
GGTTGGTGTGTCAGCGCCCATGGACGGCGTTGCGCCTCTTGGCAAGGGAGTGACCATTCCCGGCGAGGCGCGCCTTGCCATGACCGCTGACACACCAACTGCATCCGGCATAATTACCTTGAAGGAGTACTAGGGCCACAGTCAAAACTGCAGCAGAAATTGATCGTCTTCCATCCCCATCAGGTTGTCGGCCCCCGACAGCATCGCTGTGGCATGGCCTTCGGTTCTTGCAAGAATGCGATCAAAGTAAAAGGTCGCCGTTTTGATCTTAGCATCGTAAAACGGCTTTTCACTGGTCCCCTCGGCAATTTTTTGCTCCGCCACCAGTGCAGCTCGCGCCCAGTAGTAGGCGATCACCGCATAGCCTGAAAACATAATGTAATCAAACGAAGCGGCGCCGATCTCGTCCGGGTTCTTTGTCGATTTCCCGCCAATTATTTCGGAGAGTTCCTGCCAGCGGTGGACCACTGCCGACAGTCGCTGGGTGAGAGGATAGTCTTGGTTTTCCTCACACAACTTCTCCACATCCGCCACAAAGGCATCCATAAAGGCCCGGTTAGCGGCAACCACTTTTCTTCCGAGCAGGTCAAGCGCCTGAATGCCAGTAGTGCCCTCGTAAAGCGTGGCAATGCGCGAATCGCGGAAGTTCTGCTCGACGCCCCACTCTTTGATGTAGCCATGGCCGCCGAAACACTGGATCGCCAGGCTGGCGGATTCCACCCCTGCCTCACTCAGGAACGCCTTGGCAATCGGTGTCAGGAAGGCCAGTTTCGCCTGGGCATTTGCCACCACCTCGGGGTCGTCAGAAGCATTGACCCGATCCACCAGTTTGCCGCAATAGGCGACAAACATTCGGCCGCCCTCGGCAAACGCTTTCTGGGTCAATAACATGCGGCGCACATCCGGGTGCACGATAATCGGGTCGGCCGGGCCATCCGGATTTTTCGGCCCTGTCAGTGACCTGGATTGAAGGCGCTCGCGGGCATAGTGGGCCGCCTGCTGGTAACCCAGCTCGGCGTGACACACCCCCTGCAACCCGGTGCCAATCCGCGCCGAGTTCATCATCGCGAACATCGCCTGCAATCCCTTGTTGGGCTCTCCCAGCAAATAGGCTTTTGCGTCGTCAAAGTTCATCACACAGGTGGCCGAGCCCTTCAGCCCCATCTTGCTTTCAATGGAGCCGCATACAACGCCGTTGCGATCGGCGACTTCACCGTTTTCAACGTTAAACTTGGGCACCGCAAACATCGAAATACCACTGGTGCCACCCGGCGCGCCTTCAATCCTCGCCAGCACGAAATGAACAATATTGTCGGTAAAGTCATGCTCGCCCGCGGTAATGAAGATCTTGGTGCCGGTAAGACGATAGGTGCCATCGGCGGCCGGCTCAGCCTTGGTCCGCAGCATGCCGAGATCCGTGCCACAGTGGGGTTCCGTCAAACACATGGTGGCAACCCACTCACCGGTGACTATTTTGGGTAGGAACATATCTCTGATTTCAGGCGTGGCGTTATCCATAAGAATCGGCGAGGCCGCCTTACCAAAGCCGATCATGCTGGTCCAGGCCCAGTTAACACCGCGCATCTCCATGGTATTAATGTAGAGGGATTCCGGCAGCCCCATTCCGCCCAATTCCTCGTCGTAAGCCATGCTCTGCCAACCTGCTTCGGCGTAGCGCTGATAGGCTTCTCTAAAGCCGGTTGGCGTGGTCACGACGCCCTCCTCCCATTTGCAGCCCTGATCGCCATTTTGGAACAGCGGCACAATCTCCCCTTCAACCAACTTGGCGTATTCTTCGAGAATCGCTTTCCAGGTTTCGGGCGTCAAGTCCTTATACTTGGGCAAGGATTTCAGATGGTCTTCATACTCCATCAACTCGAAATAGGTAAATTCAAAATCCCTGAGTGGCGCTTTATACTCGTACATTAAAAAACCTCGCTGCAAAGTACTGCAATTATGTCCTTTGACTGAAAAACAACATCAGTTGGGTGATAGACGGCTCCACGGCTAAAAGCATCGCGAGCCCGGAAAACATCTGTAAAAGGAAATTTGGATAAGCCTTTTGGGGCGGCAATTATACTCTTTTGGACGGGCAACGCCAAAAGTGCCTGCAGCCGAACCATTAGGGTCGATAACTGTATATACATTTATTATTAGCGGTTGGATCCACACACATAATTGTTAATTATCTGACCAGTATTTATACTTCCTGCCAGGCCTTTAGATCACTGAGCTTTCAACCTATGACAAAACCTATTCGCAGAACCCAGGCGGAGAGAACCGAAGCTTCGGACGATGCCATGTTCAAAGCCGCCGTAAAACTCATTGCACGGGAAGGCCCCGACTCCATGACCCTGGCTAAAGTCGGCAAAGAGGCGGGTTATACCGGCGGGCTTGTCAGCTATCGATTCGGCTCCAAAATCGGGTTGCTGAAGGCGGTTTCGGCGCGAATTCTCGATTTATGGCGAAACCGGGTAGTTGCTCAGTCCGACGTTGAAAATAAGGGGATACAGGGAATAAAGATGATTTCCCATTTCTACTTGCAAAGCGTGAAAGATAAATCAGACTTGATGCTCGCACTTTTCCGGATGATGAATGAGAGTTATTCCTCCTACAAGGAGGTATCACCCTATTTTAAGGAATTTGACCTGGATGTGAGAAGCCGCATCGTAGATATCGTGGAACGGGGGAAAAAATCCGGGGAGATCGACAAGACCCTGGACTCTGAGTCCTTCGCCGTGTTGTATATCGGAATGCTAAGGGGCACCGCAATGCAGTATTTTATCGACGGCTCAGCGGTAGACCTAAAATCGGCGAACAAAATGCTCGACAGTTTTTGCGACACGTTATTGGCCAAACCCAAAACCAAGCGCAAGTAATCACTGTAAATAATCACAAGTTTACGGCGGTAACTGGATGAAATCCGACAACGACCGACGCCCACTGTACATTCCCTACGCGGGGCCTACCCTGCTGGCAACGGCGCTGCTTAACAAGGGCAGCGCCTTTAGCGAAGAAGAACGCCACGCCTTTAACCTCAACGGATTGCTGCCGCCGCGCTACGAGACAATTGAGGAGCAGGTTAGCCGAGCCTATTTACAATACGCGAGCTTTTCTACGCCGATTAATAAGCTTATCTATCTGCGCGCCATCCAGGACAGCAACGAAACCCTGTTTTACCGTTTGGTGCAAGAGCATCTCGAGGAGATGATGCCGATTATCTATACACCGACCGTGGGAGAGGCCTGCGAGCAGTTTTCCGATATCTACCGAAACCCGCGCGGCCTGTTTATCTCCTATGCGGAACGCGACCGCATGGACGACATCCTGCATAACGCCATTAAACAGAAAGTCAAAATCATTGTTGTCACCGACGGCGAACGCATCCTTGGTCTGGGCGATCAGGGTATCGGAGGAATGGGAATTCCGATCGGCAAGTTATCACTGTACACCGCCTGCGGCGGCATTAGCCCGGCCCATACACTGCCTATTATGCTGGACGTGGGCACCAACAACGAGAAGTTACTATCAGACCCTATGTACATGGGCGCGCGCCATAAGCGAATTAGCCGGCAAGACTACGACGACTTCCTCGAGCAGTTTATCTGCGCGGTGAAAAAACGCTGGCCGGAGGCGATGATCCAGTTTGAGGACTTCGCCCAACACAACGCCATGCCGCTGCTAAAACGCTACCGCGACCGGGTATGCTGCTTTAACGACGACATTCAGGGAACCGCCGCGGTAACCGTGGGAACCCTGCTGGCGGCCTGCCGCGCCAAGCAAACCAAACTGTCCCGGATGAAAGTGGTATTCGCCGGCGCGGGCTCCGCGGGATGCGGTATTGCCGAGCAGATCATTCAACAGATGTGCAGCGAGGGAATCGGCGACCAACAGGCCAGGCAACAGATTTACATGGTGGACCGCCATGGACTGATGGTTGCAGGCATGCAAGGGCTGCTCGACTTTCAGCAGGCGTTGTGCCAACCCGCCGAGAACATCGCAGCCTGGCAGCACAGCGCGGACTACCCATCACTACTCGAGGTTGTCAACAATGCCAAGCCCGACGTGCTAATCGGTGTATCCGGCCAAGCAGGCCTGTTTACCGAAGATATCATTCGCACGATGAACCAACATTGCACAACGCCCATTATCTTCCCGCTGAGCAATCCTTCGCGGCAGGTGGAAGCAAGGCCGCAGCAGCTCGTTGAGTGGACCGACGGCCGCGCAATCGTCGCTACCGGCAGCCCTTTCGACCCGGTGGAATACCAGGGCAAAACCTACCC